>NZ_JAAKTY010000030.1:0-46568 GCF_049174875.1 Aeromonas sp. 600948
GGAATAGCTCAGTTGGTAGAGCACGACCTTGCCAAGGTCGGGGTCGCGAGTTCGAGTCTCGTTTCCCGCTCCAATCTCTCTTCGAAGCTTTCATAATCCCTCTGAATTGCCCTTCACATCGCGTTGCGATGCTTTGTCGTATCTGGCGTTTACTCAGCGAGTCTCCGCCGCCTTCTGCGAACAGGAAGGTGGTACGGGTTCATTGTGCGGGTTTTACGAGGGAAAGGTGGTTGGCAGGAAGAATTGCGGGCAAAAAAGAGGAGGGGCCTTGGCTCCTCCTGCATGATTCACTGGCGCGGGCTTAGACCAGAGTAACGTTCTCAGCCTGAGGGCCTTTTTTGCCCTGGGTCACAGTGAACTGGACTTTTTGACCTTCAGCCAGGGTTTTGAAACCGGTGCTCTGGATGGAGGAGAAGTGAACGAATACGTCCGGACCCTGGGATTGTTCAATAAAGCCAAAACCCTTGGTTTCGTTGAACCATTTTACTTGGCCGGTGCGAATGTCAGACATGTGCTAAATCCTATCAATAACAAAATGAAACTAAGCCCGTGCTGGGCTGCATTTGCCTTGCAAGCAGGGGTTGGCTCATGACTGACCACGTCTCTTTGTCCCAGTAGCACGTAGAACAATCCCTGTCTAAAGCACAAACGATTGTACGTTAGCGCCGGTCCTTGTCAATTTGACCCCTTTCGTTTTTTGAACAAGCTAAAAATATTGTGAAGTCAGTAGCTTATTTGAAGATATTTGACTGAAAAAAAACGGGAGGCCAGCGCCTCCCGTGTTGTTATTCCTTGAGGGCGAACCCTTCGCCCTGCCGGTCGTAGCGGTAAACCGCCTGACCGTAGGAGCGGATCTCCACCCGCTGGATGCGGCGGGTGTCGTCCACCAAGATGAAGATAGAGCGGCCCGATTGCAGGCGGGTCAGGGGGCGATCCGGCCCCTCGATGGCGATCAGGCGGCTCAACTCGGCACCGGGTAACTCGAATTTACGCCAGATGGAGTAGAGGGTCTCACCCGCCTGCACATCGTGTTGCAGCCAGGTACCGTTGACCTTCTCTTCGACCGGCTTGGCTGCCGCGGGGGCACTGCCTGCCGCGCCATTACCGACAGTTAGAGCTTGAGCAGGCACGGCCAGCGGCACTTCCAGCGAGCCGGAAGGGGCGGCTTTGGGGGCGGATGGTGCCGGCTCCCAGGCCAGCACCAGCAACCAGAGCGGGATCAGGATCAGCAGACCTATGGTGTTTTTGCGGGGCAGCGGGCTGGACAGCTTGAATTTGCCTGCTTTGGCATCCTGGCGGCGTTGACCGAGGTTGCTCATCCCTTGGCCAAAACGTTGGCGCAGGGACAGGGTCGCGGCATTGATGCGATGGAGCAGGGATCCTTGTGATTCGTCTTGGCGACGCTGCTGGGCTCGTCTGTTATGGCCTCGTGGGCGACGGTCCGGGGTGGGCACGGCATTTACCTCTCACTACATTGCCTGCCATCAGGCAAATTCGCCGCCTATGGTAAACGGACTCGCCCCCGAGGGGGAGAGTCCTGAGGCGGAAAATTATCAGCTGAGACGAAATTGACCCAGTAATTGCTGCAATTTGTCGGCCGCCTGACGCAATGCCTGACTGGCTTTGGCCGTTTCGGTCGCATCCTGAGCAATGTCGTTGGCCAGTGCGTTGGTTTTTGACAGGTTGCCGGAGACGGTTTCTGAGACCGAGCTCTGCTCTTCGGCGGCGGAGGCGATCTGATAGGTCATGTCGTTGATGGTGGAGATGGCCTGGTAGATGCTGCCGAGCGCCTCTTCCGCCAGATCCGCTTCGCTCACTGCCTGATGGGTCAACTGCTGGCTCTGGGTGATGGCGTTGACTGCATTGGTGGAGCTGAGGCGGATCTTCTCGATCAACTCCTGGGTATTCTGCACCGCCTGCTGGGTATTGCCTGCCAGTTTGCGCACCTCGTCGGCCACCACCGCAAAGCCGCGGCCTTGTTCGCCAGCCCGTGCAGCCTCGATGGCGGCGTTGAGGGCCAGCAGGTTGGTCTGATCGGCAATCCCCTGAATGACGGTGAGGATGCTGGTGATCTGGGCGCTGTCGTGGGCCAGCCCTTCCACCACTTCGGCCCCTTTGCCGGCTTCTGCTGCGACCTTGTGCATCGACTGGATCACCTGCTGGAAGCGCTCCTTGCCCTGATCGGCTGCGCCTTGCGCCTGTTTGGCCGAGTCGGCGGTGTTGTTGGCGTGGGTGGCGACCTCCTGACTGACGTAGGACATCTCCTGCACCGCGGTCAGCATCTGCTCCATTTCCGCCTGATGGTGCTGCAGGTTGTTGTCGGTCTGACCGGCGATGCGGTCGGTATCACCGGCATAACGGTTCACCTCGCTGGCAGTCTTGAGCACATCCCCGAGCAGCCCTTGCAGCTTGTCGATAAAGCGGTTGATCCCCTTGGCGAGATCCCCCAGCTCGTCGACAGATCGGGTTGCGAGGCGCTTGGTGAGATCCCCTTCCCCATCGGCGATGTCATCCACCAGGCTGACCATCTGACGGATGGGGCCAGTGATGCTGCGGGCAATCACCAGCATGGTGGCCAGCGCCAGCACCAGTACGATAACGGCGCCCACCAATTGCTGGGTCACTGCGGCCCGGTTCATCTCATTGAGCTGGCTCTCCAGCTGATCGGCCCCCGCCAGTACCACCTTGTAGGGCAGGGTGACGATGATGGCCCAGTTGCGGCTCATTCCCGGCACCATGATGGGGACGGAAATACGGAATGAGTCGTCCAGCTCCTGACGCTGAACTTCCGGTTTCAGGTACTGCTGCCACTGGTCGCCCAGCACCTTACTTGCGCTGCTACCGAGCAGGCTGGCATCACCGCTGGTGCCGGTGATGACACCGGCGGCGCTGACGATCAGGGTTTCGCCCTTGCCGTCATAGATGTTGCTGTTGAGGCTCTTGGCCTGACGGCTGATGGAGTCCACCGCCAGATCCAGCGCGGCGATCCCCTTGAACTGACCATCCACCATGATGGGGGTGGTGATAGTGCTCACCAGCACCTGCTGACCGTTGATATCCACCTTGAAGGGATCGATCAGACAAGAGCGCCCTTCCCGTTTCGGGCAGGCGTAGTAGTCGTTGGCGGGATTGCCGAATTCGTCCGGGTCGGTTTTTTCGATGGAGAGCAGCAGATCGGTACCGATTTGATCTTTGTCGCGATAGAAGTAGGGCACGAAGCGCCCTTTGTCGTCACTGCCCAGCGCACTCTGGCCAGCAAAGCTGGCATCCTGACCGTCGAAACCGTTGGGCTCGAAGCCGGCAAAGGCGCCATAGAGCTGGGGCTCCAACGCCAATTGTGCCTTGAGCAGGTCGGTGGCCTGCTGGCGATCCAGCGGCAGTTTGCCCTGTTGTTGCAGGGCGAGGGCGCTGGCCATCTGCTGGGTGTAGGAGAGCCCTTTTTGCAGCAGTTGGGTGATGGTGGCCGCCTCGGCGCGGGCATTGGCGCTGACCTTCTGCCATGCCTCCTGTTGCAGCGCTTCACGGCTGGAGCTGATGGTCAGTTGTTGGGTCTGTTGGCCGGAGTATTGGTTGAGCAGGATCAGGATGACCAGGGCTGCGGTCATGGCGATCCCGGCCATCACTAGAATGCGATTCTGGATAGAACGGAACTGCATCGTCTCTTCCTTGTTCGTGAGAAGTGTGGTGAGCGTTATTTGGGTATCGACCGGAGGAGGCAGCTCTCCAGCATTGTGCATAGCAAATCGGAAACGGGGCTTCTGTTTTGCGATCCTCTTCAAATATCGGGCTACAGATGCAAATGGCGACAGATTTACCCCCCTACTTTAGCCCGCAATGGCGTCATGGTTTTCCCATCCGTGATTGTCGGTGCTAAAATGCGACGGTTTTTTTTAACGAATTGGCCCAAGGCCCTCTACACAAGGCTTAAAGATGAAAGTCAAAACCCGTTTTGCTCCCAGCCCGACCGGCTTTTTGCATGTCGGCGGTGCCCGTACCGCACTCTATTCTTGGTTGTTTGCAAAGAACCAGGGCGGTGAGTTCGTGCTGCGTATTGAGGATACCGATCTGGAACGTTCCACTCAGGAGGCGATCGACGCCATCATTGAGGGCATGGAATGGCTGGAGCTGAACTGGGATGAGGGCCCCTACTACCAGACCAAGCGCTTCGATCGCTACAACGGTCTGATCGACGAGATGCTGGCCGATGGCCGCGCCTACAAGTGCTACTGCTCCAAAGAGCGTCTGGAAGCACTGCGCGAAGGCCAGATGGCCAACGGCGAGAAGCCCCGTTACGACGGCAAGTGCCGCGACCACGCCCACGATCACCCTGCCGATGCGCCGCACGTGATCCGCTTCCGCAACCCGACCGAAGGTTCCGTGGTGTTCGATGACCACGTCCGTGGCCGCATCGAGTTCGCCAACACCGAGCTAGACGATCTGATCATCCGCCGTACCGACGGCGCGCCGACCTACAACTTCTGTGTTGTAGTCGATGACTGGGATATGGAGATCACCCACGTGGTGCGTGGTGAAGACCACATCAACAACACCCCGCGCCAGATCAACATCTACAAGGCGCTGAACGCGCCGGTGCCGGAGTTTGCCCACGTCTCCATGATCCTGGGTGACGACGGTGCCAAGCTCTCCAAGCGCCACGGTGCCGTTTCTGTGATGCAGTACCGCGACGACGGCTACCTGCCGGAAGCGCTGCTGAACTATCTGGTACGTCTGGGCTGGTCCCACGGCGATCAGGAGATCTTCAGCCTGGAAGAGATGATCAAGCTGTTCAGCCTGGATGCCATCTCCAAGTCCGCCTCTGCCTTCAATACCGACAAGCTGCTGTGGCTGAACAACCACTACATGCGCAGCCTGGATCCTGCTTATGTGGCCAAGCATCTGGCATGGCACATGGAAAACCAGAAGATCGACACCAGCAATGGCCCGGCGCTGGCCGAGGTTGTCACCCTGCTGGCCGAGCGCTGCAACACCCTGGTTGAGATGGCTGCCCAGAGCCGCTATCTGTTCGAAGAGTACGAAGCCATTGACGAGGCGGCCGCCAAGAAGCACCTGCGTGGCGTCGCTGCCGAGCCGCTCACCTTGGCCAAAACCAAGCTGGCTGCACTGGATAGCTGGACCACCGAAGCGCTGCACGAGCTGATTGAAGCGACCGCCGCCGAACTGGGTCAGGGTATGGGCAAGGTTGGTATGCCGCTGCGCGTAGCCGTCACCGGTCTGGGTCAGTCTCCTGCTATCGACGCGGTAATGGCGTTGGTAGGTAAAGAGCGTGTTCTCGCTCGTATCGACCGCGCACTGGCTTACATCGAAGCCCGCATGGCTGCCGAGTAAGTGCTGCCGAGGTGGCAGGCGAGGGGATAACCTCGCTCTGCCATATGCTGAATAGCAAAAATCCGAAACCACTGGTTTCGGATTTTTTTATGGTCGGGAGCGGCGGCAGGGCACAACGCGGTCATGCCCGACCAGGGCGAGCAGTCAGGCGAGCTTGAAGGAGTGGATCTGGCTGTCGAGCTCCTTGCTGTGCTGTTCGACCAGCTCGGAGGCCTCTTGCAGCTCGCGCAGCACCACGACGGAGCCTTCGGCGATCTGCTTGACCTGTTCCAGATTGCCGCGCATCTCTTCGGCGACCGAGCTCTGCTGCTCGGAGGCGGCTGCGATGTGGCGGTTCATGTCGGCGACACCTTGTACCCGCTGCACTATGGTGGCGAGCTGGGTTCCGGCCTGGGTCACCTGTTCCACCCCCTTGTCGGCCTGGCGCACGCTCTGGGCCATCAGTTCGGCGGCCTGACCGGCATTGCCCTGCAGTTGTTCGATCATCTTCTGAATTTCGACGGTGGCAGCTTGAGCCCGGTTGGCCAGCTCGCGCACTTCGGAGGCCACCACGGCAAAGCCACGACCCGCTTCACCGGCGCGGGCCGCCTCGATGGCCGCGTTAAGTGCCAGCAGGTTGGTCTGCTCCGAGATGCCGCGAATGGTGTCGACCACAGATCCAATGCGCTCGACCCCTTGCTCCACCTGATTGACCACGGTGGCGGAGCGCTGGATGTTGTCGGAGAGGGTGTCGATGGTGCTGACGGTATCGGCGACGCAGCGGCTCCCCGCTTCTGCCAGCTGGCTGGTTTCGGCGGTGGCGTGAGAGGCCTGATCCGCATGGGCAGCCACTTCGCGAATGGCGCCGACCATCTGGCTCATGGCGCTCGCCAGCTGTTCGATCTGGGTGAACTCTTCGTTGATCGCTTCGTTGGCCTCCTCCATGCAGAGGGTGACCTGAGAGGCGATGTCGTTGAGCTCCTTGCAGGCGGCGCGCTGGTTGTTAAACACTGCTTTGAGGTTCTCCTGCGAGTGGGAGACCGCCTTGGCGATGTCACCGAATTCATCCCGAGATTTGAGCAACACCTTGTGACTGAGATCCCGCTTGGCGAAGCGCTCCAGCAGATCCACCAGATAGTGCACCTGCTTGACCATCAGGCGGGAACCGGTCATCAGCAGGATCACGAACAGCAGCCCCATGATGGTGGTCTCCATCAGGCCGCTCCAGAGCAGGCGGTCGGCAATGGCGTTGGCTTTGTCCGGATCAAGCCCCTCGCTGAGCAGGGTGGTCTCCAGATTGTTGGTATCAAACCAGAGTTTGGTCAGTAGCAAAATGGTACTCACCACCATCAGCAACACCACTTTCGGCACCAGCCGAATGTTGCTCATCCGCTTCTCCAGCAGGTTCAACTGCATCGTAAAATCTCCTTTGAATATCGCTTTTCCTTTGCCCTCAAGGCTATCGGCATTATCTTCTCTTTTATTAATTCGCACTGTGCTTAAAGTTGGAAAATGTATGCGACATCACTTAACTCATCTACGGGCGATGGATCTGCTGATGGCATTTCTGTCGATTGTCTCGGTTCTGCTGGTGACGGCCCGCTGGTGGGGCCACGAAACCCTGACTCCCCAGACCCTGCAGCTCTTCTATGACCTGGACAGTCTGATCTGCTACTTCTTCCTCGCGCATTTTGCTTATGGCTGGATCCGTGCTCCAGACCGCAAAGCCTACTTCAAGGCAAACTGGTTCTATCTGCCGGGTAGTCTGCCGATGGTGGAGCAGCTGCGTTGGGCCCGACTGCTCCAGTTGTGGCGGGTCTATCAACTGTTCAAGGAGCACCCGGATCTCTGGGCCATGTTCCGTCGCGAGCGCAACGAGACCACCCTCTCCGGCATCCTCTTCCTCTTCGTCCTGCTGCTGGGATTGGGCTCCGGCGTCATGTACTGGATTGAGTCGGGCCAGCCCGGCAGCCAGATTGAGACCCCCTATGACGCCTTCTGGTGGACGCTGGTGACCCTGTCGACCGTGGGCTATGGCGATCTGGTACCCAAGACCGAGGAGGGGCGTTTTGTCGCCAGCCTGCTGATCCTGTTCGGGGTCGGTCTGTTTGGTGCCATAAGCGGTTTTATGGCCAGCATCTTTTTGCAGCCTGCCAAGGAGAGCGAGACCGACAAGTGGCGTCATCACTACAACAACCAGCAAGAGGAGTTGCTGCGAGAGATCCGCGCCCTGCGCAGCGAGGTGCGGGAGCTGAAAAACAAGTGAGGCCAAGGGCGGGCAAGTTGCGAGGTGACTCGCAACTCCGCGCTTTATATCCGGGGGGAGCTGCTTTTTCTTTGCTTGTCCTTTAGCCTGCTGGCGGCTTAACATTCAACCTCTTGTCCACACCAGAAAAAGAGAACCGATCGACCATGCGCGCCCTTCTCGGGATTTTGATCTGCTTGTGTGCCCAACAGGCACTGGCCGATACCCGTTATGTTTCAGACAACATCTTTACCTATATCCACAATGGCCCGGGTACCCAGTACCGGATCCTTGGCAGCGTCAAGGCTGGTGAACCGCTGGAGGTAAAGGCGGTGAACAGCGAGGCCGGTTTCACCCAGGTGGTGGACGGTCGCGGCCGCGAGGGGTGGATCAAGAACAGCGAACTGCAGAGCCAGATCAGCCTGCGCGAGCGTCTGCCCCAGGTGGAAAAAGAGCGCGATGAGCTTAAAGATCGCCTGCAGAACCTCAACGGTGACAACGAGAAACGCTTCACCGAGAAGGATGGTCAGATCGCTGCCCAGAGCAAGGAGATCGCCGCCCTCAAGGCTCAGCTGGTCAGTCAGGGTGAGGAGATGAGCAATCTCAAAGAGCAGAATGATGCCCTGACCCAGAGCTACGACAACCAGGAGCACGACATGCAGATGGACTGGTTTATCCGTGGTGGTGCCATGGTGGGGGCCGGTATTCTGCTTGGCATCCTGCTGCCGATGCTGCCCCGTCGTCGCAGCCGCGGCGATCGCTGGATGAACTGACAGCATCTGGCTGAATGAATTGCTGAGAAGGGTCGCCGTGGCGGCCCTTCTTTTTTGGGGCGCATTGGAGACATCCACTATTGGACGGAATGCGTGACTGCTTTGCGACAGGGTGGTGGCAGATCGTATACAAAATGAAGTCAGATGACCCTCACGCTTGCTGGCGTATTGGCTTCAAAAGGGAGTTCATGGGGGGAATGAGCGATCTTTGTTAAAGATTGGCAACAAATTCATTTCATATAGGGTGCAATATTGTATACATTATCGGCGTTTCGGCGGCGCGTCCGCCTTTGTCGATATCAGCCCTAGGGCGTACAGGAAGACCCCATATGTTCAAAGCTACTCAAGTGCTTGCCGCTGACTATATCCCCTCCGATCTGGCCGCCCTGCGCGAAGCCATCACCCAAAACTACGTGGTGGATGAAAATGCCTATCTGGCCGAACTGTCGGCCATGCTGCCGGGGGATGGCGCCTCGCTGGAGCAGGTGACCCAGCGTGCCCGTACTCTGGTGACCAAGGTGCGCAAGGAGAGCGGCTCCGGTGACGGTATCGACGCCTTCCTGCAGGAGTACAGCCTCGATACCCAGGAGGGGATCATCCTGATGTGTCTGGCCGAGGCGCTGCTGCGCATTCCCGATGCCGAGACCGCCGACGCCCTGATCAAGGACAAGCTCTCCGGCGCCAACTGGTCCTCCCATTTCCGCAAGAGCGACTCTACTCTGGTCAACGCCTCCACCTGGGGGCTGATGCTGACCGGCAAGATCATCAAGCTGGACAAGAAGCTCGACGGCAACCCGGCCAACCTGCTGGGGCGCATGGTCAACAAGCTGGGCGAGCCGGTGGTGCGCTCCGCCATGTACGCCGCCATGAAGATCATGGGCAAGCAGTTCGTGCTGGGGCGCGACATGAAAGAGGCGCTCAAGGCGAGCCGCAAATCCCGCGAGCTGGGTTACACCCACACCTACGACATGCTGGGTGAGTCGGCACTGACCATGCAGGATGCCGACAAGTATCTGACCGATTACCGCAACGCCATCGAGGCGGTCGGCAACGAGCGGATCAGCGACGGCGGCCCGGCCCCCTCCATCTCCATCAAGCTCTCGGCACTCCATCCACGCTATGACGTGGCCAACCGCGAACGGGTGCTCGGCGAGATGTGCGAGCGGCTGGTGGGGCTGGTGCGTCTGGCCCGCGACAAGGATGTGGCCATCAGCATCGACGCCGAGGAGATGGACAGACTCGAGCTGTCGCTGGATCTGTTCGAGCAGCTTTATCGCTCCGACGCCAACCGTGGCTGGGGCAAGCTCGGCATGGTGGTGCAGGCTTACTCCAAACGCGCCCTGCCGGTACTCTGCTGGCTCACCGCGCTGGCCCGCGAGCAGGGTGACCTCATTCCGGTTCGCTTGGTAAAAGGCGCCTACTGGGACAGCGAACTGAAATATGCCCAGCAGGCGGGTCTGCCCGGCTACCCGCTATTTACCCGCAAGGCGGGCACCGATATCTCCTACCTCGCCTGCGCCCGCTACCTGCTGAGCGAGTCGACCCGTGGCTTTATCGCCCCCCAGTTTGCCACCCACAATGCCAATACCGTGGTCAGCATTCTGGAGATGGCCGGTGATCGCCAGTTTGAATTCCAGCGTCTGCACGGCATGGGGGAGGAGCTGCACAACGCCGTGCTGAACGACAATCCCGGCCTGCACTGCCGCATCTATGCGCCGGTCGGCGCCCACAAGGACTTGCTGCCCTATCTGGTACGCCGCCTGCTGGAGAACGGGGCCAACACCTCCTTCGTTCACAAGCTGGTGGATCCCAACACCCCGGTGGACTCGCTGGCCGAGCACCCGCTGCGTACTCTCAAGCGCTACTCCGGTTTTGCCAACGACCGCATTCCCCAGCCGGTGAACCTCTTCATCGACCGCAAGAACTCCAGCGGCGTCAACATGAACATCCTCTCCATCCAGCGCCCCTTCTTCGCCCGCTTGAAAGAGCTGGAGAGCAAGCAGTGGCTGGCGGGCCCCATCGTCGATGGCGAGACCCTCAAGCGCAGCGAGGCACGCACCGTGCTGAGCCCGCAGGATGTGAGCCTGACTGTCGGCAAGATCCACTGGGCCGACGAGCAGGCGGTGGAACAGGCTTTGGCATCTGCCCACGCTGCCTTCCCGCGCTGGCGTGAAACCCCGGTGAGCGAGCGTGCTGCCGCGCTGGAGAAGCTGGCGGATCTGTTGGAAGCGAACCGCGAGCAGTTCGTCTCCCTCTGTACCCGCGAGGCGGGCAAGTTGCTGCAAGATGGCATCGACGAGGTGCGTGAAGCGGTCGATTTCTGCCGCTACTACGCGGTGCAGGCCCGCGGCCTGATGGGGCAGGCAACCCTGTTGCCCGGTTATACCGGCGAGCAGAACGAGCTGTTCCTGCAGGGGCGCGGTGTCTTTGTCTGCATCAGCCCGTGGAACTTCCCGCTGGCGATCTTCCTCGGCCAAATTGCTGCTGCGCTGGCCACCGGCAACACCGTCATCGCCAAACCGGCGGAGCAGACCGGCCTTATAGCCCATCTGGCGGTGACTCTGGCCCATCAGGCCGGTATTCCGGGCGACGTGCTGCAACTGCTGCCCGGTGACGGTGCCACCGTGGGTGCCAAGTTGACAGCCGATCCGCGCATCGGCGGCGTCTGCTTCACCGGCTCCACCGAGACTGCCAAGCTCATCAACATGACCCTGGCCCAGCGCGATGGCGCCATCCTGCCGCTTATCGCCGAAACCGGCGGCCAGAACGCTATGATCGTCGACTCCACCGCCCTGCCGGAGCAGGTGGTGCGCGACGTGGTGAGCGCCGCCTTCCAGAGCGCCGGTCAGCGCTGCTCGGCCCTGCGGGTGCTCTACCTGCAGGAGGAGATCGCCGAGCGGGTGCTGGAGATCCTCACCGGCGCCATGCAGGAGCTGAAAGTGGGCAACCCGACCGAGCACAACACCGACGTCGGCCCGGTGATCGATGCCGATGCCAAGGCCGGTCTCGATGCTCACCTCGCCTACATGATCCCGCGTGCTCGCCTGATTGCCCAGGCGCCGATGCCCGCCGCGACCATGGAGGGACACTTCGTCCAGCCGACCGCGCTGGAGATCGGCTCCATCCGCGAGCTGGTGAAGGAGCAGTTCGGTCCCATCCTGCACGTGGTGCGCTACGCCACCCGGGATCTGGACAAGGTGATCAGCGACATCAACGGCACCGGCTATGGCCTGACGCTCGGGATCCACAGTCGCAACGAATCCCACGCCGAGGAGCTGGCAAGCCGCATCAATGTGGGTAACGTCTACATCAACCGTAACCAGATCGGCGCCATGGTCGGGGTGCAACCGTTCGGCGGCCAGGGGCTCTCCGGCACCGGCCCCAAGGCGGGTGGCCCCCACTATCTCGGGCGGTTTGTTACCGAGAAGACCCGCACCATCAACACCACTGCAGTGGGCGGCAACGCTTCCCTGTTGGCGATGGGCGATGCCTGATCTGCGTCGATAGAGGCCGGATACGGGATACCGGATAACAGCGGGCCGCCTTCGGGCGGCCTCTTTGTTGGTATGCTCCTCTTGCTCGCCAGTTTTGGCCCCGGCGGGGAGAAGATCGGAGACGATTTTGTTGTGGCGGCGGGGTCGTCAGTGGCGCTTGCCAGTCGTAAGATGGGGCCCATTCGCGCTATTTTGCCCCTGCTGCAGCCTGCTGTGACCGTGGCGTTGTTTAATCTGACTTAACGAGAGTGTTTATCCGATGTCATTAACCGAACAAGCCTGCTGGTTCGTGCTGGGGGGCGATCATCTGGTACTGCTCGATCAGCAGGGAGAGGTGCCACAAGGAAGTAAAGCGTGCCTGCCCACAGCGCTGGCTGACGCCCATTTCGAGCGTTTTGACGAGTGGCAGGGGCTGCCCTGCTATCTGCTCGATCTGGGTGATGAGGCTGACACGAGCGCTATGAGCCCCCTGCGCCAGTTGATGGTAGCGGGGGATGAAGAGGGGTTTCGTCTCGCGGGCCGTGCCTGGCAGCTCGTTACCTTCCGCCGTACCCACCGTTTCTGTGGTGAGTGCGGCGCCCCCATGACCCCGAAGGCGGGGGAGTGGGCGCAGGTGTGCCACCACGGCCACACGGCCTATCCGCGCATTTCACCCTGCATTATCGTGGCGGTGCGCAAGGGGGCGGAGATCCTGCTGGCGGCCCATCGCCGTCACTATCAGGCGGACGATCCCATGTATACCGTGCTGGCCGGCTTTGTGGAGGCGGGAGAGGACCTTGAGCAGTGCGTGGCACGGGAGGTGTTTGAGGAGAGCGGCATCCGGGTGCGCAATGTGCGCTATGTGGCGAGCCAGCCCTGGCCATTCCCCCACAGCCTGATGATGGGCTTTACCGCCGACTACGAGAGCGGCGAGATAATGGTGCAGGATGACGAACTGGTTGCCGCCGCTTTCTTTGTCGCCGACCGGCTGCCGCGTTTGCCGCCCCACGGCACCATTGCCCGGCGGCTGATCGAGTTGTCACTGGCGGGCGAGGGGTAACGAGGCGCTTATCTTTTCGCCAATCCTTTTGTACTTCTTGTTACAAGCGGGGCGGTCAGGTTTGCGCCCCTTCACATCTTTGCAACCGCGCGTCCATTTGCCACGTTTTGGGCAGTCCGATCCGGTGGGCAAAGTGGTATTATGGCCGCCATTTTATGCGTGATACGAACTCAGGAACTGGGATGAAAGAGCTGAAGAACGATCGATACCTGCGCGCCCTGCTGCGTCAGGACGTGGATATGACCCCGGTATGGATGATGCGCCAGGCTGGCCGTTATCTGCCGGAATACAAGGCGACTCGCGCCCAGGCGGGGGATTTCATGTCCCTGTGCCGCAACGCCGAGCTGGCCTGTGAAGTCACCCTGCAGCCGCTGCGCCGCTACCCGCTCGATGCCGCCATCCTCTTCTCCGACATCCTCACCGTGCCCGATGCCATGGGGCTGGGTCTCTACTTCGAGCAGGGTGAAGGCCCGCGTTTCGAGCGTCCGATCACCTCCATGGCCGACGTGCAGGCGCTGCCCATTCCGGATCCGGAAGATGAGCTGGGCTACGTGATGAACGCGGTGCGCACCATCCGCCGCGAGCTGAAGGGCGAAGTGCCGCTCATCGGTTTCTCCGGCAGCCCATGGACTTTGGCCACCTACATGGTGGAGGGGGGCAGCTCCAAGGCATTCACCAAGATCAAGCAGATGATGTACGCAGAGCCGCAAACTCTGCACCTGCTGCTCGACAAGCTGGCCGACAGCGTGATTGCCTATCTCAACGCCCAGATCAAGGCGGGTGCCCAGGCGGTCATGGTGTTCGACACCTGGGGCGGCGTGCTCACCCCGCGCGATTACCGCGACTTCTCCCTGCAGTACATGCACAAGATTGTCGATGGCCTGATCCGCGAGCACGACGGTCGCCGTGTGCCGGTCACCCTGTTCACCAAGAACGGTGGTCAGTGGCTGGAGCAGATTGCCGCCACCGGTTGCGATGCGCTGGGTCTGGACTGGACCACCGACATTGCCGACGCCAAGCGTCGGGTCGGCGACAAGGTGGCGCTGCAGGGCAACATGGATCCCTCCATGCTCTACGCTACCCCGGCTCGCATCCGTGAAGAGGTCGCCTCCATTCTGGCCGGTTTCGGTCACGGCAATGGCCACGTCTTCAACTTGGGACACGGCATCCATCAGGATGTGAACCCGGAACATGCCGGTGTGTTCGTCAACGCGGTACACGAGCTCTCCGCCCAGTACCACGGTCGCTAAGGCCGGGGCGAGAGAAGAAGAGTTTGCTTGATATCCGGGGCCGTCAGGCCCCGTTTTACATTTAAAAATGGCGCTGCGACGACGAGCGCGTGGCGTCCGTGCAGGAGGCAAGATGAGCAGCAAGTCACTGGATTGGGGTATCGATCTTGGCGGTACCAAGTGTGAATGCGTGGTGCTGGATGGCGACGAGGTGCTGCTGCGCCACCGCATCCCCACCGAGCGGGCGGGCGGTTATGACCATATGATCGGCCAGATCGCCAAGCTGGTAGCTGAGTGCGCCGAGAAGATTGGCCAGCGCCCGACCGTCATTGGCATGGGCACGCCGGGGGCGCGGGATCCGCAGACCGGTCTGATGAAGAACTGCAACACCACCGAGCTCAATGGCAAGCCGTTCAAGGAGGATCTGGAGCGCCGGCTCGGCGTGCCGGTGCTGATCGCCAACGATGCCAACTGCTTTGCGCTGGCAGAAACCCATCTTGGTGCGGTGCGCCAGCACCATCCCGATGCGAAAGTGGTGTTCGGCATCATCATGGGCACCGGAGTTGGCTCCGGCATCGTCATCAACGGCCGCATTCTCAATGGTCATCACGGTATCGCCGGTGAGTGGGGCCACAACGTGCTCTCTCCCGACGGCCCCGAGTGCTACTGCGGCAAGCATGGCTGCGTCGAGACCCTGATCAGCGGCCCGGCGCTGGAGGCCTGGTACGAGGCCAAGGCCAAACGTCGCCTCTCGCTGGCGCAAATCGCGGCTGCCACCGCCCACGATCATGTGGCCAGGCTCACCATCGACCGGCTGCATCTGCTGTTTGGTCAGGCGCTGGCCAACGTGGTCAACATTCTCGACCCGGATGTTATTGTCATCGGCGGCGGGGTAGGCAACGTGCAGAGCCTCTACAGCGTGGGACGGCAGACTATTTTGCCCTTCCTCTTTAATCCCCGTTTCAGTGCCCCCATTATTGCTCCAGCCCTTGGCGACAGTGCCGGGGTGTTCGGGGCGGCCCTGCTGGCCCGCGGTGAATTCAAGGAGGCCCTGCTGTCGTAGCCGGGGCTCCCGGGCGGCCGGTGTGCCGTCCTGTTGCTGGTTCAAGGAAACGGATTCTCGATGATCAAGATTGCCATCAATGGTTACGGGCGGATCGGTCGCAACGTGTTGCGAGCCCTCTATGAAAGCGGGCGCGACAAGACCATCAAGATAGTGGCCATCAACGAGCTGGCGGCCCCCGAGGCCATGGTGCACCTGACCCGTTACGATACCAGTCACGGTCGCTTCCACCATCCGGTGCAACTGGCGGGTAACAGCATGCTGGTGGGCGAGGATCTCATCTCCCTGTTTGCCGAGCGGGATCCGTCAAAGCTGCCGTGGCGGGCGCTGGGAGTCGATGTGGTGCTGGATTGCACCGGGGTATTCGGCTCGCGGGCCGATGCCGAGCTGCATCTGACTGCGGGGGCGGGCAAGGTGCTCTTCTCCCACCCGGCGGATGCCGATGTGGATGCCACCGTGGTCTACGGGGTCAACCATCATACCCTCACCGGAGCGGAGCGGATCGTCTCCAACGCCTCCTGTACCACCAACTGCGTGGTGCCGGTGATTGAAACATTGCATCGAGAATTCGAGATAAATTGTGGTACTATTACGACAATTCATTCGGCCATGCATGATCAGCAAGTCATCGATGCCTACCATAGTGACTTGCGCCGAACCCGCGCTGCCAGTCAGTCCATCATTCCGGTGGATACCAAGCTGGCAAAGGGGCTGGAGCGTATCCTGCCCCACTTCGCCGGCAAGTTCGAGGCGATCGCGGTGCGGGTGCCGACCATCAATGTAACAGCGATGGATCTCAGTATTACTGTTCGTAAAAAAGTGACAGTTACTGACGTAAATCAAGCCCTGCAACGGGCATCCAGAGGTACATTACACGGTATTCTGGATTACACGGAAGAACCGCTGGTCTCCGTAGACTTCAATCATGATGCACACTCCTGCATCATTGATGGTACCCAGACCCGGGTGAGCGATGCCAACCTCGTCAAGATGTTGATGTGGTGCGATAACGAATGGGGCTTCGCAAACCGGATGCTGGATACCACCCGGGCCATGATGGCCGCAGGCTGAGCCTGCCCCGGGCGAAAGGTTACTGTTTTTAACATTACCTGGAAAATATAGAGGACTGAATATGTCTGTTATCAAGATGACTGACCTGGATCTGGCGGGTAAACGCGTTCTGATCCGTGCTGACCTGAACGTACCGGTAAAAGACGGCAAGGTCACCTCCGATGCACGTATCGTTGCGACTCTGCCGACCATCAAGCTGGCTCTGGAAAAGGGCGCCAAGCTGATGATCACCTCCCACCTGGGTCGTCCGACCGAGGGTGAATACAACGAAGAATTCTCCCTGGCTCCGGTTGTCAACTATCTGAAAGACGCTCTGTCCTGCCCGGTTCGCCTGGCCAAGGATTACCTGGATGGCGTAGAAGTCGCTGCCGGTGAGCTGGTTGTGCTGGAAAACTGCCGCTTCAACAAAGGCGAGAAGAAGAACACCGAAGAGCTGGCCAAAAAATACGCCGCCCTGTGTGACGTCTTTGTAATGGATGCGTTCGGCACTGCTCACCGCGCCGAAGGTTCCACCTACGGTGTTGCCCAGTTCGCTCCGGTCGCTTGTGCCGGCCCGCTGCTGGCTGGTGAACTGGAAGCGCTGGGCAAAGCCATGCTGAAGCCCGAGCGCCCGATGGTTGCCATCGTTGGCGGCTCCAAGGTCTCCACCAAGCTGACCGTTCTGGAATCCCTCTCCAAAATCGCTGACCAGCTGGTTGTCGGTGGTGGCATCGCCAACACCTTCATCGCTGCTGCCGGTCACAACGTCGGCAAGTCCCTGTGCGAGCACGATCTGATCGACACCGCCAAGAAACTGGCTGCCGAGACCAACATTCCTGTGACCACCGACGTGGTTGTAGGTGCCGAGTTCTCCGAGTCCACTCCGGCCACCATCAAGTCTGTTAACGATGTGACCGACGGCGACATGATCTTCGACATCGGCCCGGATTCTGCCAAGGCTCTGGCTGACATCATCATGAACGCCAAGACCATCCTGTGGAACGGCCCGGTTGGTGTGTTCGAGTTCGACCAGTTCGCTGAAGGCACCAAGGTTATCGCTGAAGCCATCGCTGCTTCTCCGGCCTTCTCCATCGCTGGCGGTGGTGACACCCTGGCTGCCATCGACAAGTTCGGCATCGCTGACAAAGTCTCCTACATCTCCACTGGCGGCGGCGCCTTCCTGGAGTTCGTAGAAGGCAAGGTACTGCCGGCTGTTGCGATTCTGGAACAGCGCGCTAAAGCCTAATTGACCCGGAACGGGGGGCAAAAGCCTCCCGTTTCGTTTATCATGTGCCCGCTGTGCCGGTTCATGATGAACCCCCCATTTTTTATTAACGGCATACGAGACAGGACGATTAAACATGTCTAAGAAAATTTTCGACTTCGTAAAACCCGGCGTGATCACTGGTGATGACGTTCAGAAAGTGTTCGCCATCGCTAAAGAGAACGGCTTTGCTCTGCCGGCCGTAAACTGCGTTGGTACCGACTCCGTTAACGCCGTACTGGAAGCTGCCGCCAAGGTTAAAGCGCCGGTTATCGTTCAGTTCTCCAACGGTGGTGCCGTGTTCACCGCCGGTAAGGGTCTGAAGCTGGAAGGTCAGAAAGCTGCCATCCTGGGTGCCATCTCTGGTGCCAAGCACGTTCACGCTGTTGCCGAAGCCTACGGCGTGCCGGTAATCCTGCACACCGACCACGCTGCCAAGAAGCTGCTGCCGTGGATCGACGGTCTGCTGGAAGCGGGCGAGAAGCACTTTGCTGAAACCGGCAAGCCGCTGTTCTCCTCCCACATGCTGGATCTGTCCGAAGAGTCTCTGGAAGAGAACATCGACATCTGCTGCGAGTACCTGACCCGCATGGCCAAGATGAACATGACTCTGGAGCTGGAACTGGGTTGCACCGGTGGCGAAGAAGACGGCGTCGACAACAGCCACATGGATCAGTCCGCTCTGTACACCCAGCCGGAAGATGTTGCCTACGCTTACGAGCGTCTGTCCAAGATCAGCCCGCGTTTCACCATCGCAGCCTCCTTCGGCAACGTACACGGTGTATACAAGCCGGGTAACGTCAAACTGACCCCGTCCATTCTGGACGCTTCCCAGAAGTACGTTTCCGAGAAGTTCGGCGTTCCAGCCAAGTCTCTGGACTTCGTATTCCACGGTGGTTCAGGTTCCACTCTGGAAGAGATCCGCGAGTCCATCTCCTACGGCGTAGTGAAGATGAACATCGACACCGACACCCAGTGGGCAACTTGGGAAGGTCTGCTGAACTTCTACAAGAAGAACGAAGCTTACCTGCAAGGCCAGCTGGGCAACCCGGAAGGCGCCGACAAGCCGAACAAGAAGTACTACGATCCGCGCGTATGGCTGCGTGAAGGTCAGACTTCCATGATCGCTCGTCTGGAGAAAGCATTCTCCGACCTGAACGCCATCGACGTACTGTAATTCGTTACAGCACCTTGATTGCATGAAAAGGCGCCCTTCGGGGCGCCTTTTGCATTTCTGTGATCCGCACAGGTTGGTGA
The DNA here is from genome assembly GCF_049174875.1 of Aeromonas sp. 600948. Taxonomy (NCBI): domain Bacteria; kingdom Pseudomonadati; phylum Pseudomonadota; class Gammaproteobacteria; order Aeromonadales; family Aeromonadaceae; genus Aeromonas; species Aeromonas sp. 600948. The sequence continues at coordinate 18,740 of NZ_JAAKTY010000030.1, forward strand.
GTGGAGGAGGAACTGGGTATTATCGAAACAACTTTGCTTATTTTATTAAACAATTTGCAACCAAGGCAGGATGCTGAGTATGCAGGCAGGAAAGCACAACGGATATCAGGAGCACGTCGCCTCCTACTACGCGGCCACCCGTAACGACCCGCAACAGTGGCCCGAGCTGGAGGGGGAGCACAAGGCTGACGTCTGCATTATCGGCGGCGGTTTTACTGGCCTCAACACCGCCATCAATCTGGCTGATGCGGGCTACAAGGTGGTGCTGCTGGAGGCCAACCGCATCGGCTGGGGGGCGTCGGGGCGCAACGGCGGTCAGCTTATTCGCGGTATCGGCCACGATACCAGCCAGTTTGCCCGCTGGATTGGTGAGGATGGGGTGCGCGAACTCGACCTGATGGGGCTGGAGGCGGTGCAGCTGGTGCGCGAGCGGGTCGAACGCTTCAATATCGACTGCGATCTTACCTGGGGCTACTGCGACCTCGCGACCCGTCAGCGTCATCTGGCCGGCTTCGAAGAGGAGCTCGACCATCTGGCGAGTCTGGGGTATGAGCACGAGTTGAAGCTGGTGCCGCGTGAAGATATCCATAGCGTGGTGGGGTCGGATCGCTATATCGGCGGCCTCATCGACATGGGCTCCGGCCATCTCCATCCCCTCAATCTGGCGCTCGGCGAGGCACGTGCCGCCGCCAGCCTCGGGGTCTCCCTGTTTGAACACTCCAGAGTGACCCATATCGAGTACGGCAAGCAGGTGGAGGTGACCACCGCCCACGGCCGGGTCACTGCCGATTATCTGGTGATCGGCTGCAACGCCTATCTCAACGACCTCAATCCGGAGCTGGGGGGGCGGGTGCTGCCGGCCGGCTCCTATATCCTCGCCACCGAGGTGCTCGATCGCCGCTTGCGCCAGCGCCTGCTGCCGCAAAACATGGCGGTATGCGATCAGAACGTGGCCCTCGACTACTACCGCCTCTCAGCCGACGGTCGCCTGCTGTTTGGCGGCGCTTGCAACTACTCCGGCCGGGATCCCCGAGATATCAAGGCCTTCATGCTACCCAAGTTGTTGCGGGTATTCCCCGAGCTGGCTGGCACCGCCATCGAGTTTCAGTGGGGCGGCATGATCGGGATCGGCGCCAACCGGCTGCCGCAGATTGGTCGCTTGAAGGAACACCCCAACGTGCTCTACGCCCAGGCCTATTCGGGTCACGGCCTCAACGCCACTCATATGGCGGGCAAGCTGGTGGCCGAGGCGATCTGCGGCGAGAGCCGGGGTTTCGATCTCTTTGCCAGCGTGCCCCATATCACCTTCCCCGGCGGCCCGGCGCTGCGCTCTCCGTTGCTGGCTTTGGGTATGCTGTGGCACCGGATGAAGGATATCCTCTGACTCCGATTGTCAGCCTGTGCAGTGCTGGCTGAACGTGGCCCTTTTTGCCAACCCCTTGTTTATAGCGGGTTGGCACTATCGTTCCGCCCTATAGACCAAAAGATGCATTCGCGCCAATCTCGTCCCGTTGGCGCTATCTTTTAGGTGTGAGAGCGGTTATCTGCCAAGGGGCAAGGATTTGACAGATTGCCGAATATTTGCCGAGAAAGGGCTGGATACGGGGGGGGAGGACCAAGATGGAGATAAATGTGGTCGCGTCAGGCGGGCTCAGCCCGCTGGCGCAACGGCAGGGGTCTCCCGCTGTGCAGGCACAGGAGCGGACTGTGACCTCGCCATCAACGGGCGGCGACAGCCGGATGGTGCGCGACCTTGGTGCTGTGCTGGACGAACTGGGACTGTCACCGCAAGGGGAGAGCAGTGGTGGTGGCACTGTTTCAATTAGGGATTCGCTGGAAGCGTTCATCAACACCATGATGGGCTCCCTGCAACAGCAGCAGGAGCAACAGTTGGCATTGCAGCAACAACAGCGGCAAGAGCAGGAACAGCGCAAACTCGCCATCGCCGACAGCAGCGAAAACCCGCTCAAGCGGGATCTGGAGCGCCTGCTGGAGACGCTGGATCAGCAGGGCGGACAGGGAAAAGAGAGCGAGCAAGGAGCCGAGCGTGAAGCGGTCAACCCCTTGCAGAGCCAGCTGACCAAGCTGCTGGAGAGCAGTGGTGCGGTAGAGAGCGGGGTCACCCTCAAGGAGGTGCTGTCAGGGTTGGCCAGCAAGTTGCCGAGCGAACCTGCCGAGCGAAAAGGGTATCGGGTCGATACCCAGGTTTGAGCTGGTTGGCAACAGCAGTCCCGTAGTTGCAGTGCGTAAGGGGCGGGCAGCCCTTTATTGGGCCGGTTCCGCCAGTCGCCACCCCTGTTCGTCCTTCATCATCCACACCTCGGCCTCTTGTGGCAGCACCTGGCCCGCCTCGAACTCGCCATATTTGCGCTCGAGCTCCATCAGCCCCATCTCCTGCTGGAAGGGGCCAACCCGGTCGTAGACCAGGTCCTCGTCGTGCAACACCTGCAACTGATCGAGCCCCTGCTTGAAGTGGAGCTGGTAACTCACCTTGACCAGATAGACCCCCTCCATCCGCTCCTCCTTGCCGAGGATGGTGAAGTCGCTGATATCGAACAGGTTGGCGTCTGTCTCGGCCAGCAGCTTGGCGGTGACCTGCTGGCGGATATCCTCTTCACCGGGCCCTGCACTGCAGCCATAAAGCCAGAGGGCTAGCAGGGGGATGAACCACTTTTTCATCAAAACTCCGGACAAGTGCAAAACGAGAGGGGCGATTGTGCCACGCGAATGCGCGGCGGCAAACCTCGGCTCACGGTTCCAGTGAACGTTCCAGCACGATGGCCTCGGCCCGATAACCAGCCAGCTCGCGGCGATAGCACTCGGTGAACCCTCTGCGCAGCCAGAAGGATAGAGCACTCTCATTGCTGGCAATCACTGACAGGCGAAGCCGGGTAGCCCCCCATGAGCTTGCCAGCGTGCAGGCGTGAAGATAGAGCGACTGACCACGGCCACTCCCTTGCCAGGGTTCCCCCACCAGTAACAGACCCAGATAGGCGGTGTCTGGATTGGGGTAGCCGCGCAGCAGATCAATGACAGCGGTGAGTTCTCCCTGCTCCCAGCGGCCGATGAGATGTTTGTCGGAGCGGATGGGCAGGCGACAAGTTCCTCTTCTCCTGCCTGTGCAGAGAGAGGGTCATTGCTCACCGCCGCCTGATAGGAGGGGGCCTGCTCGAACAGCCGCTGCAAGGCAGGTGCATCGCTTGTCTGCAGCCGACGCAACTCAGTGTGCATCACTTACCATCTCGAGATGTTTGGCAAAGGGGATAGGCCCCATAAAGCCGGTGACCCGCTGCCCTGTCAGCTCCTTGCCCTCGTGGTCGAAGAAGATGAGGGTCGGCAGTCCCAGCACATTGAGGGTGTTGAGCAGCTCGATATCGGCATCGTCGTTGGCGGTGACATCCGCCTGCAGCAGCACCATCTGGCCGAAGCGCGCCCTCACCGCGGGAGCGCTGAAGGTCTTGTGCTCGAACTCCTTGCAGGCGACGCACCAGTCGGCGTAGAGGTCGAGCAGCACCGGCTTGCCGCGGGCGGCGGCCAGCTGCACCTTGAGATCATCCAGGGTCTTGATACGGACAAACTGCGGCGCCGTTTGACTGGCACCTGCCGTGAGGGCAGCAGGGGGGGTCGGTTGCAGCAGATCCTTGCCCACTACCACGGCGCTGATCATCGCCAGCAACAGCACGAAGCCGCGCACGCTTTTGGCCACCGAGTGGGGCTGGTGCTGGTTGTGGTGATAGAGATAGCCGCACAGCAGCAGCCCCCAGCCGAGCCAGGCGAGGGTAGTAACTTGATCGCTCCAGAGTCGTGACAGCAGCAGGATCGGCACCGCCAGCAGGGCAAAACCAAACAGCTGCTTGATCACATCCATCCAGGCGCCCGCTTTTGGCAGCAGCTTGCCACCCGAGGTGCCGAGCAGCAGCAGCGGCAGGCCCATCCCCAGTGACAGCGCATAGAGCGCCGCCCCGCCGAGCCAGAGATCGCCGCTCTGGGCTACGTAGATCAGCGCCCCCGAGAGCGGCGCCGTGGTGCAGGGGGAGCAGACCAGCCCGGAGATCATCCCCATGATGGCGACCCCGACTACCGATCCGCCCTGCTGGCGGTTGGAGAGACCGGAGAGCCGGGTTTGCAAACTGCTCGGCAGTTGCAGGGTGTAGAGTCCGAACATGGAGAGGGCCAGCAGCACGAACATCACCGATAGACCGATCAGCACATAGGGGTGTTGCAGCGCCGCCTGGAATTTCAGCCCTGCCGAGGCCACTACCAGCCCCAGCAGGGTGTAGGTGACCGCCATCCCCTGCACATAGACCAGAGAGAGCAGGAAGGCGCGACCGGTGGAGAGGTGATGGCCGGCACCGGCGATGATGCCGGTCAGGATTGGGTACATGGGGAAGACGCAGGGGGTGAAGGCGAGCCCCAATCCCAGGGCGAAGAAGGCGACTATGCTGAGCCAGAATCCCTGATGGCCGAGGGCGGCGGCCAGCTGATCCTGCTGGCTAACCGGTGCGACGCTTTGTGCCGTTTCAGCAGTGGACGCTGTGGTTGCCGTGACCAGCGGGGCCACATCGAGCAGCTTGTCGGTCGGTGGATAGCAGAGGCCGTCGGTACAGCCCTGATAGCGCACCCGCAGGGTGGCGCCGTCGCCCACTTCTTTGAGCGGTACCGCGATGCTCACCTGCTGGTAGTAGACCCGGGTCTTGCCGAAGAAGTCATCCTCGTGCTCGGTGCCTTCCGGCAGGGTCGGCTCGCTGAAGGTGAGGTTGTTCCCCTTGAAGCGCAGGCTGTGGCGATAGAGGTAGTAGTCGTCGGCGATGTGGAGGGTCAGCAGCAGCTGATCGCCACGCTGTTCGCTCTCGATCTGAAAGGCCTCATCGACCTGCAAAAATTTGGGTTTGGCGTTGGCCTCAATGCCCAGCGAGCTGAGCAGATCGGCGCCGCTGGCGTGGGCAGGGGCGCTGCCCACCGCTGTCATCAGCAGGGCACAGAGCAGCAGCAGGGGAGAGAGCAAGCGGGTGAATGTCATGAGGTCTCCCCATTGAGCCAGTCGAGATAGGCGGGTAGTCCGGCACTCACCGGCAGGGCCAGCAGCTCGGGCACCTCATAGGGGTGATTGGCTTGAATCCATGCCTGCAGCTCGGCAAAGCGCGACTGGCGGGATTTGATGATGAGCTGGATCTCGGTGGCGCGCTCCACCTTGCCTTGCCAACGATAGACGGAGGTAATGCCCGGCAGTTGATTGATGCAGGCGGCCAGCCGCTGGTTCAGCAGCTGTTCGCAGAGAAGGTCGGCACTGGTTTGATCTGGGCAGGTGCAGAGCACCACAATGGCGTCGGTCATAAAGCGGATCTTCACCTCGTTGGGGTAAACCGGGCAGGCGCCCTTGCCGTCTCATCCCTGTCTGCGGATGAAGGTGAAAAAAGCGCCCGAAAATCAGCGGCTACTATACCCCAGAGACGCTTCAAATAGCATCTGTAGCCATTTGTGAGCCAGCGCCAAAAATTTGTGGGGGGCATGAGATAGACGCTGTCATGGGGACAGGGCAGAATGAGCGGGCTTGTTCCCAATTGACGTAAGGAAATGTATGACCCAACAGAATGAGCAGCAGAGAAACCGCATGTTGAGCCTGCTGCGCGAAGGTGAGCGCCGCATGTTGGTTCAATTGGCCGGGCTGCTGCGCACGACCGCCGATGAAATCAATGCCGAGCTGGAGAAAGAGGAGCTGATGGCCACCCTGGAGCAGCCCATCACGGTGGAGTATCTCAACGGCGTGGTGCAGCACCATCTGTTCGAGCGCAAACACAAGGGAGATATGGCGGTTGCCCAGCAGATCCTGAGCGATTATCAGAGCGAGCTGGAAGCGCTGCAGGCCGCTCAGGCCCAGCCTGAAGAGGCTGCCGCTGCCGACGAGAGCGGCGAAGAGCTCAAAGCCCAGGCTTGAGCGACGGGCAGGTTTGAATCCTTACCTCTGAATCAGCCGGCCTGCCAGCGCTGACGCCTTTTGCGGCCCCATCATGTCTGCCATGATGGGGCCGTGTCGTTTCTTCTGTAGTCTTTCCTTGTTGACCTTCACTTCCCGGTTTCAATCCAACGGATTCGTGCCTTAGCGCGCCTCTTGGGGCATGCCGTGCGGCACTTCGCGGGGGATGGGGAACACCTTGTCATAGCCCCAGTTGTAGACGAAGGCATAGATCAGGTAGAAGACGACGAAGCCCAGATCCAGCACCAGCGCCTCCAGCAGGCTGACGCTCAGCCACCAGGACATGACCGGCAGCGCGACGATCAGCAGGCCGCCCTCAAAGCCGAAGGTATGCAGCACCCGTTGCCACAGGGTCTTGTGGGTATGGCCCTGATATTTGAGCAGCAGCTTGTCGACCCCGATGTTGTAGATGTAGTTCCAGACGGTGGCCAGCACCGAGAAGAACAGTGCCAGCGGGCCCATATGGTTGAGCCCTACCCCGGTAACCCAGCTGGCCAGCGGGGCGGCAATCAGCAGGCCAATGAATTCAAAGCCAATGGCATGGCGCAGGCGATCGTTACGGGTACGCATAAGTCACTCTCTCAATCAGATTTATTCACGGATTGCTGGTTAATCTATAGATCTTTAGCGATAGATTCATGTTGGTATCCATCGCTAAAATAGATGGATGAGAGAGCTTGCCGGAGGGCCATAAGATGACGCCATCACTGGAACAACTGAGGATCTTGCTGGCGGCCGCCGAAAACGGCTCGTTTTCCGCTGCCGCCCGCAAGCTGGGCAAGGCGCAGTCGGTGGTGAGCAGCGCTATCGCCAATCTGGAGATCGATCTGGCGCTCACCCTGTTTGACCGCAGCGGCCGCTATCCGCAGCTGACGGAGGCGGGGGCCCGCATGGTGCAGGAGGCTGGGATCCTGCTGGCGCAGAGTGAACGATTGCAATCCATTGCTGGGGAGCTGGCGGCCGGGGTGGAGACGCGCCTCACTCTGGCCATCGATGATGACTCCCACCTGCCCTGGCTCGGCACCCTGCTGGAGGAGTTCGCCACTCGCTACCCGACCGTGGAGCTGGAGCTGCTCTTCCCGCTGATGGAGGATGTGACCGAGATGCTGGTGACCGGCCGGGCCCAGCTTGGCATCAGTTATCAGAAGGTGCATCCCCAGCGGGAGATTGTCGCCCATTCGCTGGGGGAGGTGACCATGCCGCTGGTGGTGTCACCGGATCATCCGCTGGCCCGCAAGCAGCCGCTGCGGGAGGTCGATCTGCAGGGGGCACGCCAGCTGATGGTCACCGGCCGACGGGAAGGGAGCGAGCGCCAGCGTTTTCGCATCTCGGCCCAGGTGTGGTGGGTCGAGGGGGATCTCGGGGTGCTGGAGCTGGTCAAGCGGGGCCTTGGCTGGTCCGCGATTCCGGAATTTCTGCTACATCAACCGTTGAAGCGGGGCGAGGTGGTGGTGCTGGAGCCGGACTTTATCGCCAGCCATGCGTTGGCGCTGGAGTTGCAGTGGCATCGCGCCCGCCCGCTGGGGCAGGCGGGGCGCTGGCTGAAGGAGGCACTGCTGGCGCGCGTGCCTCGCTAGCCGACCTTACTCGGTCAGGGCGTAAGGCAGGGGTTGCAGGGTGAGGCGGGAGCCTTCGTCCTGCTTGAGGCGGAATTGGGCGTCAGCCTCGGTATCTTTCGGCAGTACGGCGGTGAGCCACACCTGCCCGGCCTGTTGCCAGGCGTTGAGCACCATGCCGCTGCGGCGCCAGTTGTCACCCAGTTGCAGCTCCAGGGTATCGCCCGCATTGACCGGCTCACTGGCACTGCCCGCCAGCAGGAACAGGGCGCGGTTGTTGGCGCCGCGATATTTGGCGCGGGCCACCGTCTCCTGCCCCATGTAGCAGCCCTTGTTGAAGCTGATGCCGTCCAGTGCCTGCAGGTTGAGCATCTGCGGGATGAACTCCCCCTGATGCACCGCTTCCATATGTGGCAGACCCGCCTTGATCTCGAGCCCCCACCAGAGTGACTCGTCACCTTGCGGCAGGGCATCGGCTTGCTGATTGCTGACCAGCAGCCAGCGATCCTGTTCAATCTTCACCGCCATGCCGCCGTCGATCAGACCGCTCTGCTCAAGGCCGAACTGGGCAGAGATCCAGCTATCGCTGCCCGTACCGGCGATCCCGGTGGCGTGACGCTCATCGGCGGCGATCTCGACCTTGGAGAAGACGGCAAATTTCTTCAGCTCCGGCAACTGACGCTCCAGTACAGAGGGGCTGGTCAGCAGCAGCAGACTGTCGTCGAGGCAGAGCAGGCGGAAATTGCTCCACAGCTTGCCCTTGGGATCACAGTGGCCGCCCGGGGTCTGTTGCCCCGGTTGCAGGGCGTTGACATCACAGGTGACCTGACCTTGCAGATATTTGACGCGATCCTGGCCGCTGATACGGGTGATGGCCAGCTTGGTCAGGGAGAAGCGGGTCGGCTCGGCAGGAAAAACAGGTGGTTGCAGGCTCACGATGGTATTCCAGAGAGAAAGTATGTGAGCTGCATGGTAAAGACGTAACTAATGTTTGTCAGCCGGAAAATCCAGCTGGTACCATCCCCCGGTCTTTGTAAGGAGAGTGCCATGTTGAGCCCAGTTGAAAAATCCCGCCTGAAGTGGGCCTGCCGTCGCGGTATGCTCGAGCTGGATGTGATCTTTATGCCCTTTTTCGAACACGAGTTCGACTCCCTGAGCGAAGCCGATCAGCAGACCTTTATCCGCCTGCTGGCGAGCGACGATCCGGATCTGTTCAAATGGTGCATGGGTCATGGTGTCCCTGCCGATCCCGCATTTGCCGCCATGATCCCGATGATCCTGGAGCGCAATCAGGCGCGCCACGACCGCCAGGCCTGATGCCGTGGAGCGGGTGATCATGACGGTTCACCCCTCCCGCCATCAGCAATGTTTGCTGGTGGCCCTCTTTCTGTTGCTGCTCTGGCCGGTGGCTGGCCTGATTGCCGGTTGGCAGTGGGCGCTGTTGCTGCCCGTCTGGCTGGCGGCGCTCTGGTTGAGCTGGCGGGCGCTCGCCGAGCCCCCGTTCGAGCTTGTCTGGGATGGTCAGTGGCTACAGTGGCAAGGTTGCCGCTATCAGCTCGGCAAGAAAAGCCGCATTTTGCCCGGCGTGCTCAGGCTGGCGCTTTGCCCCGAGCCGGAAGGCTCTGAATCGGCGTCGCCACGGCAATTGTGGCTCTTCTCCGATGCCCTTCCCCCCGAACATTACCGCCTGCTGGCGCGAGCCATCCACTTTCTGCCGTCTCGGCGCTGACACCTGCTTTCCGTGATGACTATGCGCTGATTTACCGCGATAAGCTGCTGCCATGTGGCTGGCGGCACTCTTTTTGGGGCTGAAAAGCGGTTGAAAACAAGTGACCCCGCCGGGGCGGGGTCACTGATAGCTGCAACGCTTGGCAGGAAGGGGGATTAATCCCGCTCCGGGGTCAGCACGGTCGGTTTGGAGTCCGGCAGCATATCCGGATAATCCAGGTTGTAGTGCAAGCCGCGAGACTCCTTGCGCTGCAGGGCGCAGTTGACGATAAGCTCGGCCACCTGCAGCAGGTTGCGCAGCTCCAGCAGGTTGTTGGAGACGCGGAAGTTGGCGTAGTACTCCTGCACCTCCTGCTTGAGCAGGTCGATGCGGCGCTTGGCACGGGCCAGGCGTTTGTTGGTACGCACTATTCCCACGTAGTCCCACATCATCAACCGCAGCTCGTGCCAGTTGTGCTGGATCACCACCAGTTCGTCGGAATCTTCCACCTTGCTCTCGTCCCACACCGGCAGGCGCGGCGGCTCCACGCTCATCGGCAGCTTGGCCAGAATGTCGGCCCCCGCCTGATGGGCATAAACCACGCATTCCAGCAGGGAGTTGGAGGCCATGCGGTTGGCGCCGTGCAGACCGGTGTAGGTCACTTCACCGATGGCGTAGAGGCCGGGAATATCGGTCTGGCCGTTGTTGTCGATCATCACGCCGCCACAGGTGTAGTGGGCGGCCGGCACGATGGGCATCGGCTCCTTGGTGATGTCGATGCCGACCGCGAGGCAGCGCTCATAAATGGTCGGGAAGTGCTTGATGATGAAATCGGCCGGTTTGTGGCTGATATCCAGATACATGCAATCCGCCCCGAGCCGCTTCATCTCGTGGTCGATGGCGCGGGCGACGATATCCCGCGGCGCCAGCTCGGCCCGCTCGTCAAACTCCGGCATAAAGCGGCTGCCGTCCGGGCGGCGCAGATAGGCTCCCTCGCCACGCAGCGCTTCGGTCAGCAGGAAGTTGGGGTCGTCCGGGTGAAACAGGCTGGTGGGGTGGAACTGGTTGAACTCCAGGTTCGCCACCCGGCAGCCGGCCCGCCATGCCATGGCGATGCCATCGCCAGAGCTCACATCCGGGTTGGAGGTGTACTGGTAGACCTTGGAGGCACCACCGGTCGCCAGTGCCACGAAACGGGCGCGGATCACCTCGACCTGCTCGGCGTTGCGGTTCCAGACGTAGGCCCCCAGTACCTTGTTGCCCGGCAGGTTGAGCTTGCGGGTGGTGATGAGGTCGACCGCGTTGAAGCGCTCCATCAACTGGATATTGGGGTGGGCACGAACCTGATCGATCAGGGTGAGCTGCACCGCTTTGCCGGTGGCATCCGCCGCGTGGAAGATGCGGCGATGGCTGTGGCCGCCTTCCCGGGTGAGGTGGTACTGGGATTCACCATCGGCGTTCTCCTCCTGATCGAAGGGGACCCCTTGCTGAATGAGCCACTGGATGGACTCGCGGGCGTGGCGAGCGGTGAACTCGACCACTGCCGGGTCACACAACCCGGCGCCCGCGTTGAGCGTGTCGCTCACGTGGGATTCGATGCTGTCGGTTTCGTCGAAAACGGCAGCGATGCCTCCTTGCGCATAGAAAGTGGCCCCTTCACTGATGGGCCCCTTGCTCAGAACCAGGACTTTGGCGTGGTCTGCCAATCGCAACGCGAGGGACAAACCAGCGGCACCGCTGCCAATGATCAGTACATCGCAAAGGTATTCAACACTTGCTTTCATAAGTATCATTGGCCTGGATTAAGAACTGGCACCATGGTAGCCCAAGCGAGGGCGAGGATGCAGCCTGCATCACATTTTTTTCAATTGAAGCGAACTTTCTCTGATTCTCCCTGTCTGAACTTGTGCGCTTAGGAAGGGCCGGAAAAGAAAAACGATAACCTGATGGGGGTTTTACGGCTCTGATGAGCGACCAGAATCTACTGGACGAACAGCTGGTTGAACGGGTCCAGCGCGGCGATAAAGCAGCTTTCAACCTGTTGGTAAAAAAATACCAGCATAAGGTGGTCAACCTGGTTGCCAGGTATGTCAACAATCCCGGTGATGTGCCCGATGTGGCGCAAGAGGCCTTTATAAAAGCCTACCGTGCATTGCCGACATTCCGTGGCGAAAGTGCTTTTTACACCTGGTTGTACCGAATTGCCGTGAACACGGCGAAGAATTATCTCACCTCCCAGGGGCGCAGGCCGCCCAGCAGTGATGTGGAGGCTGACGAAGCGGAGTCTTATGGTGGTGGTGAAGCCTTGCAAGAGGTCTCAACCCCTGAAAACCTGGCGCTGACTGACGAGATCAAACGCACCGTGTTTTCAGCCATAGAGGCATTGCCGGAAGACCTGAGGACAGCTATCACCCTCCGCGAACTGGAAGGGCTGAGCTACGAAGAGATTGCCGAAATCATGGATTGCCCTGTGGGTACGGTCAGATCCCGTATCTTCCGGGCGAGGGAAGCAATCGATAAAAAGCTGCAACCTCTGATCGAGAATTAACTGGGGAAAGACGGGTTAACTTATGGCAAATAAAGAGCAAATCTCTGCCCTGATGGATGGTGACCTGAGTGACGCAGAGGTACTGAACGAGCTGGAGATGGACTCCGACTTGCAAGATACCTGGGGTCGTTACCACCTGATCGGCGATGCCATGCGGGGTGACCTGCCGGTCAATCTGCAACTGGATCTCAGTGACAGCATTATGGCTGCGCTGGAGGATGAGCCCACCATACTGGCACCCAAGCCGGTCGAGACGGCTCCCGTGCTGCAACCTGCCGTTGCGCCGGTCAAGACAGATGCCAATGTGGTTCCGTTGTTCCGCCGTGTCGGTCAGCAACTGGGGCAATACGCCATTGCCGCCTCCGTGGCCGCCGCTGTTATCTTCGGAGTGCAGCATTATCAGGGACAGGATGGCGTTCCGGCCAATCCGGTGCTCAATACCATTCCAATCGGTGGCAGCGCGGCGCCTGTGAGCGTCCATTATCCGCAACAGGATGGTGCCCGTGCCCGTCAGCAAGGTCTGACCGAACAGCAGATGCAGGAACAGCGGGAGCGGATCAACGCCTTCCTGCGTGACCACCAGTTGCAACAACGCCTGTTGCAAGACAGGCAGAACCAACAATAACGAGTCGTCAGGGATATCAACGTGCGCCAGTACAGCCGTATTTTACTGGCCTCTCTCCTGCTGATCAGTGCCAAGGCCTCGGCCGACGATAAGTCGGCCGAGGCCTTGTTGCAGCAGATGCAGAGTGCCGTGCAGCAACAGAACTTCGAATTGTCCATGGTCAAGGCCCGTCAGGGACGTCTTGAACCGATCCGCATCAGCCATGCCGTGATCGATGGCAAGGAGGTAGCCCATCTCAGCTATCTCGATGGCAAGGCGATCGAGTATCTCCAGCGTCAGAACGAGTACACCTTCTTTGAAAACAGCCATGATCCCTACACCCTGAAGGATGCCCGCTTTCCCGGTATCTGGTCGACCCTGGTGAAGATGCCGTTGGCACAGGTGCTGGAGAGTTATGATCCTGTGCTTGCTGGCCGTAGCCGGGTGGCCGGCGAGGTCGCTCAAGTCGTCAGGTTGGTTCCCAAGGAAGCTGACAAATATGGCTTTGTGCTCTGGATTGACGAACGTAGTCACCTGTTGCTGCGAGTCGACATGGTGGAGCGGGAGGGCAATCTGGTGGAGCAGATGCTGGGGGTGGATCTGCAATTGCAACAAAAACCGTCCCCATGGCTGGTAAAGCTGGCCAACAGCAAGCAGCCCTCGGCGCTGGCGCTGGAGGATGCCTATCCTGCACCGCAACAGCAGTTGAACTGGCAGATCACCTGGTTGCCCGATGGCTTCAAGGTGCTGTCGCAAGACCGGCACCAGCTGGTGACCACCAGTGTACCGGTGGATTACATGATGCTCTCCGATGGCCTGGTGGATCTCTCGGTCTACGTCTCTCGGGTCGATCCCAAGCAGGCGGTGCGCCAGCAGCTGATCCGCCAGGGGGCGACCTCGCTGGTGAGCTACGTCAACGAGGTGGGGGTCGAGATCACCGTGGTTGGGGAAGTGCCTGCCGAGACAGCCAAACGCATCGCCGAGTCGGTGCAGCCGCTGGCTCGCAACGAAGCGGTGCAGTGAGTCCATGTTCTGGGTTCACAGTAGTGTGCGGCTTGCCGTTGGCTGTGAGTCGTGTTCAGATCCTGCCATTGCATGAGCACGAGGTGTTGCCGTGAATGAGATGAGTGAAGAGCTGGCGACCGTGGTGGCCATTGAGGGTGACCATGCCTGGGTGGAGTGCGAGCGTCGCTCCGCCTGCAGTGGTTGTCAGCAGCAATCCAACTGCGGTACCGGCACTGTGGCCAAGGCGTTTCCCCTGAAAGCCCCCCGCTTGCGAGTCAGGCTGACCGCCGAGGTGCGGGTTGGCCAGCAAGTGAGGCTCGGTATCCCGCAGGAGAGTCTGCTGCGCGGGGCTGCGCTGGTCTATGTGCTGCCGCTTTTCTGTCTGTTGGCCGGCGCCTTGCTGGGGCAGCTCTGGCTGGCGCCGCTGCTCTCGGGCGGGGAGGGGATTACCATTCTCTGCTGCCTGCTGGGGGGCGTGCTGGGCTTTTTACTGGTTCGTTACTTTTCCAACCGCCTGGATCAGGGGCGTTACGGCCCGCAGATGCTCGGCGTTGTCGTCCCTGTCCGCATCCTCCCCTGACCGAACAGGCGCTATTTCACTGGCGCTGGCGACTAAAGAATGGCCGTCAGCCGGGTTATCCAGTAAAATCGCGCCTCCATAACTGACCTTAACTAATTTTGAGTGACTCTTGCTCGATGAAACACATTCGTAACTTTTCGATTATTGCGCACATCGACCACGGTAAATCGACCCTGTCGGACCGTCTGATCCAGACTTGCGGTGGCTTGTCCGACCGCGAGATGCAGGCTCAGGTGCTTGACTCCATGGATCTGGAGCGCGAGCGCGGCATTACCATCAAAGCACAGAGTGTGACCCTGAACTACCAGGCACAAGACGGTAACACCTACCAGCTGAACTTTATCGACACCCCGGGCCACGTGGATTTCTCCTACGAGGTCTCCCGCTCTTTGGCGGCCTGTGAAGGGGCGCTGCTGGTGGTGGATGCCGGCCAGGGGGTTGAGGCACAGACTCTGGCCAACTGCTATACCGCCATGGAAATGGATCTGGAAGTGGTGCCGGTGCTGAACAAGATTGACCTGCCGGCCGCAGAACCCGAGCGGGTTGCCGAGGAGATCGAAGACATCGTCGGTATCGACGCGGTTGATGCGGTGCGCTGCTCCGCCAAGACCGGTCTGGGTGTTGACCTGGTGTTGGAAGAGATCGTTGCCAAGATCCCGGCGCCGGAAGGTGACCCGGATGCCCCGCTGCAGGCGCTGATCATCGACTCCTGGTTCGACTCCTATCTGGGCGTTGTCTCTTTGGTGCGGATCAAGAACGGTTCCCTGAAGAAGAACGACAAGATCAAGGTGATGAGCACTGGTCAGGTGTGGGGTGTCGATCGTATCGGTATCTTCACGCCCAAGCAGGTGGATACCCAGGGTCTGGGCTGTGGCGAGGTAGGTTGGGTTGTCTGCGGTATCAAGGACATCCACGGCGCGCCGGTGGGCGATACCCTGACTCAGGCCAAGAACGGTGCCGACAAGGCGCTGGCTGGCTTCAAGAAGGTGAAGCCGCAGGTTTATGCGGGTCTGTTCCCCATCTCCAGCGATGACTACGAGTCGTTCCGTGACGCCCTCGACAAGCTCTCCCTGAACGATGCCTCCCTGTTCTTCGAACCGGAGAGCTCCACGGCGCTGGGCTTCGGCTTCCGTTGTGGCTTCCTCGGCATGCTGCACATGGAGATCATTCAGGAGCGTCTGGAGCGTGAATACGATCTGGATCTGATCACTACGGCGCCGACCGTAGTGTACGAGATCGAGCTGACCGACGGCTCCACCATCCACATCGACAGCCCGGCCCAGATGCCCGCCATCACCAGCATCAAGGAGATGCGCGAGCCGATCGCCGAGTGTCATATCTTGCTGCCGCAGGAGTACATGGGCAACGTGATCACCCTCTGTATCGAGAAGCGTGGCGTGCAGACCAACATGGTCTACCACGGCAAGCAGGTGGCGCTGACCTATGAAATCCCGATGGCGGAAGTGGTGCTCGACTTCTTCGATCGTCTGAAATCCACCAGTCGCGGTTACGCCTCGCTGGATTACGGCTTCAAGCGTTTCGAAACCTCCGACATGGTCCGTCTGGACATCATGATCAACGGTGAGCGCGTCGATGCCCTGGCCATCATCACCCACAAGGACAACGCCCAGTATCGCGGTCGTCAGGTGGTGGAGAAGATGCGCGAGCTGATCCCGCGCCAGATGTTCGATATCGCCATTCAGGCGGCCATCGGCAACCAGATCATCGCACGCAGCACCGTCAAGGCACTGCGTAAAGACGTAACCGCCAAGTGTTACGGTGGTGACGTGAGTCGTAAGAAGAAACTGCTGAACAAGCAGAAAGAAGGTAAGAAGCGGATGAAGTCTCTCGGCCGTGTCGACGTGCCGCAGGAAGCCTTCCTCGCGATTCTCCACGTCGGAAAGGATTAATAGATGGCAAGCACGTTTTCCCTGATCCTGGTGGTGGTCTGCGCGATCACCGGTGTTATCTGGTGTCTGGACAAGATGATTTGGTCCAAGCAGCGCGCCGCCAAGATTGCTGTGGCTCGTGCCCATGGCGGTGCCCACCTGGATGAGAAGACCCTGGCCAAGGTCGCCCCCGTGCCGGTCTGGATTGAGCAGACCGCCGGGGTGTTCCCGGTCATCACCTTTGTGCTGATCCTGCGTTCGTTCATTTTTGAACCGTTCCAGATCCCGTCAGGTTCCATGATGCCCACCCTGCTGGTGGGCGACTTCATCCTGGTGGAAAAATTTGCCTATGGTCTGCGGGACCCGGTGACCAACACCAAGTTCCTCGAGACTGGCGAGCCCAAGCGTGGCGACGTGGTGGTGTTCAAGTATCCCCTTGAACCGCGCGTTGACTACATCAAGCGGGTGGTCGGCATGCCGGGTGATCGGGTCATCTATCGCAACAAGGAGCTGATGATCCGGCCCAAGTGCGAAGAGCAGGAAGGGAAAACGTGCCCGGGCTTCAAGAAGCTCGACGTCAAGTTTGAACAAAGAGGCGAATTTACCCAGATGGGGATCCCCCTTGATCGCTATACCGAGCAGTTGGGCGATGTCTCCCACGAGACCCTGCGCAATCCGCTGATGCCCGACATGGTTGGCCGTTACTATCGCCAGCCCGGCACCTACCCCGACGAATGGGTGGTACCGGAAGGCCAGTATTTCGTGATGGGCGACAACCGCGACAACAGCACCGACAGCCGCTTCTGGGGCTTTGTGCCCGAGCAGAATCTGGTCGGCAAGGCGGTCGCTATCTGGATAAGTTTTGAATTCGAGCGCGAAGAAGGCTCCCTGCTGCCAAGTTGGGTACCGACAGGTGTGCGCTTCAACCGCATTGGCGGAATCAAGTAAATGAATATCAAGATGAACAGACTGCAGTCCCGTCTCGGGCATGTCTTTGCGGATCTGGAACTGCTGACCCGGGCGCTGACTCACCGCAGCGCCGGCTCTCGTCACAATGAACGACTGGAATTTCTGGGTGACTCGATTTTGAGTCTGGTGATTGCCGACGATCTGTTCCACCGCTTCCCGCAAGCGGCGGAAGGGGATCTCAGCCGGATGCGCGCCACCCTGGTGCGCGAGAAGACCCTGGCCGAACTGGGCCGGGAGTTTGACCTCGGGGATCACCTGATCCTCGGTCCCGGCGAACTCAAGAGCGGCGGTTTTCGCCGCGAATCCATTCTGGCCGACACGGTCGAGGCGGTGATCGGTGCCGTCTATCTGGATACCAATCTTGAGACGGTGCGGACACTGTTGCTGAGCTGGTATGCCAGCCGCCTGGAAGAGATCAAGCCGGGCATCGAGCAGAAAGATCCCAAGACCCGTCTGCAAGAAATTTTGCAGGGAAGCCGCAAATCCCTGCCGACCTACACCGTGACCAACGTCAAGGGCGAGGCCCACAACCAGGAGTTCACCGTCCAGTGTGACGTGGAAGGTCTGGATGGTCCCCTCGTCGGGGTCGGCACCAGCCGTCGCAAGGCCGAACAGGCCGCGGCGCAGCAAGCATTGGAAAAACTGTCATGACAGATACCACCTACTGCGGCTTTGTCGCCATCGTGGGCCGCCCGAATGTGGGCAAGTCCACCCTGCTTAACAAGCTGCTTGGCCAGAAGGTCAGCATCACCTCGAAGAAGCCCCAGACCACCCGTCACCGGATTTTGGGGATCGACACCGAGGATAACTACCAGACCATCTATGTGGATACCCCGGGTCTGCACATTGAAGAGAAACGGGCCATCAACCGTCTGATGAACCGTGCCGCCACCAGTTCGCTGGGGGATGTGGCCATGGTGGTGTTCATGGTCGACGGTACCCACTGGACCAAAGACGACGAGATGGTGCTGGGCAAGCTGCGCAATCTCAAGTGCCCGGTGGTGCTGGCGGTCAACAAGATCGACAACGTCAAAGAGAAAGAAGATCTGCTGCCCCACCTCGAGTGGCTGGGCCAACAGATGAACTTCGCCCATATTCTGCCCATCAGTGCCGAAAAGGGCACCAACGTGGAGAAGATCCGCGAGTGGGCCAAGGATCTGCTGCCGGAAAACGTCCATTTCTTCCCGGAAGATTACGTGACCGACCGCTCCTCCCGTTTTATGGCTTCCGAAATCATCCGCGAGAAGCTGATGCGCTTCACCGGTGAGGAGCTGCCCTACTCGGTGACGGTGGAGATCGAGCGCTTCAAGGTGGAAGAGAACGGCCTCTACCACATCCACGGCCTGATCCTGGTCGAGCGCGATGGCCAGAAGAAGATGGTCATCGGCAACAAGGGCGAGAAGATCAAGACCATCGGCACCGAAGCACGCCTCGATATGGAGCGGCTGTTCCAGAACAAGGTGCACCTCGAGCTGTGGGTCAAGGTCAAGTCGGGCTGGGCTGATGATGAGCGCGCCCTGCGCAGCCTCGGGTATGGCGACGACTGATTGCTGACCCCGGCTTTCGTCATCCACAGTCGGCCCTATCGGGAGACCAGCCAGCTGGTCGAGGTCTTCACCCAGGATAGTGGCCGATTTACTCTGGTGGCTCGCGGTTCTCGCGGGCCACGCTCCCTTCTCAAGGGGCTGCTGCAACCCTTTACCCTGCTCACCATCGCCTGGCGCGGCAAGGGGGATCTCAAGAACCTCACCCAGGTCGAATGCCCGGATCACTCCCTGCGTCTCGGCGGCGATCGCCTCTTCTACGGCCTCTATCTCAACGAGCTGGTTTACTACCTGCTGGAAGCGCACACCCCGTTCCCCGAAGTATTCGACGCCTATGCCCGTGCCATCATGGCGCTGGCCGATGGCGAGACGCCGGAGCTGCCGCTGCGTCGCTTTGAGTTCCTGCTGTTGCAGGCGCTCGGCTATGCGGTCGATTTCGAATACACGGCGGACGACGAGTCGCCCATCGAGCCGACCTTGCTCTATGGCTTCGAGCGTGAATTGGGCTTTGTTGCTTGCGAGCGGGCGCCGGATCCCCGTACCCTGTTTCTCGGTGCCCACCTGCTTGCCTTTGCCGAGGGACGTTTCGATACCCCTCCCTTGCTGCAGGCGGCCAAACGTTTCAGCCGATTGGCACT
Source organism: Aeromonas sp. 600948 (assembly GCF_049174875.1). Lineage (NCBI taxonomy): Bacteria > Pseudomonadati > Pseudomonadota > Gammaproteobacteria > Aeromonadales > Aeromonadaceae > Aeromonas > Aeromonas sp. 600948. The sequence goes on from NZ_JAAKTY010000030.1 coordinate 37,755, forward strand.
GCAACCCTATCTGGGCAAACGCCAGTTAAAGAGCCGGGAGCTGTTTTTAAAACGCAAAGCCAGCATCCAAGGCTGACACAGATTACAGACATACGGATATTGGCGCGGTGTGATTCGCTGACCGCGCAGTCAACAGATGAAGCCTTTCAAGGAGTTCTCAATGAGTGAAATCTATCTGGGTGTGAACATCGACCATATCGCGACTCTGCGCAACGCCCGTGGCACCCAGTACCCGGATCCGGTACAGGCCGCCTTTGTGGCCGAACAGGCCGGGGCCGATGGCATTACCGTGCATCTGCGAGAAGATCGCCGCCACATCACCGACCGCGATGTGGAGATCCTGCGTCAGACTATCCAGACCAGAATGAATCTGGAAATGGCGGTGACCGAAGAGATGATCGGCATCGCCTGCCGCATCAAGCCCCACTTCGTCTGTCTGGTGCCGGAGAAGCGCACCGAGGTGACCACCGAGGGCGGTCTGGACGTGGCCGGTCAGCTGGACAAGGTGACTGACGCCGTTGCCCGCCTCTCTGCTGTGGGTGCCCAGGTATCCCTCTTTATCGACGCCGATCCCATCCAGATCGATGCGGCTGCCGAGAGTGGTGCCCCCTTTATCGAGATCCATACCGGCCGTTACGCCGATGCCACCACAGATGCCGAGCGCAACGCCGAGTTCAAGCGTATCGCCGCCGGCGCCTCCTATGCCGCAGGCAAGGGCTTGAAGGTCAATGCCGGCCACGGTCTGCACTATCACAACGTCAAGGCCATCGCCGCCATCCCCGAGCTCTATGAGCTCAACATCGGCCACGCCATCATCGGCCGCGCCGCCTTTGATGGTCTGGCCAAGGCTGTGAGCGATATGCGCCTGCTGATGCAGGAAGCCCGTCAGGGGATCTGACCCACCAGACAGGCGGCCTGATGAAGTCTGCCAAAAATAACAAGGGACGCCACGGCGTCCTTTATTATTTCTGGCCCTGTTCAAGCAAGGGCAATGGGTTGGCGGCTATAGAGCTGTAATAACCCAGCACAATCGGCTATAAGCAGTTGATGTCAAAAGGGTTACACTGGTTGACCCTGTGAATTGGACGAGATTGTTATGGATCACCCCCTGTACCACCCCGATATCACCGAACTTGAACCTGTCGCTCGCGCGGCGGGAGCGGCCATCATGGCTATCTACAGCCAGCCCTTCGCGGTGGAGTACAAGAGCGACGAGAGTCCGCTGACCGCGGCCGACAAGGGGGCTCATGAGGTGATCGTTCAGGGGTTGGCGCGGCTGACTCCGGATATTCCCGTATTGTCGGAGGAGTCAGGGCCCGAGGTGATGGCTGCACGCCACGGCTGGTCCCGCTACTGGCTGGTGGATCCCCTCGACGGCACCAAGGAGTTTGTCTCCCGCAACGGCGAGTTCACCGTCAATATCGCGCTGATTGAAGGGGGGGCGCCGCGCTGGGGGCTGGTCTATGCCCCTGTGCTGGACAAGCTCTGGTATGGCGGAAAGGGTCTCGGTGCCTGGCGCATCGCCGATGGCAAGCGCGAGCCTATCCAGACCCGGCCTCATCGTGAAGGCGAGGCGTGGCGAGTGGTGGGCAGTCGCAACCACCTGTCGCAGGAAACCCTCGATTTCTTGGCTCCTTTTGGCGAGATCGAGCTGGTTTCCATGGGCAGTTCGCTGAAGTTCTGCATCATTGCCGAGGGGGGCGCCGAGCTCTATCCGCGCCTCGCACCTACCTGCGAGTGGGATACCGGCGCTGCACAGGCGGTGCTGGAGGGGGCGGGTGGCAGCGTCACCCAGCTCGATGGCTCACCCCTTGCCTACAACAACCCCGATATCCTCAATCCCTGGTTTGTCGCCAGAGCGTGACCTTGTTGGTGCGCTGAGCATCGCGCAATAAAAAGAGGCCGGAGCGGGTTGTACATCCGTTCCGGCCTCTTTGTATTTGACGCAGTTTTAAAAGACTTTCTTGAACGGCTTGATGGTCACTTTGGCATAGACGCCAGCTGCCACATAGGGATCGGCATCGGCCCAGTCTTTGGCGTCAGCCAGCGAGGCAAACTCGGCGATGACGGTGCTGCCGGTAAAGCCTGCATCGGCCGGATCCTCTGCATCGATAGCCGGGTTGGGGCCGGCGGTCAGCAGGCGCCCTTCATCCTGCAGGGCTTGCAGGCGAGCCAGATGGGCAGGGCGAACTTGCTTGCGCAGTGGCAGGCTATCGGGGACATCTTCGGAGTAGATGAGATACCACATGAGACAATCCTTTTCTGATGAGGGTTACTTTTTGGGTTCGTCTTTTTGCTGGGACAACTGCTCGGCAGGGATATGGCGATAGAGATAGACGCCGCTCAGCAGGGTAAAGACCAGCGTCATCCCCAGCAGGCCGAATACCTTGAAGTTGACCCACATCTCTTGCGGCAGGTTGAACGCCACGTAGAGGTTGAGCAGGCCACAGACGGTAAAGAAGCCGACCCAGCCGAGATTGACCTTGTCCCAGACTGCATCGGGGGCTTGCAGCTCCTTGGCCAACATCTGTTTGATCAGATTCTTGCCAAAGCCGTAGCGGCTGATGAGCAGGCCCAGTGCGAACAGCACGTTGATGACGGTCACTTTCCACTTGATAAAGGTGTCATCGTGGAAGAAGACAGTGAGGCCGCCGAAGAAGCCAACCAGCAGGAAGGTGAATAGCTGCATCTTCTCGACTTTGCGATAGCGGATCCAGCTATAGGCGAGCTGCAGACCGGTGACCACCACCAGTGCGCCGGTGGCCATATAGATGTCGTAGAACTTGTAGACCGCAAAGAAAACGATAAGTGGAATAAATTCAATAAATTGCTTCATTGTTGGCGCCTAGTCCTCAAAGATGGCCTGCAAATTTCGCCCAGTCTACCTGTACAGCAGACAACGGCAAATGAATAAGACCGCTCATTTTTACGCCGGTTCCGCGCTGTCGCCAAACAGTTGGCGTGCAATCGAGATCCCCAGTCGCTGCTGATCGGCCAGCAGGTCGCGGATATGGCGCTCTTCGATAAGCGGGTTGAGCAGCACGGCGCGCAGCAGGGTGAGCGGTTGGGCACCGTAGCGTACCACCGCCCGCTGGGTACGGGAGACAAAGCTGTGCCCTTCGGCGCGCTGGGCTTTTTGCAGCGCCACGTTGAAGGCATTGATCTGTTCGTTGGCCGTCTCGTCCAGCAGCTTGCCCTGTAGATGGGGCGGGATGCAGCGGTAGGAGAGCAGGTTCATCACCGGAGCAGACATCAACTCGAAGGCCGGATTGCTGGTGATAAGCTCGGCCATCAGTCTGGCTCGGTCGTAGTTGGCCTCGAGCAGGTCGGCATAGCCCTGCTGGCCGAACAGCTGGAAGGCGGCATCCAGATAGAGGGCGTTGGCCGGGCGGGTGCCCTCCAGGGTAAAGCGACCCTGATCGAACGAGGTGGCACGGATGGCGTAAGGGGCCTCCCGCTTGACCGCCATCATCAGGTCTGGCTGGCGGCAAAGCAGCATGCCGGTACCGAGCGGCACCAGCAGTTGTTTGTGGCCATCCAGGGTGACGGTATCGGCTCGCTCGATCCCGGCCAGCAGGGTTTGATAGCGGGGGGAGAAGAGGGTCGGGCCACCCCAGGCAGCATCCACGTGGAAGTGGATCTGCTCGCGTTCGGCGATGGCCGCCAGCTCCGGCAGCGGATCGATGGAGCCAAAGTCTGTGCTGCCCGCCACGCCGACCAGCGCCAGTACTTTCAATTTTTGCTCTTTGCTCTGGATCAGCGCCTGCTCCAGCGCGGCCAGACTGAGCCGGTTCTGTTCGTCGGTCTCGAGGCGCCAGACGCTGCGGGCGCCCAGTCCCAACAGATCCATCCCCTTGTCGAAGGAGTAGTGCATCAGCCGGGAGCCCAGAATGACGGCGCCGCGATAGCCCTGCTCATAGAGGGCGAACAGGTTGTCGCCGCAGGCACGGTTGCGGGCTAGCCACAGCGCCGTGACGTTGGCGATGGTGCCGCCGCTGGTCATGACGCCGAGGGCGGCATCCTTGGCATGCATCTGCTCGCCGTAGAAAGCATCGTCCCTGCCATAGATCAGGCGGTGCAGCTTGGCCAGCACCTCCCGCTCCAGAAAGCTGAGCAGTCGGGAGGACTCCATCTTCATCGGATTCTGGTTGAGCATCACCAGCAGGCGCGACAGCTCGGCAGTGAAGGCCGGCAATGGTGCTGTCATATGACCCATGTAGCGTGGCGAGGTGAGATGGGATGCGCCGGGTACCAGGGTGGCCAGCCGCGCCAGATACTCATCGATGGAGAGACCGACCGCAGGCATTCGGGATTGAGCGAGCTGGTGGGTGAACTGGTCGCGCTGGTAGATAGCCTGACTGTCGTCGGAGTGGTGGAAGCTCTCCAGCAAGGTGTTCATCGCCTCGCCAAAGGCGGGATCCGCTTGTGTAAACAGCTCAGTCAACGTCATCAGGTTCTCCAGACCAGGTCACCGGTGTTGGTGTCTATGCCGCTTCTGTCGGGCATCGGCGGCAGAGCATACACCAAAGGGGGGCGGGTGACAGCCACTCCATTTTTTAAGCGAACACTTGTACTCCGAAATGGCGCTGGGTAGAGTGAGCCACAGTTATTGTGGAGTCGATGTTATGAGTGGTGTGATGGATTACTCCCCCCGGGAGGAGCTGGCAAACCGGCTGAGTCACGGTGCGGGATTGTTGCTGGGGATTGTCGGGCTGGTGCTGTTGCTCATCAAGGGATGGGGGCAGGGTACGCAGGCGCTGGTGAGCTACAGCCTTTATGGCGGCAGTCTGGTGCTACTCTATCTTGCCTCGACCCTCTACCACAGCATGGCGGAAGGGCGGGCCAGACGCTGGTGCAAGGTGTTTGATCACTGTGCCATCTATCTGCTGATTGCCGGCACCTATACCCCCTTTCTGCTGGTGGCGCTCGATACGCCGCTGGCAAAGGGGTTGATGGTGGTGATCTGGGCCCTGGCGCTGGCTGGCGTGGTGTTCAAGTTGGTATTTATCAACCGCTTCAAGAAGTTGTCGCTCTTTACCTACCTGATGTTGGGCTGGTTGTCGCTGGTGGTCATCTACCAGCTCTATATCCATCTGGCCGGTGAGGGGCTGCTGCTGCTCGGGCTTGGCGGCCTTATCTACAGCCTCGGGGTCATCTTCTATGTGGCCAAGCAGATCCCCTATAACCACGCCATCTGGCATCTCTTTGTGCTGGGTGGCAGCGTTTGTCACTTTATGGCCATTTACGGCTACGTCGCCTAACGTCTTGCAACTAGCCCTTAATTGGTATTTTTAGCGCGTAAAAGGATAAATTCGTGCGGTATCACACAGTTGGCATCAGCGTTTGCTGACAAGCTAGGGCCAGTTCAATTCGCAAAGGATGCACGAAATGAGTGAAATCGCGCTTTCCATCAGCATGTTGTCGCTGGTGGCAGTGCTGGGACTCTGGCTTGGAAACTGGCGAGTCTATGGCGTTGGGTTAGGGATCGGTGGGGTGCTGTTCGGCGGCATCATAGTGGGTCACTTTGCCGGGGTGTCAGAGCTGGCGCTCGATGAGCAAACACTCCATTTTATTCAAGAGTTTGGCCTGATCCTGTTTGTCTATACCATCGGCATTCAGGTCGGCCCCGGTTTTTTCTCGTCATTGCGCAGCTCCGGACTCAAGCTCAATGCCTTTGCTGCTTTGCTGGTTATCCTGGGGTGCATCGTTGCGGCGGCACTTCATCAACTGTTTGATGTGCCGCTACCGGTGATCCTCGGGGTCTTCTCCGGTGCCGTGACCAATACCCCATCTCTTGGTGCGGGTCAGCAGATCCTGGCGGAGCTGGGAGCTCCCCATGGTTCAACCGGGCTGATGGGGATGGGATACGCAGTGGCCTATCCATTCGGCATCTGCGGCATTTTGCTCACCATGTGGCTGGTCAGGGTCTTCTTTCGCATCAAGATCGACGATGAAGCCGCCCAGTTCGAGTTGCAGACAGGTAAAACCAAGGAGAGCTTGCAGACCATCAACATCGCGGTACGCAACCCCAACATGCATGGCTTGATGCTGAGCGAGATCCCGAGTCTCGACGAGTCTGATGTCATCTGCTCACGCCTCAAGCGTGGCGACGAGCTGATGGTGCCGCGCCCTGATTCCCGTATCGAGCTGGGCGACCTGCTGCACCTGGTTGGTGAGCGCCATGCACTGCACAAGGTGTTGCTGGTGCTGGGTGAAGAGGTCGACACCTCCCTATCGACTCGCGGTACCGACCTGAGGGTGGAGCGGGTCGTGGTGACCAACGAGCAGGTGCTGGGCAAGAAGATCCGCGATCTTGACATCAAACAGCGCTATGACGTGGTGATCTCGCGCCTCAACCGGGCCGGTATCGAGCTGGTACCGACCAGCCAGACCAGTCTGCAGTTTGGTGACATCCTCAACCTAGTAGGTCGTCTCGATGCCATCGAGGCCGTGACCAATGTGGTCGGCAACGTGCAGCAAAAACTGCAACAGGTGCAGATGTTGCCGGTATTTATCGGGATTGGCCTCGGCGTATTGCTCGGCTCCATCCCCTTCTACCTGCCCGGATTCCCGGCCGCTCTCAAATTGGGTCTGGCGGGGGGGCCGCTGGTGGTGGCGCTGATCCTGTCGCGGATCGGCAGCATCGGCAAGCTCTACTGGTTCATGCCCCCCAGCGCCAACCTGGCGTTGCGGGAGATCGGGATCGTGCTGTTTCTGGCGGTGGTTGGCTTCAAGTCAGGGGCCGGCTTTGTTGATACCCTGATCAACGGTGATGGCCCCTCCTGGATGCTATATGGGGCAGCGATTACCCTGATCCCCTTGCTGGTGGTCGGGGTGCTGGCGCGTCTCTATGGCAAGATGAACTATCTCACCCTCTGTGGCTTGCTGGCTGGCTCCATGACGGATCCTCCCGCATTGGCCTTTGCCAACGCCATGCACCCGACCAGTGGTGCCAGTGCGCTCTCCTATGCCACTGTCTACCCGCTGGTGATGTTCTTGCGGATCATCTCGCCGCAACTGCTGGCCATCATCCTCTGGGCCGGTGCATAGGGTTAATTCTGACAGGAGCATGCCTTGTCATGCTCCTGTCATGATAATGTAATGTATTGATAATTTTAGTTTTTATTTTTCGGTAATCCCCTCGTCACCCTTCTGTCTGGCTGAACGGTCCAGCCTCAAATCAGTCTATTCTTTCGAATTTTCGAACTGGTTATTTGCTCTCTCTCTGTGCAGAGTAGGCTGTGGCTTTTTGCATGCAAATCAGGATTCAGGAGAGAACATGATTACCAATTCCGTTACTCTGGAACAGGGCGTAACCGTCACCCAGCTCAAAGGTCAAGTTTATCAGGTGGCTGCAGATGGTAGCCGCAAGTTGCTGGTGGAAGGGGATGTGCTGCCGAAAGGGGCGGTGATCATGTCGCCGGATGGCGCCAGTTTCATGGGCGGCGGACAGTCTTTCAATGTGCAACCTGCAAGCGAGCAGAGTGAGCCTGCCGAAGAGGAAGATGCTCCCCAGCTGGCGCAAAACAGTGCCGCAGGCACACCCGATGATATCAGTGCCCTGCAAGAAGCCATTTTGGGTGGCGCTGACCCGACCCAGGCCTTTGAAGCCTCCGCCGCAGGCGGTGCACCTGCTGCCGGTGGTGGTGGTGTTGGTGGTGTCGCCGGAGCCAGTGGCAACGGCGGTTTTGTCACCATCGACCGTACCGGTTCCGCAACCATTGCTGAAGCCACCTTCGATACTATCTACAACGCCAATGGCGAGCCACCGCTGGATGCGGCTGGAGAAGATGAGGTATTTGACCTTACGCCTCCAACCATCTCCGTGGTAGCGCCAGACAATACCAATGACACCACTCCGACCCTGACCGGAACCACGGATGCGCCTGCAGGCAGCACGGTGACCCTGGTGGTGACCGATGTCAACGGCAATCAGCAGACCCTGACCGCTATTGTCACACCTAATGGCACCTTCACCGTGGATGTGGTTACCCCACTGGCCGAGGGTTCTTATACCGTCACCGCCACAGTGACCGATCCTGCGGGGAATACCGGCAGTGCAACTGATGATGGCAGTGTGGATGTAACCGCTCCAGTGATTACTGTTGATGCACCTGACAATACCAATGACACCACCCCGACCATCACGGGTACTACGGATGCACCTGCTGGCAGCACGGTCACTCTGGTCGTGACCGATGCCAATGGTAACCAGCAAAAATTGACCGCCACGGTACAACCTGGTGGCAGCTACAGCGTAGATGTCACTACTCCGCTGGCCGAAGGCAGCTATGAGGTGACAGCCAGCATCACCGATCCGGCTGGCAACACAGGTACCGCTACCGACGATGGCAGTGTTGATAGCAAGGCCCCTGACCTGGCCATCACCCTGGATGCCGACATCACCGCCGACGACGTCATCAACGCCGCCGAAGCGGGTCAGCAGATCCCGGTCAGCGGCACCGTGAGCGGCGAGTTCAAGGCAGGGGACACCGTCACCCTGACCGTCAACGGCAAACCGTTTACCGGTCCGGTGGATGCCGATGGCCGCTTCACCATCTTGGTGGCGGGCAGCGACCTGGCGGCCGATGGCGACCGCACCATCGATGCCAGCGTGACCAGCACCGACGTGGCGGGCAACAGCGCCACCGCGACCGACAGCGAAGGTTATGAAGTGGATACTGACCTGCCGAGCATCGACCTAGCGGCGATTGGCGATGGCAACCTGTCGGTGGATGAAGCCAAGGCGGTCGAGCTCAAGGGCACGACCAGCAACGTGGAAGATGGCCAGAAGGTCACCCTGACCGTGACCGA
>NZ_JAAKTY010000031.1:0-45934 GCF_049174875.1 Aeromonas sp. 600948
GCTGCGGGAGTGGAATTCTACTCAACCGCCTTCTCGAGTCAAGCCTTATTTTCAAAGGCTTTTCGAGGTTATCGACTTGGCTTTCTGCGTTGCCGCTTGCCCTGTCGATGGAGGCGCATTATAGGGAGTGAATTCGTTCTGGCAACCCCTCTCCTGCAATAAAATTGCAAAAAAGGGCACTTTTTTAGTTATTCATCTCCAACCACAGCTTTTATACAAACTTATCCACAGAAACAGTCTCCAGGTTGTTAGAATGGCCGAAAACAAGGAGGCAAAGATGGACTTGCGACTGAGACCCTACAAAGGACAACGCCCGCAATTGGGCAAACGGGTATATGTAGACCCCTGCGCCACCCTGGTGGGCGATATCGAGCTGGGTGACGATACCAGTATCTGGCCCATGGTGGCGGCACGGGGGGATGTGAATCATATCTGTATCGGTGCCCGCAGCAACATTCAGGACGGCACTGTGCTGCACCTGACCCGCAAGAGCGCCAGCAATCCGACCGGCTATCCACTGCTGATCGGTGAAGATGTCACGGTCGGCCATAAGGCGATGCTGCACGGCTGTACCATCGGCAACCGGGTATTGGTCGGTATGGGAGCCATTCTGCTTGATGGCGTCGTGGTTGAAGATGATGTGATGATCGGAGCTGGCAGTCTGGTGCCGCCGGGCAAGCGACTCGAGTCAGGCTTTCTATATATAGGTAATCCCGTCAAACAGGCTCGCCCACTTAAACCTGCCGAGATCGCCTTCCTCAAAACCTCGGCCGACAATTATGTGCTGCTCAAGGACGAGTATCTGCAAGAAGCCTGACACCCCGCCACCATAAACAAGAAGCCCGGCATGATGCCGGGCTTCGCTTCTTATATAGCTATATAGCAGCTCAGAAAGGCTGGCTGGAAATCAGTGGGCCTGATCCCAGTTGTCGCCGGTGCCCGCTTCCACCACCAGCGGCACATCCAGTTCGGCTGCGGCTGACATCTTCTCCTTGATGATGGCGATGTACTCCTCCAGCTTCTCTTCGCGGATCTCGAACACCAGTTCATCGTGTACCTGCATCAGCATGCGGATCGACTCATCTTCTATCCCGCGGATCCAGCTGTCCACGTTGATCATGGCGCGCTTGATGATATCGGCAGCCGTACCCTGCATGGGCGCGTTGATGGCTGCCCGTTCGGCAGCCTTGCGCAGACCGGCGTTGCGGGACTTGATATCCGGTAGATATAAACGACGGCCAAACAGGGTTTCGACATAACCCTGGGCCTCCGCCTGCTGACGGGTGCGCTCCATATACTCCAGTACGCCCGGATAGCGCTCGAAGTAGAGATCCATGTACTTCTGCGCCTCGGCACGGCCGATACCCAACTGCTTGGCCAGACCAAAGGCACTCATGCCGTAGATGAGACCGAAGTTGATCGCCTTGGCACTGCGGCGCATGTCACTGGTCACCGCATCAAGCGCTACACCAAACACCTCGGCGGCAGTCGCCTTGTGGATATCCTTGCCCTCGGCAAAGGCGGTCAGCAGCCCCTTGTCACCGGAGAGGTGCGCCATGATACGCAGCTCGATCTGGGAGTAGTCCGCCGCCACCAGCTTATAACCGGCGCATGGGATGAAGGCCTGCCGGATGCGGCGTCCCTGTTCGTTGCGTACCGGGATGTTCTGCAGGTTGGGATCGGTGGAGGAGAGCCGACCGGTCGCCGCCACCGCCTGATGATAGGAGGTGTGTACCCGTCCGGTCTGCGGCTTGATCATCAGCGGCAGCTTGTCGGTGTAGGTGGACTTCAGTTTGGCCAACCCACGGTGCTCCATCAGGAGGCGCGGCAGCTCATAGGTCTCCGCCAGCTCGGCCAGCACCTCTTCCGCAGTGGATGGCGCCCCCTTGGGGGTCTTTTTGATGATCGGCAGCCCCAGCTTGGTGAAGAGGATCTCCCCAAGCTGCTTGGGTGAGGAGAGGTTGAACTCCTGTTCGGCCAGCTCGTGGGCCTGCTTCTCCAGCTCCGCCAGACGCACTTCGATCTCCTGGCTCTGCTGGTGCAGCAGCTTGGGATCGATGGTGGTACCGAGCAACTCCATCCGCGCCAGTACAGGTAACAGCGGCAGCTCGATCTCGCTGAATACCTTGGCGAGACCCGGCACGGCCTCCAGCTGACCCCACAGGGTCTGGTGTAGACGCAGGGTGATATCGGCATCTTCCGCCGCATAGGGAGCGGCCTGCTCCAGCTCGATCTGGTTAAAGGTGAGCTGTTTCACTCCCTTGCCGGCGATATCTTCAAACGAGGTGGTCTCGACCCCGAGGTAACGCTTGGCCAGCGAATCCATATCGTGACGACTGGCGGTGGAGTTGAGCACATAGGATTCGAGCATGGTGTCGTAGGCAATGCCCTGCAGGTCGATGTCGTGGTTGAGCAGCACGTTGCGATCGTACTTGAGATTCTGCCCCACCTTGAGACGGGTCGGATCTTCCAGCAGCGGTTTGAGCTTGCCCAACACCACAGCCTCGCTCAGCTGTAACGGTGCCCCCAGATAGTCATGGCCAAACGGCACATAAGCAGCCTTGCCCGGCTCAACCGCGAAGGAGACGCCGACGATCCGCGCCTCCATATAGTCGAGACTGGTGGTTTCGGTATCAAAGGCAAACAACGGTGCCGCTTTCAGCTGTTCCAGCCAGCCGTCAAACTCGGCTTCGTCCAGAATGCAGCGGTAGTCGGTTTCGATGGCGGCAACCGGAGCGGCGCTCTCATCGCCAGCCTCGTCTTGTCCGGCGCTCTCGCTGCCCTCTTCACCACCGGATTCCAGCTCCTTGATCAGGTTGCGCAGCTCGTATTCGCGATAGACCGCCAGCAGGGACTCCTTGTCGACCGGCTTGAGCAACAGCTCTTCCAGACTCTGTTCCAGCTCGACATCGGTCTTGATGGTCGCCAGTCGATAGGAGAGGCGAACCTGCTCCTCCTGCTCGCGAAACTTGTCGGCGAACGCCTTGGAGCCACGGAAGCCGAGCGCAGCTACCTTGTCGAGGTTGGCGGCAATCTCGTCGATGCTGCCAATCCCCTGCAACAGGGCCAGTGCAGTCTTTTCACCGACGCCGGTCATGCCGGGAATGTTGTCGACCTTGTCCCCCATCAGAGCCAGATAGTCGATGATGAGCTCGGGCGGTACGCCAAACTTCTCGATCACCCCTTCCCTATCGGTCTTCACATCTTTCATGGTGTCGATCAGGGTGACATGGTCGGAGACCAGCTGTGCCATATCCTTGTCACCTGTGCTGATCAGTACCGGCAGCTGCTTCTCGGTCGCCTGGCGGGCCAGGGTGCCGATCACGTCGTCAGCCTCCACCCCCTCCACCATCAGGAAGGGGAAGCCCATCGCCTTGATCATCTGGTGGATAGGCGCGACCTGGCTGCGCAGATCGTCCGGCATGCTGGCACGGGTCGCCTTGTACTCGGGATAGATGTCATCGCGGAAGGTCTTGCCCTTGGCATCAAACACCACGGCCACATGACAGTCAGGATATTGCTTGCGCAGGCTGCGCATCATGTTGGCCATGACACGGACGGCGCCGCTTGGCAAACCGGTCGATGTGCGCAGATCGGCCTGCTGGGAGGCGAAGAAGGCGCGGTAAAGATAAGAGGAGCCGTCGACCAGAATAAGGGGGTTGCTAGGGGCCATGAAATCGTCCTGCCAGAGATAAACAGCCGCTAGGATGCCACAGGCCCCCCCTCACACCAAGGGGCGTAGCAACAGTACACAACGCCTGATAAATGGACTCAGCCTGTGGATAACTCTGTGTTCAAAAATGGAGTGCATCAGAGTGCACAGTGACAAAGCTGTGCATAAGAATATAAAAAACCATTAAAAACAATATATTGAGATCGCAAAAACCGATCGCAAGACAGTTAGAATGATCTCGATCAATGTGGAAAAAGATTTAAGGGAGTAGGTACGGCAGGATCCAAAACGAAACAATCCTAGCACAGCAAGATGACTTGACCAGCAGATGGCGAGCGATAACCATACAAAAGTACAACAATCCATCTTGGCTCACATTTTCAACAACGAGGAGTTTGCCATGAAAAAAGTGGCCGTGATTTTGAGTGGCTGCGGTGTCTTTGACGGAGCCGAAATCCATGAGGCCGTCATCAGCCTGCTGGCGCTGGCCCGTCAGGGAGCCGCCGTCCAGTGCTTCGCTCCGAACGTGGCGCAGCTCCATGTCATCAACCACCTGACCGGTGAAGTGAGCAAGGGAGAGAGCCGCAACGTGTTGGTCGAAGCGGCCCGCATCTGCCGTGGCCAGATCAAGGATGTGGCCGAGCTGGATGCGGTAGATTATGACGCCCTGCTGGTGCCCGGTGGCTTTGGCGCTGCCAAAAACCTGTGCGACTTCGCAATCAGGGGCGCCGAATGCCAGATCCAGCCCGATGTGCTGAAAGCGTGCCAGAGCTTTGCCAAAGCCAATAAACCGGCCGCCTATATCTGCATCGCGCCCGCCATGATCCCGCTGATATATGGTGCTGGAACGCTGGCGACCATCGGCCATGACGAGGGTACCGCCAACGCCATCGAGGAGATGGGTGGCAGCCATCTCAACTGCCCGGTCAACGAGTTTGTGGTGGATCAGGAGCGCAAGGTGATCTCCACCCCCGCCTACATGCTGGCCAACAACATAGTCGAAGCCGCGGACGGCATCGAGAAGACAGTCAAACAACTGCTGGCGCTGTAATTCCCATCCCGCCAAAACAAAAATAGACGGGCCGCTCATAGAGCGGCCCGTTTTCAATTCTGCCTGAAGGCGATGAATTAGATGGTTTCGCCCATCTGATCCATTTTACCCAGCAGGGCACGCAGACGCTCCTGCCATGCAGCGTGCTCGTTACGCAGCTGATGGTTCTCGTCTTGCAGCTTGCTGTTCTGTTCTTTCAGCTCGTCCAGCTCCATCTTCAGCAGGGAGATGTTGTCGACAGCGGATTGTACTTTGGATTCGAGTTGCTCAAGGACTTCTAGTGACATATGCATACCTGTTTGTTCAATTGCGATGCCCCACAGAGGGCGATTCAAGCGCGTGGAGCCAGCATACCCCGAGCCTATCGGCACAAACAAGCCAGAGCGCTGTAAAATGCGCCTTCCATAGATGTATTGTCTAAATATGCGTCTATTTTTCTCGCATCCTGCGCCAGAGCCGCGACAACACTCTAAACCGTACCTAAAAAGCGCCGCTACCAACGCATCATTGATGCCATCCTGATGGCACGGTCGCTATCCATGCAAGGCGATATAAGCCCCCAGCAACAGACAGGCGACCACATACATCAGCAGGCCGTAAAGCAGGTTCCAGCGCAGGATCAGCCCGGCACTGAGGTTGTAACGGGAGGCCAGCGCCAGATTGGATCCGGAGAGCGGACTGGTGCCGGTGGCAAGCCCCCATCCCAGCAGGAAACACATACCGAGCAGGCTGGGATCCGGCGCCAGCGGCCAGAGCAGTGGCGCCAGCCCGGAGATACTGATGAGCGGATGCACCCCGACGATGGCCACCAGCAGGATCAGCAGCAGAGTGAGGGATGCCTCCAGCCAGCCAAAGTGATTGAACAGCGGCAGGCCGTGACCGGCACCGAAATCGATGACCGACAGCGCACTGTTGATGCCTGCCGCCAACAAACCGGCCCCCAGAAACAGCACCAGCTGACCGCCGATGGCGGGGAAACGCTCCACCACCTGCCGCTTGAGGGCCGCCTTGCGCCCTGTCCTCGGCATAAAGAGCAGCGCCAGCAGCGGGGCCACCAGTGCGATCACCGCCAGAATGCCGAGCTGGGGCCAGATCTGCTTGATGAGCAGTACCAGCAACGCCAGCGTGACTGGCAACCCCAGTGTCTGCAACCGCAGCGGATAACCGGCAAAGTCGGCCACTCCGATCCTCTCCACCTGCCAGGCAGTCAGCCCCATCGCCAGCAAGGCGGCGAGGATCCCGAACGGCAGAATATGGGAGAGCTGCAAGCCCGGCGCATAGGTGAGCGCCACCGCCATGGCGACAAAGAAGGGTGACCAGAAGGCGGCGGCACAGAAGATCCGGCTCAGCACCATCACCTGACGCCGCTCCAGGGTGCCATTACGCTCCAGCCGATCGCCGATGATAAAGAGCACCGAGAGATTGATGACCGCCCCCAGCAGATTGAGGCTGGCCATGGTGCTCCACAGCCCCTTGCGCCCGGTCCAGGAGGTGGTGCCGGTCAGCAAGCCGGAAGTGGCAAGGTTGAGGGTGCTCACCGCGGCAAACATGGTGAGCATATTGATATTGGGCAGCAGCCAGTCACCGGCAATGAGGGTCGCGCCCTGCCACCAGGAGAAGATCAACAGCAGCAGGGCGGCACTATACAGGGCCAGCGCCTGCCGCCTGGCGGCCCCTACCAGCCAGGGCCAGGTGAGCAGTGACGCCCCCCAGGCTGCAATGGCCGCGGGCCAGGGGGAGAGACCCAGATAGAGATGAAGCAGGTTGAGCAGCCACATCCCCAAAATCAGATAACCCGACCAGCGTTTGGCCATCGACGCCTCCGGTCAGGAGATCAGAGACACTGATCCATATCCAGTGAAGGCTTGTCGCACTCCGGACGGCCGACGATCTTGGCGGGTACGCCAGCAACCGTGGTATGAGGTGGCACCGGGTTGATCACCACGCTGCCGGCGCCGATTTTGGCACCCACGCCCACTTCGATATTGCCGAGCACCTTGGCGCCCGCCCCTATCATCACCCCTTCGCGGATCTTGGGGTGGCGATCGCCGCTCTCCTTGCCGGTACCACCGAGGGTAACGCTCTGCAGGATGGAGACATCATCTTCAATCACCGCCGTCTCGCCGACCACTATGCCGGTGGCATGGTCAAACATGATGCCCTTGCCGATGCGGGCGGCCGGGTGCACATCCACCCCGAACACCACCGAGATCTGGTTCTGCAGATAAAGAGCCAGCGAGCGGCGCCCCTGACGCCACAGCCAGTTGGCGACCCGATACCCCTGCAGGGCATGGAACCCCTTGAGGTAGAGCAGCGGGGTGGAGAAGAGGTCGACCGCAGGATCGCGCTCCTGCACGGCGCAGATGTCGGCCGCCACTACCGTCAGCAGCTCGGGCTCGCTGCGCAGGGCCAGCTCGATCACCTCGCGCAGGGCGATGGCGGGCATGGTGGCGCTGTCGAGTTTGTTGGCCAGCTGGAAGCTCAGCGCCGAACGCAGATTCTTGTGATTGAGAATGGTGGAGTGGAAGAAGCTGGCCAGCATCGGCTCCTGGGCCGCCATGCACTCCGCTTCTTGCTGAATTTTGTGCCAAGTTTTGGCAACCAGTTCATCCATGTTGCAGCCTACTGTTGTTCTGGGTGAGGGCTCTGTTGTTCTTTTGTCAGCACCGAGATGGGGTCCATGTGGATGATGACATCCATCCGCTCGAATGCCTGGCGAACCGCCAGCTCGGCTTCATCGGCGATCTGATGGGCCTTGACCAGGGGGATCTGATCATCCAGTTCCAGATGCAACTGTACGAATCGGGTCGGCCCGGATTGACGGGTGCGCAGGTCATGTACGCCGTGTACCCCTTCGACGGCGCAGCAGAGGGCCATTATTCTCGCTTGTTCTTCCGCTGGCAACTGACGATCGAGCAGGGCCTGCACCGACTCGTAGCCGATATGTCCCGCCCCCCACAACAGGAACAACCCGATCAGGATGGCAAACAGGCCGTCAGCCCAGTACCACCCCTGCCCCGCCAGCACCAGCGCCAGCAAGACACCGGCGTTGAGCAGCAGATCGGAGCGGTAGTGCAACATGTCCGCCTTGATGGCCACGCTGTTGGTCTTGCGAATAACGAAACTCTGGAAACTGACCAGCAGCAGGGTCAGCACAATGGAACCGCCACTAACCCAGAGACCCGCCTCTAACCGTTCAATAGGTGCCTGTTTGAGCAGGGAGGAGATGCCGTGCATCACCAGCAGCAATGCGGAACCGGAGATAAAGGCCGACTGGATCAGCCCCGCCAGAGACTCCGCCTTGCCGTGACCGAAGCGGTGTTCATCATCGGCGGGGGCCAGCGCATAGCGAATGGCCAGCAGGTTGATGATGGAGGCACTCACATCCATGAAGGAGTCGGTGAGCGACGCCAGCAGGGTCGACGAGTCTGTCATCAGCCAGGCGATCAGCTTGCCGGTGATCAGCAAGGTTGCAGTGGTAACCGCCGCCATGCTGGCAAAGGTAACCCAACGGGAATATTGTTGATGGCTCAAAACCGGCTTTCCTCTGGCGATGAAAAACTTATTATACCCTGACCCCGGCGTCAGTTTGGCGCGAAAATCTGCGGAATAACACCCGATGAACAGAATACTCCTGGTCGACGACGATCTTGAATTGACCCAGCTGCTCACCGAAATTCTGACCCTGGAGGGATTTCAGGTCACGGTCGCCGAGGATGGTGAAGAGGGGCTGCAACGGCTGGCGGAGCAGAGCTTCGATCTGGTGTTGCTGGATGTGATGATGCCCAAGCTCAACGGCTTTGCCATGCTGACCAAGCTGCGCAAGACCCATGAAACCCCGGTGCTGATGTTGACCGCTCGTGGCGACAGCCAGGATCGGGTTAACGGTCTGGAAGCGGGTGCCGACGACTATCTGGCCAAGCCGTTCGACGATCGGGAGCTGCTGGCCCGGGTTCGCGCCATCCTGCGTCGTACCCAGAGTGCCCCGCCCCAGCGTGGCAGCTCCTCCGACGAAGTGCACTTCATGGATATCGTGCTGCAACCCGGCCTGCAGCAGGCCCGCTGCGGCGTACAACTGCTGGAGCTGACCGCCACCGAATTCGGGCTGCTGGAGTGCCTGCTGCGCAATCCCGGCCAGATTGTCAGCAAGAGCCACCTCTCCGAACAGGTGCTTGGCAAGAAGCTGGAGCCCTTCGATCGGGCCATCGACATGCACCTGAGCAACCTGCGCAAGAAGCTGCCGGACCGCAGTGATGGCCAGCCCCGCTTCAAAACCGTACGGGGGCGCGGTTACCTGTGGCTAGAGCAAGAATAAAGAGTACCAGCTCCCTCAACGGCATATCGACCCACATCTTCCTCTGGTTCTGGTTCATGCTGCTGGTGATGCTGGCCGCCGTGATCAGCCTGCCCACTCTGGATCCTCGCAACCAGATCCCGCTGCCGACCCATGAGGCGGTGCGAATGCAGAAAAATGTGCAGGCCCTGCTCAACGCTGCCGATCCGAATCAGGATTTCGATCTGGCCAAAACGATGGACAAGATCGCCATGCTCCCGGTGGACAATGTCTACCTGCGCGACGAGAGGGGGCAGATCCAGTCCACCACCCATCCGCGCAAGTTTGTGGTGCGCTTTATGGTGGACGCCGATGACCCGGCCAACCCCATGCTGGGCAACGAGGATCGCAAGGCGATCGCTGGTCCCTTCCTGATGGAGCACCGCGGCCATCGCTATCACGTCTATTTCGGCCTCAATGCCGAGAACCCCTACCTGTTCCTGTTCATACAGGTGCTGGATCACCCGATCCGCATTCTGGGCATATCAATGCTGGTCAGCACCCCGCTCTGCCTGCTGCTCGCCTGGCGGCTGACCCGCCCCATCCTGCAGTTGCAGAAGTCGGTCTCCCAACTGGCGGCTGGCAATCTGGAGGTACAGATCCCCAACCTGGGACGGGGCGACGAGATCGGTCAGCTGGCGGATAACGTCAGCCGCATGGTGGAGACACTCAAGAGCATGATCCAGAAGCAGAAACAGCTGCTTTCCGATATCTCCCACGAGCTGCGCAGCCCCCTCACCCGGATGCAACTGGCGCAGGCGCTGATCCGCCGCAAGCAGGGTGACAGCGCCGAGCTGGCGCGGATCGAATCGGAGATCGGACGGCTGGACAAGCTGATCGGCGATCTGCTGGATCTGTCGCGAGTGCAGCAGCATGTGGAGGCGCCGGTGGTACATCCGCTGGCCGACCTGCTGGAACCCATCCTCGAAGATGCCATGTTCGAAGCGAATCAGAGTGGCAAACAGCTCAGACTGCCGCCGCTGCCCGCAGAGTCGATCCAGATGTGGCCAGAGCTGCTGGCCCGGGCCGTGGAGAACCCCCTGCGCAACGCCCTCAAATATGCCCGCGAGTTCATCAAGGTGGACTGGTATCGGGAGGGACTGGAGTGGGTGATGACCATTCGGGATGACGGCCCAGGGGTGCCAGACGAGCAGCAGGCGCTGCTGTTCCAGCCCTTCTTCCGGGTCGATGACGCCCGCAACGCCAAGACTGGCGGCACCGGGCTGGGGCTGGCCATCGCCTCGGAGGCGATCCAGCGCCACGGCGGCACCATTGCGGCCAGCAACAATCACCCGACTGGGCTAACCATCACCATCCGCTTGCCCATCGCCTGATCCTTTTCATCCGGACGGGCGCTGGGTATGCTGGCGCCCCTTCTTGGCTTTACATCTCTTTGCAGGAGCTCGTCATGCTCGATATCGTCCTCTACCAGCCGGAAATTCCGCCCAACACCGGCAATATCATCCGGCTCTGCGCCAATACCGGTTACCGGCTCCATCTGATCGAGCCGCTGGGATTTGAGTGGGATGACAAGCGGGTAAAGCGGGCGGGACTCGACTATCACGAGTTTGCCGAGGTGAAGCGCTGGCCGAGCTATGAGGCCTTTCTGGCCGCCGTGGCGCCCAAGCGGGTATTTGCCTGCACCACCAAGGGGCGCACCGCGCACTCGGCAGCACAATATGCCCTTGGCGACGCCCTGCTGTTTGGCCCGGAGAGTCGCGGCCTGCCCATCGAGATCATCGAGAGTCTGCCATTCGAGCAGCGGCTGCGCATCCCTATGGTGCCCCAGAGCCGCAGCATGAACCTCTCCAACGCGGTGTCTGTCTTTGTCTACGAGAGCTGGCGCCAGCTCGGCTACGACGGTGCCATGTAAGCGCCACCGATGATCAGTGGCGGGCGTCGAGCAGATGCCCGCTGCGCTCCAGCCGCCAGCAAGTGACCCCCAGCGACAGACCGCGCCCCACCATCAGCGCCGCCATCGCCGCCCATAACGCGGCCACGCCCCACGACTGACAGAGCCACCAGATCGGGAAGAAGCCGCCAAACGCGGCCAGCAACATGCTGTTGCGCATCTCCCGCGCCCGGGTCGCCCCGATAAATACGCCATCCAGCAGGAAGCACCAGACCGCCAGCAAGGGCATGGCGATCAGCCAGGGAAGCTGACGATTTGCCTCCGCCACCACGGCCGGAATGTCGGTGATATAGCCGATAAGGTGGCTACCAAAGAGGGCAAACACCAGGGTAAAACCACTGGCAATGAGGGCGGCCCAGCCCAGATTGAGCACGATGGCCTCCCGCAGTTTCTGCCGATCCCGCTGACCGATGGCTCGTCCTACCATGGCCTCCACCGCATAGGCAAAACCATCGAGTCCGTAGGAGATAAGCATCAGGAAGTTGAGCAGCACCGCATTGGCGGCCACCGCCACATCCCCCAGTCGTGCCCCTTGCAGAGTCATGAAGGCGAAACAGAGCTGCAAACAGAGGGAGCGCAGAAAGATATCGCGGTTGAGGCCGAGCAACCGCACCATGGGCGCAAGCTGCCGCCAGCGCTGCCAGCCATCCTGCCACACCGTCGGCGCCAGTTGCCGCAGCTGACGGCGTACCAGCCAGATCCCGACCGCCAGCGCGCAGTAGTCCGCCATGACCGAGGCCGCCGCCACACCCCGCACCTGCCAGCCGAGCCCCAGCACAAACAGAGCATCGAGCGCCATATTGACCAGATTGGTGAGGATCAACATTACCATGGGGCTGCGGGCATCCTGCATCCCCAACAGCCAGCCCATGACCACCAGATTGCAGAGCGCCGCCGGGGCGCTCCAGATCCGCACCGCCACATATTGGCCCGCATAAAGCTGCACCTCGGGCGAGCCGCCACTCAGGGCGATCAGTCGTGGCAACAGGGGGAAGAGCAACAACAGCAGCGCCAGACCGAGAGCAATGGCCAGCCCCAGCGCCCGCAGCAGGGTATCGAGCTGGGCACGACCATCGGCGGCGCCGTGCGCCTGCGCCGTCAGGCCGGTGGTCGACATCCGCAAAAAGCCGAGCAGCCAGAAAATGAGGTTGATCAGGGTTGCACCGACCGAAACGCCCCCCAGAAACCAGGCCTGACCGAGATGACCGATCACCCAGGTGTCCACCAGCCCCAGCAAGGGGGTGGTGATATTGGAGAAAACCATGGGCAGTGCGAGCGCAAAGACGGCGCGGTGGCGAGAGGGATCTCGCCACCAGGGGGCAACAGCTGGGGTCACGCTCAGTGGCCTGCCAGCTTCAGAATGCGGGCGAAGTCAGAGAGCATGGTGGCCATCTGCACCCGGGGCACCTGACCCGGCGCCACCTGCGGGCGGAATACCGCCTGCAGCTTGCCCTTGGGATTGATGAGCACGATGGAGGCGGAGTGATCGATCAGGTAATCCTTCTCCCCCTGATTGGCGATGGAGTAGATCAGCCCCAGATTGCGCACGAACGGGAACAGCTTGTCGTGGGGGGCAGTGGCCGCCTTGAATTCGGGATTAAAGAAGGCGGTATAGGTCTTGAGACGGGGAATGTCGTCACGCTGGGGATCCGCCGAGATAAACACCACCTGACTGTCGGGCGCCATCTTCTTCAGCTGGTCATAGACGGAGCGCATATCTGCCAGGGTGGTGGGGCAGATATCGGGGCAGAAGGTGTAGCCGACGAACAGGAAAGTCCAGTGCCCCTTCAAGTTGGCAGGGGTGAACGGCTGGTTGTCCGCATCGGTAAAGACAAAATCGTTGATGTCCCGCCCCGCCGGATAGTAGTCGGCCTGTTCCGGCTGCTCTGGCTGCGTGGCGTAGAACACCAGGATCAGGCAGGCTGTCAGCAGCAGAAAGAGCAGGGGATAGCGGAGCTTCATCATAACAAGAGACCCTTTCAGTTCGAGGCAGATGGCCAGCAGTGACCGGACAAGAGAGGGGCATTGTACCCCAGCGAGCCGCCAAGGTGGTTCAACCTTGTGCAATGCCCTGTCAGGAGTCGACCATTTGGCATAATTAATCGCCAGTTGCGGCCATAAAAAAACCGGCCCCCTCGGGTGCCGGTTATGGATGGATTTGTTTGTCTCTTCTGCTCAGGGGCGAGCGTTACGCCCCTGCTGCAACATCTTGCCGATGGCCCGCACGCCGATGGGAATCACGGGGGCCAGCCAGCCCTCTTCCCCCTGGCGATCACCGTGACCACGCTTGAACAGCAACACCAGACGTACCACCTTCTCTTTCGGACATCCCAGCCAGAGCGTCCAGTGCGAACCACGATGGTGCAGCCAGAGACCGTAAAACCAGGTCATCCGGCTACCTTTGACGAAACGGGTGATTGACGATTCCGCTGGCGCAGCCCCAGCCTCTGAATCCCATGGCGATCTTGATGCCATACCAGTCCTCCTTGACCGACAGGTCATGTTGCTTCGTCGGCCTGAACTGGGAACAGGCCCGTCACGACTATCTGCAACCATTACGAGTGGTTCCCTTTGCCCGACAAGGCTCGGGATCTCCCCACTCCCCCTTCATATCCCGTGAAGGTGTACTGCCCTATTCTCGTTGTTACCGGCCCTTCCGTACCGATGCATTGTGATGGTCAGAGGGAGGTGCCAAGCCCTGTCTCGGCGACAGGGCACTGATCTGAGCATATATCTGAAATGGATGATTGGTAGCCGGTCGCGCAGGACAAAAATGCCGCCGCCGATGATCTGTTTGATATGACAGGGAAAGTGCGCCAGAAACAGCACGGCCTCCCGAAGGAGGCCGTGTGGCAAACGCAGTTGGCGGGGAGGATTACATCCAGTCGGCGTTGCGGATCACCCCGACCGCCAGCCCTTCGATGGTGAGCTGCTGGCAGGAGAGGTCCACCTCGATGGGGGAGAGCTCTTCATTTTCCGGTAGCAGCCATACCTGACTGCCCTTGCGCTGGAAGCGCTTGACGGTGACATCCTCATCGAGACGGGCCACTACCACCTGACCGTTGCGCACCTCCTGGGTCTTGTGCACCGCCAGCAGATCGCCATCCAGAATACCGATGTTCTTCATGCTCATCCCCTGCACCCGCAGCAGAAAATCTGCGCGCGGGTGGAACAGGGTAGGATCAACCTGATAGTGGCTCTCGATATGCTCCTGAGCCAGGATGGGTTCACCGGCAGCGACCTTGCCGATAAGCGGCAGGCCGCTCTCCTCCAGCACCTCTTCCTCTTCGAGCAACAGGCGAATGCCGCGGGACGTGCCCGGCATGATCTCGATGACCCCTTTTTTGGCCAGGGCCTTCAGATGTTCTTCGGCCGCATTGGCCGACTTGAAACCAAGCTTCTGGGCAATCTCGGCACGAGTCGGCGGCATACCGGTTTCGCTCATATTCACCTTGATCAGCTCCAGCACTTCGGCCTGGCGGGGGGTAAGGGGTTTCATAGAATTGGCACCTGTCTTTTTATACAGCACACTGGCAGTATATACAGTGCAGTGGCCAAGGCAAGGCGCAGCTGACATTTGTCGCGACCAACCCCTCATTTACTACTGTTTTGATCCTGCGCAGCCGACTCATCGTACCTCTCGGCGACAAGGGGCTGTCGATTTGCTATGCTCACGCCGCATTTTTTTGGAGAGCAGACGCACATGTCCCTAGGACAGAAGATTTCCAGAGCCATCTTGCAATGGCCGGTCAGCGGCTTGGTCAATCACAAGAGCCTGCCGGAAAATCCCATCACAGAACTCAATCTGGATCCGGCCAGACCCATCGTCTATGCCCTGAAAACCAGTTCGATCACCGACCTGATGACCCTGCAGCAGTGCTGCGAGGATCTCGGTCTGCCCGGTCCCTTCACGCCGCTGGAGCTCAACGGCCAGCTGCTGCCGCGCTATGTCTGTCTGGATCGTCCGCCTCCCCTGTTTGGCAAACGCAGCAAACCGCTCCCCTTCCTGCAGGAGTTCCACCAGCTGCTGGATCTGCACAAGCAGGATCCCGAGCTGGATATCCAGGTGGTGCCCGTCACCCTGTTCTGGGGCCGAGCTCCGGGTCGGGAAGGCGAGGAGGCCTCCGGCCTCAACATCATCAGCAGCCTGGCGCCGAACCGGCTGAAGAAGGCGCTCATCGTGATCCTCAAGGGTCGCGAGAATCTGGTGCGCTTCTCGCCGCCGCTCTCCCTGCGCTACATGGCGGACAAACACGGCACCGACGAGGCGATCGCCCACAAGCTGGCACGAGTGGCCCGTACCCACTTCAGCCGCCAGCAGCTGGCCGCTACCGGCCCGAAACTGCCGAACCGCAACCTGCTGTTCAAGCAGTTGCTCGACTCCGCGGTGATCCAGCAGGCGATTGAAGAGGAGGCCCAGCGCGAGGGGATCAGCCTCGAGAAGGCGCAAAAGCGCGCCCATGGCTACATGGACGAGATCGCCTCCAACTTCTCTTACCGGCTGATCCGCCTGGGCGAGAGCTTCCTTGGCTGGCTGTGGAACAAGCTCTACCGCGGCTTGTCGGTCAATGGCGCCGAGAAGGTACGCCAGCTGGCGCAGGAAGGGCACGAGATCGTCTACGTCCCCTGCCACCGCAGCCACATGGACTACCTGCTGCTCTCCTACGTCATCTACCACCAGGGGATGGTGCCGCCCCATATCGCGGCAGGCATCAACCTCAACTTCTGGCCGGCGGGCCCCATCTTCCGCCACGGCGGCGCCTTCTTCATTCGCCGCACCTTCAAGGGCAACCCGCTCTACAGCACGGTATTCCGGGAATACCTCAACCTGCTGTTTGCCAAGGGTTACTCGGTAGAGTTCTTCACCGAAGGCGGTCGCTCCCGTACCGGCCGTCTGCTGCCGCCCAAGACCGGCATGCTGGCGATGACCCTGCAGGCGATGATGCGCGGGCTGGACAGGCCGGTCACTCTGGTGCCGGTCTATCTGGGTTACGAGCACGTGATGGAGGTGAACACCTACCACAACGAGCTCAAGGGGAGTCGCAAGGAGAAAGAGAGCTTCCTGCAGGTGCTCGGCATCCTGCGCAAGCTGCGCAACTACGGCCGTGGCTTCGTCAACTTCGGCGAGCCGCTGACTCTCAACAGCTACCTGAGCGAACACATCCCCGACTGGAAAAAGCACATCGGGGAAGAGGAGCGTCCGGAGTGGATGGCGGGCACCGTCAACAATCTGGCCGAACTGCTGATGACCCGCATCAACGGCGCTGCCGCGGTCAACGGCCTGACCCTGAGCGCGCTGGCGCTGCTGGCCGCCGAGCGCCACGCCCTGACCCGCGACGAGTTGCAGGCCCAGCTCAACACCTATCTGGATCTGCTCAAAGCGGTGCCCTACAGCCCGCAGAGCACCATTCCGGATGAGGATGCCAAGACCCTGCTGGATCAGGCGATGGAGCTCAACAAGTTCGAAGTGAGCGAGGACAAGCTGGGGCAGATCATCAGTCTCGACCGCTATCAGGCGATCCTGCTGACCTACTACCGCAACAACATTCTCCACCTGTTCGCCATGCCCTCTCTGGTGGCGGCATTGATCGAACGGTGCGAGGGGATCTCCCGCAGCGAGATCATGGCCCGCTGCATCGACATCTATCCGCTGCTCAAGACCGAGCTGTTCCTGCGTTATGAAGAGGAGGAGTTACCAGCGCTGGTCGACAGCCTGCTCGACGCGCTGCAAACCCAGCAACTGATCGAGACCCGCGATGACGGCTACTGGGTCAATCCGGCCAACCAGATGCGCCTGCTGCTGCTGGCGGAGAGTATTCAGGAGACCCTGCAACGCTACGCCATCGTGCTGACCCGGGTACTGGCCCAGCCTCATATCGAAGCGGAGCAGCTGGAGGCGGACGGCCTGATGATGGCAGAGCGCCTCGGCACCCTGCACGGCATCAACGCCCCCGAGTTCTTCGACCAGAAGCTGTTCAGCACCCTGATCCACACCTTGCGCAAAGAGGGTTACCTCTCCCCAGAGTGCAAGCCGGATCTCGGCCGCTTCCAGGCGCTGGCCGACAATATAGTGCCGCTGCTGAGCAACAAGATCCGCCGCACCATTCAGGCAGGCAATCAGCTCTGATCTGCAACGCAAACAAAGAAGGCCGCATCATGCGGCCTTCTTTTTTATCGGAGTCTGCGCGGGAACATGTCACGCCAGCAGGTAATCGAGCACCAGACCGGCAAACACCAGCGCCCCCACATAGTTGTTGTTGAGAAACGCCTGGAAGCAGGCTTCCCGCTGCCGCTCGCGAATGAGCCGCTGCTGATAGACAAACAGCACCGCCGCCCCCAGCAATCCCCAGTAATACCAGCCCCCCAGCGTCATCAGCTGCCCGACCGCCAGCAACAGCAGCAGCGTCGAGAGTTGCAGTGCGCCGATGATCCGCTTGTCGTAACGACCAAACAGGATGGCGCTGGATTTGAGGCCGATCTTGAGGTCGTCATCCCGATCCACCATGGCGTACTGGGTGTCGTAAGCCACCGTCCAGAGCAGGTTGGCGAAAAAGAGCAGCCAGGCCACCAGCGGCAGAGCATCCGCCTGCGCCGCATAGGCCATCGGGATCGACCAGGAGAAGGCCATCCCGAGCACCAGCTGAGGGTTCGAGATAAAGCGCTTCATAAAGGGGTAGCTCACCGCCAGCAGCAGGGCGACAAACGACAGACCGATGGTGAGCGGATTCATGGTCAGCACCAGACCAAAGGAGATAAGCGCCAGCACGAAGAAGAGCGCCAGCACCTCCCACGGCTTGACTCTACCCGTAGGCAAGGGGCGACCAGCGGTGCGTTTGACGTGGCCATCGAAGTTGCGATCCGCATAGTCGTTGATGACGCACCCTGCCGAGCGCATCAGAAAGACCCCGACCACAAACACGGTCAGCACCCAGAGATTGGGCAGGCCACCAGCGGCCAGCCAGAGCGCCCACAGGGTTGGCCACAGCAGCAGCAGAGTACCTATGGGTTTGTCGACGCGGGCCAACTGCATGTAGGCAAGTCCCCGCTCCTTGGTTAACAGGTTCACTCCAGCTCCTTGTCACAGACGAGAGAGGGCAGAAACAGCTCGTGCACCAGCAGTGGCCACTGCCCCAGAAACAGACGGGAACGACGCCCCCAGACAGTGGCGGCCGGGCAACGAGGATTGGCGGCAATATCGAAACGGGCCAGCTGCAGGTGATCACGGCGGGCAGGCTCATGGCCAAATACCCGCTCACCCAGCGGCTGCTCGCCAAGCTCGGCAATGCCGCTCCCTTGCAATGCGTCATCGGCAAACAGGGTCCAGCCCAGCACGGCGGGCCCACGATCCCCGTGCAGGATCACCTCGCGGCAGGTACCGGCCGGCGAGGCCGAATCCACCAGCCACTGCTCATCGGCAGTAAGGGCGACCGGGTGATTGCCCAGCCACTCCACCGAAAAGTGGCGATTGTGCTGACGCAGCCGCCGGGTCATGGAGCCGGGCTCCAGCAGCCAAGGGCGCAGGCTGGCGGGCAATTCGCAACATTCGGGGGCCAGCCACCCGCTTAACGGCGTGAGGGGAACAGTCAACTCGGACTTCACAGCTTCACCATCCAGAGATTTCCGTGTTCAGGTTAAAATCCGGTTTATTATCCGTAAATCAATAGCGAAATGTAAGAACATCCGTGCTTGACGGCCCCGATGGCAACATCAAAAATGGGTTATCTCTTGCTGATGAGCCATCTATATGAAGATCTTCAAAATTCTGCTGGTGTTGTTACTGAGCTGTGGTGCGCTGCATGTACAAGCCTCATCCGAAGAAGAGCCGCCCGCAGAGGGAGAAGAAGCAGCCGCAGCCGCCAAGCCGGGCTTTTCCTACCACGCGCTCGACCCCGACATCATCACCAACTACCTGAGCAACGGCAAAACCCTCGGTTATGTCCGAGTCACGGTGGAGCTAATGGCGGAAAACGAAGCCGACCTCAAGCTGCTGGAGCAGCATGACCCGCTGATCCGAGATACCATCATTCGTTTGATGGGCAGCAAGAGCGCCGAGCAGATCAAATCCCTGGTCAGCCGTGAAGAGTTGCGCAAGGAGTGCGAAACCAAGGTCAACGAACTGCTGGTGAAAGAGACCGGCAAGAAAGCGGTGCGCGAGCTCATCTTCACCAAGTTCCTTTACCAGTAATCCCTCCCGAAACAATCGCTTATTGGCATAACGGCCAATAAGCGAGCTTTACCGATTCACTCGAAATGAAAATCGATTACAATACGGCCGTCGAGTCTTAGAGGTAGTCGTTATGGGCAGCAAGACCCTGTGTGAGTGGCGTCGCCACGAGATCCCCACTGATCTCAAAGCGTTGCGCAAAATTGTTCGCAAGCCGAAATTCGTCTGCGGCAAGTGCGCCCGCAGCGCCAATGACAAGGGTTACCTCTGCCAGCCACTCCGCTTGAAAGAGGAGTAACCCCTCACGGTCAGTGCACTATTGATCGGTCCAACCCTGTCGTCCCTGCTCGAACAATCTGCGCGCCTGGGTATCGTTCGGGCAGACACCGCGATACTCCTCGCCTGAGCGGCCAGCCAGATAGAGATGCTCGGGGCGGCAATACCATGCCAATCCCTTCTGATGTCCCTGCTTCCACAGCTCGGTATCCACCTTCTTGCCACACTGGCCCTGATGGAACTCAACCCGTTCGGTGGTGAAGCCCAGCTTGCCGTCAGCCTCCCCCACTTCGCTCCACACCTTCTCGCAAGGGTCATCGTTGGAGACACAGCCCCCCAGCAGGGCCGCCAGCAATATGATGGAAAGTCGCATAGTCATCCTTGAGTGTCGTTTGAGCTGTTCATTCTTGACCAGCCGGGGGATGACCACAAGCAACTTGCATCCACCCTGTGAGCGCACCAAAAAAATCAGGCGGGCACAATGCCCGCCTGTTCATTCAATGCTATGGATCACGGGTTGTTGAAGGGGTCATCGAAGGGATCATCGTCCTGCCAGCCTTCTTCTTCCCACTGATCCAGCTCTTCTTCCCAGGAATCCGGCTCCCAATCATCATCAGAGGAGTCGTAATCCGGCTTGTGTCCACCCATCTTCACTCTCCTTGGATAGTTCACCCGCACTCCAATTTTATCCGGAATTGTCGGGCTCGCCAGTCAGAGGGAGTTCAAAGTTTGACCAAGGTGCGGCCGGCGATCTGGCCTTGCGTGATGGCCTCGGCGGCCTCCACTACCTGCTCCAGCCCAATCTCGGTGACCGCCTGTTCAAAGAAGCTGGCAGGCAGATCCCGTGCCAGTCGCTGCCACGCCAGTTGGCGACGTTCAAACGGGCACATCACCGAATCGACCCCCTGCAACCGCACATTACGCAGGATAAAGGGCATCACACTGGTCGGCAGATCGAAACCGCCCGCCAACCCACAGGCCGCCACGGCGCCGCCATAGTTCATCTGGGCCAGCAGCTTGGCCAGCACCTGACTGCCGACGGTATCGATGGCACCGGCCCAAAGCTGCTTCTCCAGCGGTTTGGCAGGCACCAGCAGCTCGCTGCGCGGCACGATGCGGCTGGCACCCAGCGCAGTGAGCATGGCGTCCTGCTCTTCGGGACGACCGGTCAGCGCCGCCACCTGATAGCCAAGGGCCGCCAGCAGGGCAACCGAGGTGGAGCCCACACCGCCTGCCGCACCGGTGACCAGCACCTCGCCACTTGCGGGAGTAATACCCGCCTCTTCCAGTGCCAGCACGCAGAGCATGGCGGTGAGACCGGCGGTACCGATGCACATGGCCTGCCGTTCATCCAGCCCGGCGGGCAACGGCACCAGCCAGTCCCCTTTGACCCGCGCCTGTTCGGCCATGCCGCCCCAGTGGCCTTCACCCACGCCCCAACCGGTCAGCACCACCTTGTCGCCGGTCTGATAGCGGCTGTCGGCAGATTCGAGCACGGTACCGGCGAAGTCGATACCGGGCACCAGCGGCCACTGGCGCACGATCTTGCCCTTGCCGGTGATAGCCAGCCCATCCTTGTAGTTGATCGAGCTGTAAGCGACCGCCACCCGCACTTCACCTTCCGGCAACTGGCTCTCGGCCAGCCGGGTCAGAGTCGGTACAGTTTTGCCGTCTTGGTTTTCCAGTAACAGAGCCTTGAACATGGTTGCCTCTTTGATGACGTGTGAAACGGGGATCAGCTGCTTTGACGCTTTTGCAGTTGAAAATCGAGAGCCAGAGCGGTGCCCATCACGGGCTCCCCGGCCAGTTGGCGCAGGATCAGCTCGGCAGCCTCCTGCCCCATTTTGCGATAGGGGATCCTGACCGAAGTAAGGGTCGGATAACAGGCGCGCGCCACATCCAGATCGTCAAATCCGGCGATGGCGAGTTTGCCCGGCACATTCAAATGGCGGCGCTGGCACTCGAACAGCACCCCGGCCGCCAGTTCGTCGTTGACACAGATCAGCGCGTCCAGCTCGGGCCAACGCAGCAGAAATTCACCCAGCATAGTGGCGCCGGTACTGAAGCTGGGCCGCTCCGAGGTGTTGATGATGGCATCGGGGGAGAGGTAGTTGTCGAGCAGCGCCTTCTGCCAGCCCTGCATCCGCTGTTGCAGCATCCACTGCTCCTGACGGGCGCAGAGAAAACCGATATTGCGGTAGCCCCGCTCGATAAGGTGGCGGGTGAGCTGATAACCGGCATCGAAGTTGGAGACTCCCACATTCATATCGATGGGGCTGCGGGCCATAGCACCCACTTCCACCACCGGCAGGCGGGAGGCTTTCAGGCGAGTACGGATCGTCTCGCCGGGATCGCCACCAAACAGCACCACCGCCGCCGGATTGTGCTGCAAAAAGCTGGTCAGCAGGCGCTCTTCCTGCTGTTTCAGATGCTGGGCATCCCCCAGCATGATCTGGTAACCCTCCTCGAGCAGGGTCTGTTGCAGGCCAGCGATCATCTCGCCACAGCCCGCTTCCGCCAGACTCGGGACGATCACTACGATGGTCTGGGAAGTCGCAGAGGCCAACGCCCCGGCGGCCCGATTGGGGATATAGCCGAGCTCTTCCACCGCAGCTTCGATGCGCTCACGCATCCTGTCGGAGACCATCTCCGGCGTGCGCAGGGCACGGGAAACCGTCATGGCCCCCACACCAGCCAGCTGGGCCACATCGTTGAGGGTCACCCGACCCGTGCTACGGCGCTTCTTTGCTTCTGACATCCATCCCTTCCTCGGCTTGCGGCTGCTCACTTTAAGGCAAAAGAGCGCCACTGACTATTTGCTCAGGGCCGATTCTACCCGCTTTCCCGGATCACGGGGGCAAGATGACTCCCGTTAATGGGTGAAGTGATAGCGCTATCACAGTTTGATGTTAGCGCTATCTGATAGCGCTAACTTTCGCGATCACCCTCACAGTTTCACCACCGCAAGATCGATAGATTGGCGCCATCTTAACTAGCCGGATCACCACCATGCTGACTCAACTGCTGACCGAGGATGTCATCCGCATCGAACCCGCAGCCCGCGACTGGCGTCACGCCATCGAGCTGGCGACGGCGCCCCTGCTGGCCAATGGCACCATCGAACCCTCCTACGTGGCGGCGCTGTTTCGCTCCCATGAAGAGCTCGGCCCCTACTACGTGCTGGGCCCCGGTCTGGCTATGCCCCACGCTCGTCCCGAAGACGGCGTCAACCGGTTGGGTCTGGGGCTGACCGTCATCAAGCAGGGGGTCAACTTCGACTCCGAGGGCAACGACCCGATCCGGCTGCTGATCACCCTGGCCGCCAGCGACAGCAACTCCCACGTGGAGACCATCGCCCAGCTGGCCGAGCTGTTTATGAATGAAGAGGACGTGGCGGCCATCATTGCGGCCGACACCAAAGACGACATCTTGCGCATTCTGGCGCGCTACTAATCTGCGCCAAGGCGCACCTGACAGAGGAAGAGACAATGAAAATTCTGGTTGTATGCGGTCACGGTCTGGGCACCAGCCTGATGATGGAGATGAGCATCAAGAGCATCCTGAAAGAGCTGGCAGTCACCGCCGAAGTGGATCATCGCGATCTGGCCTCCGCCGGCAGCGAAACTGCCGAGATCTTTGTCGCCACCCGTGACATCGCCGAGCAGCTCCAATCCATGGGGGTCAACAGCCGTCTGGTGGCCCTCGACAACATGGTCGACAAGGCCGCGATGAAAGAGAAGCTCGCCACCGCCCTGCGCGAACTGGGCGCCCTCTAAGGATCCTCCATGCGGCCTGCGGGCCGCATCTTCCATTGCCAGGAGCTGACCATGGAATTTTTCAACTTTCTGATGTTTGACGTGCTGTCCGAGCCCGCCGTGCTGGTCGGCCTGATCGCGCTTATCGGCCTGATTGCCCAGAAGAAACCGGTGACCGAGTGCATCAAGGGCACGGTCAAGACCATCATGGGTTTCGTCATTCTGGGGGCCGGTGCCACCCTGGTGATCAACTCGCTGGGTGACTTTGCCGTCATCTTCCAGCACGCCTTCGGCATCAAGGGGGTCGTGCCCAACAACGAAGCCATCGTCTCCATCGCCCAGACCTCGTTTGGCAAGGAGATGGCGATGATCATGTTCTTCGCCATGCTGGTGAACATCCTGATCGCCCGTCTGACCCCGTGGAAATTCATCTTCCTGACCGGTCACCACACCCTGTTCATGTCGATGATGGTGGCGGTGATCCTCTCTGCCGGCGGCATGAGCGGCGTGCCGCTGATCGCGGTGGGCAGTCTGGTGGTCGGTGTCGCCATGGTCTTCTTCCCGGCCATCGCCCACCCCTTCATGAAGCAGATCACCGGCTCCGATGACGTGGCGCTGGGCCACTTCTCCACCTGCTCCTACGTGCTCTCCGCCCTGATCGGCGCCAAGTTCGGCAACAAGGCACACAGCTGCGAAGATGTGCAGGTGCCCAAGAGCCTGCTGTTCCTGCGCGATACCCCGGTGGCCATCTCCTTCACCATGGGTATCATCTTCCTGGTGACCTCCGCCTTCGCCGGCCCCGAGTTTGTCTCCAGCGTCGCCAAGGGCAAGCACTGGTTCATGTTCTCCCTGATGCAGTCCATCACCTTCGCCGCCGGTGTCTACGTCATCCTGCAAGGTGTGCGGATGGTCATCGCCGAGATCGTACCGGCCTTCAAGGGTATCTCCGACAAGCTGGTACCGAACGCCAAGCCGGCACTCGACTGCCCGATCGTCTTCCCCTACGCCCCCAACGCCGTGCTGATCGGCTTCCTGTCGAGCTTTGCCGCCGGTCTGGTGGGGATGGCGCTGCTCTACGCCATGGGCCTGACCGTCATCATCCCGGGCGTGGTACCGCACTTCTTCGTCGGCGCCGCTGCCGGGGTATTCGGCAACGCCACCGGTGGTCGTCGCGGCGCCATTCTGGGTGCCTTCGCCAACGGCCTGCTGCTGCTCACCATTCTGCCGGTGTTCCTGCTGCCGGTGCTGGGCGACCTCGGTTTCGCCAACACCACCTTCAGCGACTCCGACTTCGGTGTGGTCGGCATCCTGCTGGGGCTGATCGTTCGCTAATTCCGGTCACCGCCAAAAACAAAACGGAGCGTATCGCGCTCCGTTTTTTTAT
The DNA here is from genome assembly GCF_049174875.1 of Aeromonas sp. 600948. Classification (NCBI taxonomy): domain Bacteria; kingdom Pseudomonadati; phylum Pseudomonadota; class Gammaproteobacteria; order Aeromonadales; family Aeromonadaceae; genus Aeromonas; species Aeromonas sp. 600948. The sequence continues at coordinate 24,549 of NZ_JAAKTY010000031.1, forward strand.
GGCTGAGATGTATGAAAGGCTGACACTCAGTCGTTCTCCAACGCAGTGAGGCAGTGCGAGAGGGTACGCGCCAGCGCTCCCTGATTGCGCAGCACAACGGCGCGAGCCTGCTCCCCCATCTCGCGGCGGGCGTTGCCGTCGGCAAACAGCTGGCTCACCCGCTCGCCCAGCTCGGCGGCATCGGCCACAATGGCGGCGCCCCCCTGAGCCACCAGCTGGCGGGTGATGTCGCTGAAGTTGAAGTAGGCGGGACCGGTCAGGCAGGGCTTGCCGAGGGCCGCCGGCTCCAGCAGGTTGTGACCGCCGATCTTCACCAGACTGCCGCCAACGAAGGCCACATCGGCCGCAGCCAGCATCAGCGGCAGCTCGCCCATGGTATCGCCGAGATAGACCTTATCCTCCGCACTCACCGCAGCACCATCAGTGCGCCGCACGCAGCCATAAGGGGCACACTGCTCGGCCACCCGATCGAACCGCTCGGGGTGGCGCGGCACCAGAATGAGCAGCGCGTCGGGATGGCGTTTGAGCAGCAGATCGAAGGCGGCCAGCACCTGCTCGTCCTCACCCAGATGGGTGCTGGCGGCGATCCAGACCGGCCGCTCGGCGCCCAGCAGCTGGCGCAGAGAGCGCCCTTTGGCCTGCACCTCGTCACCAAACTGGATGTCGAACTTGATGGAGCCGGTCACCGCCAGCCGCGAACGATCGATGCCGAGGCGGGCGAAGCGGTCGGCATCATCCTGATGCTGGCAGAGCAGATGGGTCAGCGGCCGGCTCAGGGCGTCGAAAGCACCGTGGAAGCGGGCATAACGCTGGCAGGATCGCTCGGAGAGGCGGGCATTGATGATGGTCACCGGCAGGTGGCGCGCCTCGCAGGCGGCCAGCCAGTTCGGCCACAGCTCGGTCTCCATCACCCAGAGCGCGCGCGGCTTGAAGGTGTCAAGAAAGGCGGCAATGGCCCAGGGGTAGTCGAGTGGCGCGTAGCGATGGATCACCAGATCCCCCAGCTTGGCAGCCTGATCGGCGCCGGTGCGGGTGGTGGTGGTGAGCAGGATCGGCAGATCGGGCAGCTCCGCCTTGAGGGCGCGAATGAGCGGCGTGATGGCCAGCGTCTCCCCCACGCTCACCGCATGGATCCAGAGCGGCGCCTCCTGTCCGGTGGCGGGCAGCCGCCCGAGATGCTCGGCCCAGCGCTTGCCAAAGCCGGGCTTGCCTTTCTTAGGCTTGTAGAGGGCCAGCAGCGCCAGCGGCAATCCCAGATGGATCAGCAGGTTGTAGAGCAGGCGGTAGGGCATCTTACTGACTCTGCTCCAGCTTCTTGCAGGCATCGACCACCTGCTCCGGCGCCAGGTCGATCAGGCACTTGAGATGGCCGAACTTGCAGGTGCGCTTGAAGCAGGGGCGACACTCGATGTCGGTGTGAACGATCTCGACCCGATCCGCCAGCGGCGGGGTGTAGAGTGGCGAGGTGGAGCCATAGACGCCCACCAGCGGCCGGTTGAGGGCGGCGGCGATGTGCATCAGGCCGGAGTCGTTGGAGATGACCCGGCTGGCCAGCGCCATCAGATCGATCGCCTCGTGCAGGCTGGTCTTGCCCGCCAGCACGTGGCAGTTGGGGCGCGTCAGCAGATTGACCCGATCCCGGATGGTATTGGCCACCGGCACATCCTTGTTGGAACCGAAGATCCACACCTGCCACCCCTCGTCCAGATGCTGCTGGGCTACCACGGCGTAGTGCCCTTCAGGCCAGCGCTTGGCCGGGCCGAACTCGGCGCCGGGACAGAGCACCAGCACCGGGCGGGCGCGATCCAGCCCCAGCCGCTCCAGCGCCTTGCTCTGGTTTATCAGATCGACATGGAGCGCCGGATACGGAATGGTCGGGATATCGGCCCGACTCTTCATCTGCGCTTTGGGATAAGCGAGCGCCAGATAGCCCTCCACCATCAGCGGGAAGGCGGACTTGTTGCTGCGCAGGTCGTTGAGCAGGCCATAGCGGCTCTCACCCTTCCAGCCGGTACGCACCGGAATGCGAGCAAACCAGGGGATCAGCGCCGACTTCATGGAGTTGGGCTGGACGATGGCCTGATCGTACTTCTCGGCTGCCAGCTGCTTGCCGAGGCGGCGGCGCGCCACCAGTTTGAAGTCACCGTGGCCAAGGGGCATGGTGATCGCCTTGTCCACCTCCGGCATCCGCTCCAGCAGGGCACAGCACCAGGCGGGGGCCATCACGTGCAGTTCGCACTCCGGATGGTTGGCCTTGATCGCCTTGTAGAGGCTCTGGGACATCACCATATCGCCGACCCAAGAGGGGCCGATCACCAATATTTTCATCACGCGTCTTCTCTCGGGACTGGCCCGGCTGTTAATCATCACTGGGCGAGATTATGCCCCAAGAATGGTCGGATAAATAACAGAAGATCCTTGGCAGACGCTGCCGTCACCCCATTTTTCCAGCGGTGCCCCTCTTCCAACCGGACGAGACGAGACAGGCAAACAGCTGATAGAAACGGGCAATGGCGGCTCTCTCTTTGGCCCATTTTTCCGTTAGAATGGCCCATCAATACGCATTCGACCCGCCAGCCGGGCAATAACCGTGAGCCCCATTTCGTGAAAAAACCGACTCTGGCTGCCGTTCTGATCGTCAAGAATGAAGCCGACAACCTGCGCAAGTGCCTCGCCTCCCTCGACGGACTGGTGGACGAGATCGTCATTCTGGACTCCGGCAGCCAGGACGAGACCCCGGCCATTGCCGCCGAATTTGGGGCCCGCTTCTTCGTCAACGCCAAGTGGCCCGGCTTTGGCAAACAGCGCCGACTGGCCCAGTCCCACGTGCAATCCGACTGGGTGCTGTGGCTGGATGCCGACGAGCGGCTCACCCCCGAGCTGAAAACCGCCATAGCCAACGTGATGACCAATCCGGCCAGCGATACCATCTACTCGATCCCGCGCCTCTCCTGGGTGTTTGGCCGCTTTATTCGCCACAGTGGCTGGTATCCGGATCGGGTGCTGCGCCTCTATCCCAAGGCACTCACCAGCTACAACGAGGCGCTGGTGCACGAGAAGGTGGAGGTGCGCGCCAACATGAAGATCGTCAACCTCTACGGCGACCTGCACCACTTCACCTATCGGGATCTGGAGCACTATCTGGTCAAATCGGCCGGTTATGCCCGCGCCTGGGCCGATCAGCGCACCGCTCGCGGCAAGAAGGGCTCCCTCAGTCAGGGGCTGATGCATGCCGTCGGCTGCTTCATCAAGATGTACCTGCTCAAGGCTGGCTTCCTCGATGGCAAGCAGGGGTTGCTGCTGGCGATCCTCTCCGCCCACTCCACCTTCGTCAAATACGCCGACCTCTGGGTGCGCCAGCAACCGCAGCAGCCGGAATAACCGTCATACGAAACAGGGCACCACGGGGCCCTGTTTACATTGCTGCATACGTTATTTGCGCCAGAAAGGCGCCGCCCAGCGGGCCATCACCGGCACCATGGTCTTGGGATCGAGCTGGCTCATATCCTCAGGATGGTCGCTATCCTCCGGCGGGCTGAAGGCAAGGTGACGCCCTTCGCTGTTGAGGGGCTTCCAGCGCAGCGGAGTCGCGGAGCGGCGCATCGGGAAGAAACCGATAGTCGGCACATCGAGCGCACCGGCGATATGGAGCGGGCCGGTACTGCCAGCGATAAACAGGGCTGCGTTGGCCAGCACCTGACAGAACATCGGCAGACCATCGCTGGAGCGGTAGATCCAGCCATTGCCACCGTGGGCCAGCAACTCGGCCGCCAGCTGTTCGGCCATCTTCTCCTCGCCCGGGCCTGCGGTCAGCACACACTGCAGCTCGGGGCAGGCCTGATTGAGCTTGATGATGATGCGAGCATACTGCTCGATGGAGAGGTTGTTGGCCGAACCGCCGCTACCGGCATGTACCATCAGCCAGGGGCGACTGGTATCGAGCTTGAGCTTGAGCGCCAGCTGCTCGCGCACCTGCCGCAGAGTCTCCTCATCGAACTGCAGGAAGGGGGTCTTGGGCTCCACCACGGCGACCTGATGATCGGTCAGGAAGCGACGGATCAGCTCCAGATTGTACTCGGACTCCGGCTTCTGGGAACGGGAGCGACGCTGCACCAGTCGCTGGTTGTAGAGCACCTGCGCCAGCTTGGTCGCCGGCGCCAGCCGATAAGGGATGTGTGCCTTCCACACCAGCATGGCGTTGCGGGAGTTGGAGAAGAGGCAGATGGACGCGTCGAACGCCGCCGCCTTGATCCGCGCCAGCAGCGCTCGCTGTTGCTCCTTGTCGGCCCGCACGCCCGGATCGATGATCACCTCGTCAATCCAGGGGCAGAGCCGGGCCAGCGGGGCCGTGTAGGCCGGAACCAGGGCAGTCACATGACACTCCATGGAGCCTTTGAGCATGGCGAAACTCGGCCACGCCAGCATGAAGTCACCAATCTTGTCATTGCGAACGACCAGAATACGTTTCATAAAAAATCCCTTTGCTCCCTGTCACCAATGCAGGGAGGCTTGATGCGCGATGGCGTATTCTTGCCTGATGCACTGCTATTCTCAAGCGACGACCTTATAATGCGACCAAATTTCCAGGTTGCAGGACCGCAAAGATGACTACCAGGGTGATCTATCCCGGGACGTTTGATCCCGTTACCAATGGCCACGCCGATCTCATCGGCCGCGCCGCCAAGCTGTTTGACGAGGTGGTGGTCGGTGTCGCCAACAGCCCGAGCAAGCGACCTCTGTTCGATCTGGCAGAACGTGTCCAGCTTGTCCAGCAAGTGACCAGCACGCTTCCCAACGTCAAGGTGGTGGGCTTCTCCGGTCTGCTGGTCGATTTCGCCAAAGAGCATCAGGCCAACGTGCTGATCCGCGGCCTGCGCGCCGTCTCCGACTTCGAGTACGAGTTTCAGCTGGCCAATATGAACCGCCGCCTGATGCCTGAGCTGGAAAGCGTCTTCCTCACCCCGGCCGAGGAGAACTCCTTTATCTCCTCCACCCTGGTGAAAGAGGTGGCGCTGCACGGTGGCGACATCCGCCAGTTTGTCGACCCCGTGGTGGCCCAAGCCATCGCCGCCAAACAGAAAGGGTGATTCCCTTCCACACTGGCCATTCCCGACGGCAACAACGAACAAGGGCTACCCACGGGTAGCCCTTGTTGTATCTTTCTCGTTATAGAGAGGTCAGCATGCTTGCCGGTTACTGACGGGCAAACCGCTCATTCATCTCCTGCACCAGCAGATCGAGCCACTCGTAGCGGCGCCGGTACATGGCCCGCTTCTTGGAGGCGATCTCCTCCAGCGGCTTGCGCGGCTGGGCTTGCAGGGCGACGAAGTTGGCATCCACATCCCGGGCGCCGAATTCCTGCCACAGCTCGTCATAATCGGCCTGCAGGTTGGCTTTTTGCTTGCTGCTGTAGCGCCTAGCCTGAAACACGTGGGCACGCTTGCGCACCGCCAGCACCTCCGCCGCCCCCATGCTCTGCGCCAGTTGCAGCACCAGCTGCACCAGCAGGGATTTGGGCCGCAGGCCGTGTCCCTCTTTGGTCAGCTCGCGCACCCGATCCTGAGCATTGTCGACCGCAGGCTCCGGCCCCTGCATGGAGCCGATCATCAGAATCAAACGATCCACGCTACCCGCCAGCGAAAAGGCGCAGCTGTAGAGGCGCTGCCCCTCGCCGTTGACGATGGAGAGCGCCAGCTCGGCCTCGCGGCGGAAGGTGCCATCGTGGCGCAGCAGAATGCGGCAGCCACTCTGGGGATAGTGCCCCAGCGCGATCCCCTCGCCCAGATAGAGGGGGTCGATCAGCTGCGGGTAGCACTCCAGCAGCAACCGGTAGTGATTTTCCAGCATCTCGGCCCGCTCACGGGCGCTGGCACAGGCGAAGCGATAGGGTCGCATAGGCTTGTCGAGCAGCTCGGGATAGACCGCTGGCAGTGCCTTGAGCGAGTCGCACTGAAACAGGCTGAAGACCCGGCTCAGCGACTTGCGATAGAGCAGGCTGCGCAGCACGAACTTGCCGCGATTGAAGGTTTTCCGGTCACATCCCTCGGGGTAGAGGAAGCGGGCCATGGATTTTGCGCAATAGCGCTCCTGCCGGGATAAATATTCCCAGTCTATTGATTTTAAAGTCATTTCTAGTTCTCAAACCGCCTGAACGGCCGCTGATACTAGTAATGACTGCGCAAATATTCAACAGCCTGGAAATATGCTGTTACAACTTCCCCCGGATCGGGGAAAAAAGTACGCTCAGCGCTGGCAATGACTGCAAAAAACCGTGGTACGCTGCCCCATTCTTGTCTCGGTCAGCAGGGTGTGACAGTGGAAACAGGGCTGACCGCCACGGCCGTAGACCTGCAACTGCTGCACGAAATAGCCTGGCTTGCCATCGGCACTGGTGAAATCCTTGAGGGTGGTGCCGCCCTGCCGGATGGCTTCGGCCAACACCCGCTTGATCTCGGCCACCAGGGTTCCCAGCCGCTCGGCGCTGATATTGCCCGCCGCCCGTTTGGGGTGAATGCCGGCGGCATAGAGCGCCTCGTTGGCGTAGATGTTGCCTACCCCGACCACCACCTGATTGTCCATCAGGAACTGCTTGATGGCAGTGCTGCGCCCCTTGGCACGCCCCTGCAGGTAATCAGCACTGAAGGCATCGGTGAGCGGCTCGGGCCCCAGCTTGGCGAGCAGCGCGTGGGCTTCGGCCGGTTCCCTGGTCCAGAGCAGGGCGCCGAAGCGGCGCGGATCGTTTAGCCGCAGCAGCTTGCCATTCTCCAGCTCGATATCCACATGGTCGTGCTTCTCGGCCGGGGTGCCGATATCCAGTACCCGCAGGCTGCCGGACATCCCCAGATGGAGGATGGCGGTGCCGAAATCGGTCTCCAGCAGCAGGTATTTGGCACGGCGGCGCACCCGATGGATGGTGAGGTCCACCAGCTCCTGAATCTCACCGGGGATCGGCCAGCGCAGGCGGCCATCCCGCACCACCACGCGCGTCACCTTGATACCGGTGAGCCAGGGGGAGATCCCCTGACGGCTGACTTCAACTTCTGGCAATTCAGGCATGGGTACCTCACAAGGAAAAGGAACTCAGGGGGCAGGGCGCAGCAGATCGCGATACTGCTCGGCTGTGAGGGCGAGCCAGAGACCGGAGGGCAGCTGGGCACCATACTGACCGCTATTCTGATAGAGGCCGATCTCGACCGGATCGTTCTGGCCGGCAATCCACACCTTGATGGTCACCGGCGCACCGCGTACCACTTCACCGGGGGGTAGCAACCAGCCCTGCCAACGTGCCAGACGGGCATCCAGCTGCGCGCTGTCGAGCCCCAGATCCGGCCCGCTGCGCCAGCCCTGACCGATCCGCTCAATCTGCCAGCTCGGCCCCTGCCAGGTGAGCACCACAGCCGCATCAGGCAGCAAGGGGCGAGCGCGCTTGGCGCTATTCTCCTGCTGGGCCAACTCCATACGATGCAACAGGGTGATCACGATCAGCACCACCACAATGATCACGTTATTCCAGCCTTTGCGGCTCAATTTGAACATGGCAAGCCTCCCTTTGAACCGGCAGTGTACTGAATTCGGCGCATAAAAAAACCCGGCACAAGGCCGGGTTTTTGGGAATGCAGCATCAAGTAATTACTTGATTTTGCCTTCCTTGTAGATCACATGCTGACGAACAACGGGATCAAACTTTTTGATCTCCATTTTTTCGGGCATGGTGCGCTTGTTTTTGGTAGTGGTATAGAAGTGACCAGTACCGGCGCTGGAGTTCAGGCGAATTTTCTCGCGAATACCTTTAGCCATGATCTAATTCCTTATACCTTAACACCGCTGGCGCGCAGTTCAGCCAGAACCACTTCAACGCCACGCTTGTCGATGATACGCATGCCTTTTGCGGATACGCGCAGGCTTACGAAGCGTTTTTCACTCTCAACCCAGAAACGGTGAGTGTGCAGGTTCGGCAGGAAACGACGCTTGGTAGCGTTGTTAGCGTGCGAACGGTTGTTACCAACTGCCGGGCGCTTGCCGGTTACTTGGCATACTCTAGACATGTCAGTCTCTCCAAATCTTACTTCATTGCTCGAGCAAATATCTGCCCCGCTGGCCTTCGATTGCGGGGCAAACAGAAGGCGGCATTTTATACAGCATCCGTGATCAAAGATCAACTAATACGGTGCCAGAGCACAGTTATAGCCAACCGCGCTCGGCAAAAGAAACCGTGATGCCATCACCGATCACCAAGTGATCCAGCACTCTGATATCGATCAGGGCCAAAGCGGCCGTGATCCGATCCGTGATCTGGCGGTCGGCCCTGCTGGGCTCGGCGACGCCGGACGGGTGATTATGCGCCAGAATCACTGCGGCTGCATTATGTTTGAGCGCGATCTGCACGATTTCTCTTGGCCAGACGCTCGCCGAGTCGATAGTGCCGAAAAAAAGCTCAACAAATTGAATGACTCTGTGCTGATTGTCGAGCAACAGCAGGGCAAACACCTCGCGCGGCCGATCCCGCAGCTGGGCTTGCAGATAGTCCCGGGTCAGCTGGGGCGAGGTGAGCGCATCACCCCGTTGCAGCTGCTCGGCCAGATGGCGTCTGGCCATCTCCAGCACCGCCTGCAACTGGGCATATTTGGCCGGGCCAAGGCCGTGCGCCTCGCAGAATGCCCGTTGATCCGCCCCCAGCAAACTGCGTAAAGAGCCGAATTGATTCAACAAGTTGCGTGAAAGATCCACTGCACTCAGGCCATTGACACCGGTGCGCAGAAAGATGGCGAGCAGCTCGGCATCGGAGAGCGCCGCAGGCCCCTGACGCAGCAACTTCTCTCTGGGGCGTTCATCTTCCGGCCACTCTTTGATGCTCATTTGTCTCTCCCTCATCCCTGTTGAGAAAAAACATAGCAAAAAATTGCGCGCGCCCGACCACACCCCTTGATGCCAACCCCTGTCGTCATCCATTGCGTGTGGTATCTTAGCCGACCAGTCAGAATGAGCCGGATAGAGAAACAGCAGATGAGATTGGCCGATAAACGCATCCTGTTGGGTGTCAGTGGCGGGATCGCCGCCTACAAGAGTGCCGAGCTGGTACGCCGCCTGAAAGATCAGGGCGCCGAAGTGCGGGTGGTGATGACCCGCTCCGCCAAGGAGTTCATCACCCCGCTGACCCTGCAGGCGGTCTCCGGTCATCCGGTGGCCTACAGCCTGCTGGATCCCTCTGCCGAAGCGGGCATGGGCCATATCGAACTGGCCAAGTGGGCCGATTTGGTACTGATCGCCCCCGCCAGCGCCAACCTGATGGCACGGATGGCCGCCGGCATGGCCGACGAACTGCTGACCACCCTCTGTCTGGCCACTCCGGCGCCCATCGCGCTGGCACCAGCAATGAACCAGCAGATGTATCTCAACGCCGCCACCCAGGCCAACCTCAAGACCCTGGCCAGCCGCGGCATTCTGCTGTGGGGGCCGGATGCTGGCAGCCAAGCCTGTGGCGATGTGGGCCCGGGGCGGATGCTGGACCCCCTCGAACTGGTGGATCGCTGCTGTCAGCAGCTGGCCGCCGAGCCCTTGCTGGCAGGCGTCAAGCTGCTGCTGACCGCAGGCCCGACCCGCGAGGCGCTGGACCCGGTGCGCTACATCAGCAACCACAGCTCCGGCAAGATGGGCTTTGCCATCGCCCGCGCTGCCCGTGAAGCGGGCGCCGAGGTGACGCTGGTGAGCGGGCCGGTGACGCTGGCTACGCCGGCAGGGGCCACCCGTGTCGATGTGGAGAGCGCCGAGCAGATGCATCAGGCGGTAATGAGCCGGGTGGGCGAGTGCGACCTCTTCATCGGCTGCGCAGCAGTGGCTGACTATCGCCCCGAGCAGGTCGCCAGCCAGAAGATCAAGAAGACTGGTGACAACGACCAGATGGTGGTGAAGCTGGTGAAAAACCCCGACATCATCGCGGCCGTCGGCGCCCTTTCAGACAAGCCCTTCACTGTCGGATTTGCCGCCGAAACCGTGGATGTGGAACAATACGCCCTCGACAAGTTGCAGCGTAAGCGGCTGGACATGATCGCCGCCAACGATGTGTCTCGCGAGGGGCAAGGCTTCAACGCCGATGACAACGCCCTGACCGTGTTCTGGCAAGGGGGCCAGGCCCCGCTGCCGCTGGCCGACAAGCTGACGCTGGCCCGTCACCTGATCGCCCTGATTGCGCGCCACTACCGGCACTGAGTGTCCCGAAAGAACAAGACTCACGGCGCCCCGCCTTGCCAAGAGGGGCGCCAATACAAGATCCAACTGAAAAAGCGATTCATGACTACACAAATTGAACTGAAGATTCTGGATGCCCGTATCGGTACCGAGTACCCGCTGCCCGCCTACGCCACTCCCGGCTCTGCCGGCATGGATCTGCGCGCACTGCTGGATGCGCCGCTGACTCTGGCTCCGGGTGATACCACCCTGGTGCCGACCGGTCTGGCCATTCACATCCAGGATCCGGGTCTGTGTGCCACCATCCTGCCCCGCTCCGGCCTCGGCCATAAGCACGGCATCGTGCTGGGCAACCTGGTCGGTCTGATCGATTCCGATTATCAGGGTCAGCTGATGGTCTCGGTCTGGAACCGCGGCAAGGATGAGTTCACCATGCAACCCGGCGAGCGCATCGCCCAGCTGGTGATCATGCCGGTAGTTCAGGCCAGCTTCCAACTGGTCGATGAGTTCAATCAGAGCGAACGGGGTGAAGGCGGTTTTGGTTCTTCTGGTCGCCAATAACAGACCACACCAGCCCGATGGGCGGTGCTTAATAACAGAATCAAGCCATTGTTTTTTTAGGGGAATCCATGGCAAGCAGTAATCAGAAACAGAGTCGGCGCGATCAGATCCTGCAGGCGCTCGCCCATATGCTGGAAACCAGTCCGGGTCAGCGCATCACCACGGCCCGTCTGGCGGCCGAGGTCGGCGTCTCTGAAGCAGCCCTCTATCGACATTTTCCCAGCAAGGCGCGGATGTTCGAGGGGCTGATCGACTTTATCGAGGATTCCCTGCTGTCACGGGTCAATCTGATCATGGCGGAAGAGAAGGACACCATGGCGCGCTGCCACCATATCCTGCAGCTGCTGCTGGTGTTCGCCGAACGCAATCCCGGCATCACCCGCATCCTCAATGGCGATGCCCTGCTGGGTGAGCACGATCGGCTGCGGGATCGCATCAGCATCCTGTTTGACAAGCTGGAGACCCAGATCAAACAGGTGCTGCGCGAGAAGCGGCTGCGCGAGGGTCAAGGCTTCCAGCTCGACGAGACCATGCTGGCCAATCTGCTGCTGGCCTACACCGAAGGCCGTATCAGCCAGTTCGTGCGCTCCGAGTTCAAGCTCAAGCCCACCGCCGGTTTCGAAGATCAGTGGCAATTTATCCGCAGCCAACTGCTGCAGAGCTGATGGTTTTTTCGCATCATTCAGCAAAAAGAAGGGAGGCTTTGGCCTCCCTTCTTTTTTGTGTCAGGTTTTTATGGCAGAAAAGAAGTACCAGATGCGACCCGTACTGTCGCGCTGCGGTGTTAGATTTATCCACCATAAACCTTTTAGAACCTGACAGGACATCCTATGGAACCCGAAATCATTACCGAAGCGCAGACCTGGCTGGTCAATAATCAGGGACTGCTGATCGAATACGGCGTCAATATCGCCGCCGCCCTGCTGACCCTGCTGGTCGGCTATATCGCCGCCAACCTCGTCAGCGGTGGCGTGGTCAAGGTGATGCAGGCCCGCAAGCTGGACACTACAGTCACCCACTTCGTCGGCAGCATCCTCAAATACGCCATTCTGGTGTTCGTGGTGATCGCCGCGCTGGGCCGTGTCGGCGTGCAGACCGCCTCCTTCGTCGCCATTATCGGTGCCGCCGGTCTGGCCATCGGTCTGGCGTTGCAAGGCTCGCTCTCCAACTTCGCTGCCGGCTTCCTGCTGATCATCTTCCGCCCCATCAAGGCGGGCGAGTTTATCGAAGTTGCAGGCACCGCGGGTGTGGTGCAGTCCGTTCAGCTCTTTACCACCACCCTCACCTCCGGTGACAACAAGATGGTGGTCGTCCCGAACTCCGCCATCCTCAACGGCACCATCGTCAACTACTCGCGTATGGATACCCGCCGCGTCGATATGACCTTTGGCATCGGCTACGGCTCTGACCTGCGCAAGGCCAAACAGATCCTCGAGCGTCTGGTGAGCGAAGAGCCGCGCATCCTGAAAGATCCGGCCGCTACCATCGCCGTTGCCGCGCTGGCCGACTCCTCGGTCAATATCGTGGTGCGCCCCTGGGTGAAAACCGCTGACTACTGGGGTGTCTGGTTCGACTTCCACGAGAAGGTGAAACTGACCTTTGATGCCGAAGGCATCGAGATCCCCTTCCCGCAGATGGTGATGCACATGCAAAAACCGCAGGCGTGATCGCGGTTCTGCTGCAACAGACAATGCCAGCCTTCGGGCTGGCATTGTCGTTTCTGGCCCCACCCCATGGCCGTGTCGGTGCATAACCACGCCAACCGGATGAAAACAATTTCAGGCCATCGGGGTGGCCCCAATCATGAGCAAGCGCAAGATCCGCCTTGCTTTCGTGACACATAATCCCAATGTTCTGGTTGTATGCTCCCGACAGTGACCCATTGCGGTAAAAGACAATCGGTAAAAATCTGTTACACGGGCCGCCCTATCGGCTCGCTATAATGCTCGGATAATAAGGTTTGGCGGGACCTTGCCTGCAAGGTTCAAACACAACTTGGCATTTCAGGAATCCTATGAAAAATATCAATCCAACCCAAACCCAGGCCTGGCAGGCACTGGAAGCCCACTTTGCAGCAAACAAAGAGACCCGACTCAAGGATCTGTTCGCGCAGGACCCGAAGCGCTTTGACAAGTTTTCCCTCACCTTCGGCGGCGACATCTTGGTTGATTACTCGAAGAACCTGATCACCGAAGAAACCCTCAAGTTGCTGGTTGATCTGGCCAAAGAGACCGATCTTCGCAGCGCGATCGATGCCATGTTCAATGGCGACAAGATCAACATGACCGAAGGCCGCTCCGTACTGCACGTGGCCCTGCGCAACCGCTCCGACCGCCCCATCGAGAGCGACGGCAAGGATGTGATGCCGGAAGTGAACGCCGTGCTGGCCAAGATGAAAGGCTTCTGCGAGAAGGTAATCGGAGGCGAGTGGAAAGGCTACACCGGCAAAGCGATCCAGCATGTGGTCAACATCGGTATCGGTGGCTCTGATCTCGGCCCGGTGATGATCACCGAGGCACTGCGTCCCTACAAAAACCACCTGCAGATGCACTTCGTCTCCAACGTCGATGGCACCCACATCGCCGAGACCCTGAAGAAGATCGATCCGGAAACCACCCTGTTCCTGGTGGCCTCCAAGACCTTCACTACCCAGGAGACCATGACCAACGCCCTGACCGCCCGCGACTGGTTCATCAACATCGCCGGTGACAAGGCCCACGTTGCCAAGCACTTCGCCGCCCTCTCCACCAACGGCAAGGCCGTGGCCGAGTTTGGCATCGACACCAACAACATGTTCGAGTTCTGGGACTGGGTTGGCGGCCGCTACTCCTCCTGGTCTGCCATCGGCATGCCCATCGCCCTGTCTGTCGGTTTCGAGAACTTCGAAGCACTGCTGCAAGGCGCCTTCGAGATGGACATGCACTTTGCCACTGCCTCCTATGAGCAGAACGTGCCGGTGCTGCTGGCGCTGATCGGCCTGTGGTACAACAACTTCTACGGTGCCGAGTCCGAAGCCATTCTGCCGTACGACCAGTACATGCACCGCTTCCCTGCCTACTTCCAGCAGGGCAACATGGAGTCCAACGGCAAGTACGTGGATCGCAACGGCAATCCGGTTGACTACCAGACTGGCCCCATCATCTGGGGTGAGCCGGGCACCAACGGCCAGCACGCCTTCTACCAGCTGATCCACCAGGGCACCAAGCTGATCCCCTGTGACTTCCTGGCACCGGCCATCAGCCACAACCCGATCGGTGACCACCACCCGAAACTGCTGGCCAACTTCTTCGCCCAGACCGAGGCGCTGGCCTTCGGCAAGAGCAAGGAAGAGGTTGAAGCCGAGTTCCTGGCTGCAGGCAAAACCCTGGAGCAGGTCAAGGATCTGGTGCCGTTCAAGGTGTTCGAAGGCAACCGCCCGACCAACTCCATCCTGTTCAAGAGCCTGACCCCGAAAACCCTGGGTGCCCTGATCGCCATGTACGAACACAAGATCTTCGTACAGGGTGCAATCTGGAACATCTTCAGCTTCGACCAGTGGGGTGTGGAGCTGGGCAAACAGTTGGCCAACAAGATCCTGCCGGAGCTGGGCAACAACGAGGCTGTCACCAGCCACGACTGCTCCACCAACGGTCTGATCAATACCTGGAAAGCGTGGAAAGCCTGATTTATCCAGCCTTTCTGAATGCAAAAGCCCCGCTCGATGAGCGGGGCTTTTTTATGGCCGGGTTTTCTGGTGGGCCGGTCGGCTGTCCAATCCGACCGGCGACGGGGATCGTCATCCCCGCCCCTTCATCATCCAGCCCGATGCAGACTTAACCGCCAACGGCGATGCGTTTCATGTCCTTCATGTAGCCACGCAGTACCTGACCGATCTTCTCGATCGGGTGGTTACGGGTCGCTTCGTTGGCCGCCAGCAGCGCCAGGTTGTCGACGCTCTGCCCTTCCGCCTTGCTGGCACCCAGATCGCCCGCTTTCAAGGTCGGCATGAAGTGCTCGCGCAGCAACGGCACGGCGGCGTTGGCGAACAGGTAGTTGCCGTACTCAGCGGTATCGGAGATGACCACGTTCATCTCGTACAGGCGCTTGCGAGCAACTGTGTTGGCGATCAGCGGCAACTCGTGCAGGGATTCGTAGTAGGCAGACTCCTCGTAGATACCGGAAGCCACCATGGTCTCGAACGCCAGCTCGACACCTGCCTTGACCATGGCCACCATCACCACGCCATTGTCGAAGTACTCCTGCTCGGCAATCTTGCCAGCGAACGCCGGGGCGTTTTCGAAGGCGGACTTGCCAGTCTCTTCACGCCAGGTGAACAGTTTGACGTCATCTTCGGCCCAGTCGGCCATCATGCCGCGGGAGAACTCACCGGCAATGATGTCATCCATGTGCTTCTCGAACAGTGGGCGCATCAGGGTCTTGAGCTGCTCGGAGAGCTCGAAAGCGCGCAGCTTGGCCGGATTGGAGAGGCGGTCCATCATCAGGCTGATGCCACCCTGCTTCAGGGCTTCGGTGATGGTCTCCCAGCCGAACTGGATCAGCTTGCCGGCGTAGGCCGGGTCTGTGCCTTCGGCAACCAGTTTGTCGTAGCAGAGCAGAGAACCGGCCTGCAGCATGCCGCAGAGGATGGTCTGCTCGCCCATCAGGTCGGATTTCACTTCCGCCACGAAGGAGGACTCCAGCACCCCGGCACGGTCGCCGCCGGTAGCAGAGGCCCACGCCTTGGCGATGGCCATGCCTTCGCCTTTCGGGTCATTTTCAGGGTGAACGGCGATCAGGGTCGGCACACCAAAGCCACGCTTGTACTCTTCACGCACCTCGGTGCCCGGGCACTTGGGCGCAACCATCACGACGGTGATGTCAGAGCGGATCTGCTGACCCTCTTCCACCACGTTGAAGCCGTGGGAGTAGCCCAGCGCAGCGCCCTGCTTCATCAGCGGCATCACGGTTTTCACGACGTCGGAGTGCTGCTTGTCCGGAGTCAGGTTCAGCACCAGATCGGCGGTCGGGATCAGCTCTTCATAGGTACCGACCGCGAAGCCGTTGTCGGTGGCTTTCTGCCAGGAGGCGCGCTTCTCGGTGATGGCGGCCTTGCGCAGGGCGTAGGAGATATCCAGCCCGGAGTCACGCATGTTCAGACCCTGGTTCAGACCCTGGGCACCACAGCCCACAATCACCACCTTCTTGCCCTTCAGCACGTTGCAGCCGTCCGCGAACTCTTCGCGCTGCATGAAACGACACTTGCCCAGTTGGGCCAACTGCTGACGCAGGTTCAAGGTGTTGAAATAGTTAGCCATGGTGATTGCTCCGTTCGATTGATTCCATGCCGGATAGCGGCGTTGTCTGAACCACTATAGCGCGGGACACTTATTGCCTGAACTGATATATTCGAAACAGTACGTTGCAATAACTGAAACGCTAGCCCTTCATAATCGCCTGCTGAATGTACCGCGAGATGGCAGAAGCAAGCCGCCAACCGCTGGATATCGGGCACACAAGCCGCGCCAGGAGCTGAAAGATGGACCTTCGCAATCTCGAGCTGTTTCTCCACCTCGCCGACTCCCTCCACTTCGGCAAGAGTGCCGATGCCATGGCGGTCAGCCCTTCCACCCTGAGTCGCGCCATCCAGCGACTGGAGCAGGAGACCGGCTGCATCCTGTTCGAACGGGACAACCGCTCGGTGCGGCTCACCCCCGCCGGTGAGAAGCTGCGGGAGTTTGGTGGCGGCCTGTTGCAGGAGTGGCGCCAGCTCAAGCAGGAGCTCAAACGCAGCGATGAACCGCTGCAGGGGCGGTTACGGGTGTTCTGCTCGGTCACTGCCAGCTACTTTCTGCTGCCCGAGGTACTGGAGCGCTTTCGCCGCCGCTACCCCCAGCTGGAGATCAAGCTGGAGACCGGTGACCCGGCGCTGGCGGTGGACAAGATCCTGGCCGACGAGGCCGATCTCGCCATCGCCGCCCGCCCCGATGCCCTACCCGCCAAGCTGGAATTCGCCAGCCTGCAGCTGGTGCCGCTGGTCTTTATCGCGCCGCGCAATGCCCCGCAGCTTAACCAGTGGTTCCGTCAGGGCGAGCCGGACTGGGAGCAGCTGCCTGTCATTCTCTCCGAGCAGGGGCTGGCCCGCAAACGCAGCGATCAGTGGTTTCGCAACAAGGGGATAGCGCCCAACATCTATGCCGAAGTGGCGGGTAACGAGGGGATTGTCGCCATGGTGGCGCTCGGCTGTGGCGTAGGATTGGTACCGGCGGCGGTGATCGACCACAGCCCGCTCGGCGACAAGGTGCGGATCATCGACCTCAAACCCGCCTTCAAGCCATTTGATGTGGGGATCGGGGTGCTCAAGAAGCGGCTGGAAGAGCCGCTGATCCGCGCCTTCTGGGATACTGCGCAGAATCAGGGCTCACTGCGCTGACACCGGATTATAGATAAGGGCCGGATCGGCCATCATGACGCGACTGGGCTGCGGCAAGTCGGGGTTGTGCAGCTCGAGGCGCACCCGCTCATCCAGTTTCAGCCGCCGAATGGTGCGGCCAAATCCCTCTTCAAAGACCCGGTCAAAAGCGCCGGATTGCCGCGCCCGCAGCATGCCGAGCTCGATGCGCTGCGCCAGCTCCGGATAGTTGGGCGAGACGAAAAACAGCAGCGCCAGCGGATAGCGAAACACCAGACGGGGCTCGATGGCGAGATCAGGATGTTGCCTGAGCTCATCCTCGACCTCGATGACCGAGCGCAGGAAGCAGTCAAAGCGCTTCTTGCGCAGCATGTTGAAGAGCGCCTCATAAAGATTGCCCACCGTCACCTTGAGGCCGTTAGCCCGCAGCAACTGGGTGTCTGGCCAGGATCTGTGCTGGCCGATGGAGAGCCCGGCGTGATGCCAGTCCGCCAACGACTCGATCGCGGCAAAACGCCCCTCATCCCCCTGCCGAACCAGACACACCCGCCAGCCGAGCAGCCCCTTGGCCAGCGGAATGTGGATTGCCAGCAACTCCCGCTCTCGCTCACCATCCGGGGCAAAGACACCGACCTGAACCAGCTCACCGCTGCGCAGCTCCTTCACCGCCCGCCCCTGCTCCATCTGCGGGCTGGATACCAGCTGATAGGGGCCATATTCGGGCACCGTGAGATCGAGGGAGAGGCGCAGCAACTGGACGACGGCGGGGTTGGGATGATCCAGCAGCAGATTCCAGACGCGGATAGGCTGCTCGGTTGCCGATACGCCAACCGTCCACAGTGCCATGCACCACCACCAGACTCTGATCATCCTGCGCACCATCCGTGCCTCATGCTCCTCGCCATACTATAACGCCAGCCAGCACCTCAACGGCGCCCTCTCTGAAAGATGTGTGAGCGCTCTCGTGTCAAATCTCGTGTCAAAAGTGACAATAGGCAAACCCGGCAGGTCATCGCAGACTGGGCGTTCATCAGCAAACGCCAAGGCACAGGGAGGAGAGCCATGAAACAGCATCTGGTAGAGATCAAGGGTTCAACCCTGTTTGAGGAGTATCTGCAAAGCATGGGCGTACCCAGCACGGCGCTCGATCGGGAACAGGATATCTATCTGCAGGAACGCCACCTGGGAGCCATTCGCCGGGTACAGGGGGAGCTGCGCTTTTACCTGCGCGCCAACGCCCTCAACAAACGGTGATCGGGAGCCGGTCACAGAACCTGCAACAAAGAGGTATTAGACTGGTATCTTCCCCCTTTCGACGGGAGTGCCCATGAACGCAAGCGGTCTGGATCGGCTGTTCAAACCCCAATCAATCGCCATCATCGGCGCCTCGACCGATCCGCACAAAGCGGGTCATGTGATAGTGCGCCACCTGCTGGCGGGCCACTTCAAAGGGCCCATCCTCCCCGTCACCCCGCGTAACAAAGCCATCGCCGGCGTGCTGGCCTATCCCGATATCGCCAGCCTGCCGCTGACCCCGGATCTCGCCATCATCTGCACCAGGCGGGAGCGGGTCTTGCCGTTGCTGGAAGCGCTCGGCCAGAAGGGTGGGGGGGCGGCCATCATACTGGCCGCCGACTTTTCCCCCGAGGAGCGGCTGGAGCTGAAACGGGTCTGCCAACAATACGGCATTCGCCTGCTCGGCCCCAACAGCATGGGGATGCTGCTGCCCGGCCAGGGGATCAACGCCAGCTTTTCACCCATTGCCGCCAAGCCGGGGCAGGTCGCCTTTCTGTCGCAATCCGCCGCCGTCAGCACCACCATTCTGGATTGGGCCAAGCAGCATGAGCTGGGCTTCTCCGCCTTCATCTCCCTGGGTGATCACTGCGACATCGACTTCGGCCAGCTGCTGGATCAGCTCTCCCGCGACAGCGTCACCCGCGCCATTTTGATCTACATGGACAAGTTGCACGACGCCCGCCACTTTCTCTCGGCAGCGCGGGCAGCCTCGCGCAACAAGCCGATCCTGGTGCTGAAAAGCGGGCGCCACGATCCGGCCCACGGCCTCGACAATGTCTATGATGCCGCCATCCGCCGCGCCGGCATGCTGCGGGTACGGGATACCCACGAACTATTCGCCGCGGTAGAAACCTTGAGCCACTCCATGACCCTCAAGGGAGAGCGGCTTGCCATCATCTCCAACGGTCGCGGGCTGGCCAATATGGCAGTGGATGTACTGCTGGAGCGGGGCGGCAAGCTGGCTCGCCCGCCGCTCGATATCGGCAGCGATGCCACCATCACCACCTATCAGGAGGCGCTGGACAACGTGTTGCAGGAGGATGGCATCGACGCCATCCTGATCATCCACGCCCCCTCGCTCACGGCGCCAAGCGCGCCGCTGGCCAGCCATCTAATCGTCCATCTGAAACAGCATCCCAGAGCGCGCCGTTTCAACATCCTCACCAACTGGGCGGGTGAATACTCGGCGCAGGAGGGGCGCAAACTCTTTACCGAGGCGGGCTTCCCGACCTACCGCACACCGGAAAGCGCCATGGCCGCCTTCATGCACATGGTGGAATACCGCCGCAACCAGAAGCAGTTGATGGAGACACCGGCGTCACTACATGGCAACCAGCTCAATGTCGAGCTGTGCCAGCAGCTGATCCGCCAAGCGCAGCAGCGCAAGCAACTGAGACTGGATACACATCTCGTTCACCCCATTTTGCAAGCCGCCGGTCTCTCGACCCTGCCAACCTGGATCGTCACCGACGCCATCGAGGCGACCCTCACCGCCGAGCAGATCGGCTACCCGGTGGCGGTAAAACTGCGCTCGCCCGATATCCTGCACAAGTCTGCCGTACACGGAGTGGTACTCAATCTGCGCACCTCGGCCGAAGTGGCACAAGCTGCAGATGCCATTCTGGACAGGGTCAAACAGCATGATCCGGGCGCCCGTATCGAAGGCTTGCTGGTGCAGCGGATGGCTCGCCGCAGCGGCGGCCTGGAGCTGCGGGTACGGATCCAGCAAGACGCCATCTTTGGCCCCGTCATTCTGTTGGGGGAATCAGGCGCAGAACCGCAGGAGATGGTGGCAGCCTTGCCACCGCTCAATCAGGCACTGGCTCGTTACCAGATCATCGGCGCCCTCAAGAGCCGCAAGATCCGCGAACAAGCCACGCCGGAACGACTGGATATCGATGCCTTGGGCCAAGTGCTTTGCCAGCTCTCCGAGCTATTGCTCGCCTTTCCGGAGATTCAGGAGCTGGATCTGCATCCACTACAAGCGTGCGGTACCGAAATGGTAGTGCTGGATGCCAGCCTCACACTGAGCGACCCTACCATCCCGACCAGCAACCGACTGGCAATCCGCCCCTATCCTACCGAACTAGAGGAGGGTGCCTGGCTTAAAGATCAGCGCCATATCCTGCTGCGCCCGATCCGGCCGGAAGATGAACCGGCTCACAAGCAGTTCGTACTGCAAGTCTCCGATGAAGACAGGTACAAACGCTTCTTTGCCGATGTGGGCGAACTGGGCCATGAAGAGCTGGCTCGTATGACCCAGATCGATTACGACCGGGAGATGGCATTCGTTGCTGTGGGTCAGGATGGCAATCTGCAGGATCAGATCCTTGGCGTGGTGCGCGCTATCTCGACCCCGGACCTGAGCGATGCCGAGTTTGCCATTCTGGTGCGATCGGACTTGAAAGGGGTGGGGCTCGGCAAATTGATGATGGAGAAGATCATCCGTTACGCCAAAGAGCAGGGGATTGGCCAGTTATCCGGCATGACCATGCCCAGCAATCGTGGCATGGTCAACCTCGCCAAACGGCTTGGCTTCAAGATCGACGTGCAAATGGAAGAGGGGGTGGTCAATATGGAACTGCCCTGTAACCAGCAGGCGGCAGAAGGCTGATTTGGCCGCCTCTAGACTCGCCCAAGTGACTTCCAATGAAGCTGACAAGGCTCGAATATAGCCAGAAAATGGTGGAAATAACCGGCTATCTGGCACTCTTTTGGCAGGTAAAAACCAAACGTTGGCTGTTTAACACGCTAAAAATACAAAACCCCGGTTATGAAGCCGGGCTTTGTGTCGATTCTGGTGTGCAAATCTGTGGGTCTTATGGACAAAATCGCCCATAGCAAAAAGGCCTTCCCAATCGGGAAGGCCTTCAAATTATTGGCGGAGCGGACGGGACTCGAACCCGCGACCCCCGGCGTGACAGGCCGGTATTCTAACCGACTGAACTACCGCTCC
>NZ_JAAKTY010000032.1:0-40014 GCF_049174875.1 Aeromonas sp. 600948
TGATGGTAGACCTCAAGGTGATGGCCTACTTCAAGATTAGCCTTTCAACACGTAATTGGGACAGAGCCATAAAAAACGCCCCTTGCGGGGCGTTTGTCATCAGTTGGCTTCATCTTTCTTTTTGCGAATGCTTAAGCCAAGTTCCCGGCCACGCAGTCGGGCGTAATAGATGGTGCCGACAAAGGCGATGGTGGTGAAGACCAGCTCCACCACCGCCAGCCACCGCTCCCCCTCATCCGTGGTGATCAGGGTGAGGGCGTGCAGGAAATAGGGCATCAACACGAAGTTGCCCCAGGCGTGGGTGTAGGGGTTGCCCTGCACTATCCCCTTGAGAGGGAAGAGCAGCGGCACCGTCCAGATCACCGGCAGCAGCCAGGGGTTAAGGTCCGGATGGGGCGAGAGCCACAGATGCCAGAGGATGACCCAGCCCAGCAGGCCGAAGAAGCCGACCAGAGTCAGCCAACGTGCGAAGCGGGTGCTCACTTGAGGATCTCCAGCACCTGCTCCGGCGGGCGACCAATGCGGGCCTGACCATTCTTGATGACAATGGGGCGCTCGATAAGCTTGGGATGCTGGTGCATGGCACGAATAAGGGCATCACCGCTGACATCGGCCAATCCCAGCTCCTTGTAGAGATCCTCCTTGGTGCGCATCAGCTGGCGGGGATCGCTAAAACCGAGCAGAGAGAGCAGGTTGCAGATCTCATCTTCGCTCGGGGCCTGCTCCAGATAGAGCACCACATCAGGGGCGATCCCGTGCTGTTCCAGCAGAGCCAGGGTTTCGCGACTCTTGGAGCAGCGCGGATTGTGGTAGATTTGGGTCTCGCTCATGGTAACTCCCTGATTAATCGCAAGATGGGACTAGAAACGGCGCTATTGTAGGGGAAAGTGATGGTCAGGGTAAGCGGCAGTGGAAAGGAATTGAAACGAATTTGTTGGCTGATTGTGGCTGGCCTGCTGGGCGCCTGCACACCCGCCCCCGAATTTACCGATGCAACAGGGCAGTCGGTCAGCCTGCGCCACTTTGCCGGCAAGCCGCTGCTGATCAACTACTTCGCCCCCTGGTGCGCCCCCTGCCTGCGGGAGATGCCGCGCCTCAACGGGCTGGCGGCAGAAGGCCAGATCACAGTGGTGGCCATCAACTACGACCCGACCACGCCAGCAGAGCTGGACAAGCTGGCTGCGCAGTATCACATCAAGGTGCCGCTCCTTATTGCCAATGAAGATGCCAGGCTCCCCTTCCCTCGCCCAAGCAGCCTGCCCACCAGCTATCTGCTCGATAATGAGGGCAAGCTCAAGCAGACGCTGGTCGGCGAGCTCGACCAGCAGCAGATCGAGATGCTCAAGGCGACCGCCAGCGGCATGAGTCACTAGCCCATCGCTGCTATCACCGTCCCCCACATCAACGCCACCGCCATAAACAACAAGGGCGCACCATAGTGCGCCCTTGTTTGATAGGTTTCGTTAGCCCTTGAGGCTGTCGAGATCCTTCTTGGCCCGCTCCAGCTCGGTGATGCGCGCCTCCAGACGAGCCAGGGTCATCCGATCGCTGGTGGTACCGCGCGCCACGATCAGCTCGTCGATGGCCGCCTGATAATCCCCGCGCAGCGCGAGCATCTCGGCCCGCGCCATATGCAGCTCGGTCATTCTGCCCGCCTTGCGATAGGCATCGGCCAACAGGTTCCAGGCCAGATTGTTCTCCTCATGGGCACGGGCATAGGGGTCGAGGATGGCGATGGACTTCTTGTAGTTGCCGCTCTCGAGGTAGGCGTTGCCGAGGTTGACCACCACCACTTCGTTATCCGGCATCCGGCTGCGGAACTTCTCGAGACGCGCGATGGCCTGGGCACTGCGCCCCTTGGCCAGATCGATGTCGGTCTGGGCATCGACGATAAAGAGATCTTCCGGATGACGGGCCGCCAGCTCCTGCATCAGAGTATCAGCCTCGTCGGTGCGCTTGAGCTGGATCAGCGCCAGCGCCTTGCCATAGATGGCGGCATCCTTGAGCGGGTAATCCCCCTTCAGGATCCGGCTATCGAAGTAGCTCAGCAGCCCCTGCGGGGTATCGGTACCAAAACGCACCTGAATCCGCACCTTGGCCAGCCAGAAGTCGAGACTGGGCGGCAAGTCGCGGCGGCCATAGCTGCCCGCCCGAGCGCGAGCCTCGCTGATCCGGGTCTCCGGCAGCGGGTGAGTGAGCAGCATTTCCGGCGGCTTGCTGGCGTAACGGTATTCGGCAGCCAGTTTCTGGAAGAAGTTGGCCATCCCCATGGGGTCGAAACCGGCATCATAAAGCGTCTTCATGCCGATGCGATCCGCTTCATATTCGTTGTCGCGGGTGTAGTTGATGGCCGACTGCATGGAGAGGCCCAGCGTAGTCTGCAACGCAGCGATACCGGCAGTCGGGTTGATCACCGCCAGCGCGATGGAGCCCACCAGACCGGCCAGGGTCACCGCCGAGCTGCTCGCCTGCGCTTCCATATAACGGGCGATATGGCGTTGGGTCACGTGGGTGATTTCGTGGGCCAGTACCGAGGCCAGCTCGCTCTCGCTGTCGGCGTAGAGGAATAGACCAGTGTGCACCTTGACTCGCCCGCCGAGGAAGGCGGCCGCGTTGATGCTGGGATCATTGATGAGGAAGAAGGTAAACGGGAAACGCACCCCATCGGCGTTGGTCAGCAATCGCTGACCCAGATCATCAATGTACTGGCTCAGCACCGGATCATCGATGATCGGCAGACCCGCACGGGCAAAGCGCATAAAAGCGTTGCCGTAACGCACTTCCTGCTCGATGGGCAGGGCAGCAACCCCGGCCGTGCCGATGTCGGGAAGCTGATTGTTGGCCTCGGCATGAAACGTGGCGCCCATCAGGGAAGCCAGCAGGGGAAGCGATGCCATCAGGGGGGAAAAACGTGCCACGTTATCTCTATCTCCATCAGAAAGGGCCTCGGCAGAATACCCTTGCCCATCAAGGGCTACAAGCGTTGTTTCACGCTCTTATCACGGCCATAATAGCGGCCACCTGCCTGATGGAGCCCCCATGGAAATTCTCGACCTGACCCCCTGGCGCTGCCCCGAGCCGCTGATCCGGCTCAAGCTCTGGTTAAGGGAGGCCAAAAGCGGTCAAACCGTCACCATCCGGCTGGCCGATACGGGCTCCCGGCAGGATATTCCGGCCTATCTGCACCGTCAGGGCCACCATGTCGAGGTGCAGCAAGAAGCGGACAAAACCCTCTCTTTGCAGTTGGTTGTCGGGGCGAAACAACCATCTTGAGCCCCAGTGATGTAAGGATGCCGTCATGTTAGAAGTATTGAAGCGCTGGTATCAGACCCGTTTTTCCGATCCCGATGCCGTTACCCTTTTCCTGTTGCTGGTGTTCTGCTTCACCATCATCTGGCTGTTTGGCGATCTGCTGGCCCCCCTGCTGGTAGCGCTGGTAATGGCCTATCTGCTGGAGTGGCCGGTCGCCCGGCTGCAAAAAGCGGGGCTGTCGCGCACCCTGGCCACCAGCGTCATTCTGATCCTCTTTATTGCGGTAGCAGTCGCCTCCTTGCTGGGTCTTATCCCGACGCTGGTCAGTCAGGGGATCAATCTGGCCAAAGAGGCGCCGGCCATGCTGACCCACGCTCAGGATTATGTCCGCACCCTGCCTGACAAATACCCCGAGCTCATCGACGTCAGTCTGGTGGAGACCGTCATCGACAATATTCGCCAGCGCATCCTCAGTGGCGGCGAGCATCTGGTAAGCGCCTCCCTCAGTTCGCTGGTCAATGTGGTCGCCATCATGATCTACCTTATTCTGGTGCCGCTGATGGTCTTCTTTATGCTCAAAGACAAGCGGGTACTGATGGGCAGCCTGCGCCGCTTCCTGCCGCGCAACCGCACCCTGGTCAACCGGGTGTGGGTCGAGATGAACAACCAGATCATCAACTACATCCGCGGCAAGGTGATCGAGATCCTCATCGTCGGCATCGCCACCTATGTTCCCTTCGCCCTGATGGGACTGCGCTACTCGGTGCTGCTGGCGGTCGCGGTCGGCTTCTCTGTGCTGATCCCTTATATCGGCGCCGCCGTGGTGACGGTTCCGGTAGCCATGGTCGCCCTGTTCCAGTGGGGGCTCACCCCCGAATTCGCCTGGCTGATGGTGGCCTATCTGGTCATTCAGGCCCTCGATGGCAACCTGCTGGTGCCGGTGCTCTTCTCGGAAGCGGTCAACCTCCATCCGGTGGCCATCATCATCGCCGTGCTGGTCTTCGGCGGCTTGTGGGGATTCTGGGGAGTCTTCTTCGCCATTCCCCTCGCCACCCTGGTCAAGGCGGTGATCAATGCCTGGCCAAAACGCGAAGAGATGCCCAGTGCCGCAAAATAACCTGCTTCCCCTGCAATCGTGACAACGGAGTGTCCATGACCTTTTTTCGTCAAATCAGAGCGGCAGGGCTGACGGCCCTGCTCCTCGCTGCCGCTATGCCAGCGCGTGCCGATATCGATCTTGGCGCCATGGATCTGCTCACCAGCGACAGCCCTACCAGCCCGGTGCCACAGGGCTTTGTCGCCGGTGCGGCGCTCATCGGGGGACAGGCCCGTTATGAAGCACAAGATAACAGCCTCTACGCCATCCCCGGCTTTATCTACTTCGGCGACCAATTCATGTTTCTGGGGGATCGGGCCCGCTACTACTTCCACAAGGATGAGAACTTGGCCCTCTACGGCTATGGCCGGGTCCGTTTTGGCAATCTGGATCCCGAGGACTCTCCGGCCTTTACTGGCATGGAGCAGCGAAAATGGCAGCTGGAAGGCGGGATCGGTGGCAATATCATCACCCCCTATGCCCTGCTGACCGTGCGTGCTAACAGCGATGTCACCGGCCGCAGCAAGGGGCAGGAGCTGCTGCTGTGGGCCGACTTCCCCATCCTGCGCGGCAACCTGCTGATCATGCCGGGGATGGGGCTGATGCTGCGCAGCGACAAGATGGCCAACTACTACTTCGGCGGCATCTCCGAGAGCGAGGCAACCGCCCAGCGGCCTGCTTGGGATACCGGTACCACCCTCTCCCCGATGACGGCCCTCGTCACCAGCTACCGCTTCAGCCCCAACTGGATTGGCATGTTTGCCATGAACTACGAATGGTATGATCGGGACATCAAAAACAGCCCCATCGTCCAGCACGATGGCGAGCTCTATGCGGGTTTTGCGCTGGGCTATATCTGGTAACCGTTATGAGTCTTGAACCGTGAGACACGACCAAACAAAAGGGAGCCCTCGGCTCCCTTTTTCACGACCATCAGGCTGGTCGTACAGCCTGCTCAGGCGTCCAATTCAGGCTTACAGCGCCGCCAGAAAATCGATCAGCTGCTGATTGACGAAGGCCGGATTTTCCAGCGACGAGATGTGGCCAGCCATCGGGATCTCCCTGAATGGGCAACCCAGCACCTCGGCCATCAGATAGCCCTCCAGCACCGGACGGGCCTTGTCCTCGCAGCCGGTCATCACCAGTGCGGGAGTGATGATCTCCTCCAGCCACTCGATACGATCTTCGCGGGTCACAAAGCTGCGGCCCACCGCCACCATGGCGGCAATCTTCTCGTTTGGCCAAGCGGCCAGACGCGCCTTGAAACCACTCATCAGCGCCTCATCAGGCTGGCGGGCAAAGAAGATAGGCGCCACCTGTTCGATGATGGGGGCAGGAATTGAACCAAGCTGCTCGATCGCAGCGAGCATGCCGAGGTAGCGCTCGCAGGTGATCTGGGGCTCGAGGCCGACAAAACTGTCCATCAGCACCAGACCCTTGAGGCGGTTTGGCACCATGTGCGCCAGCTCCAAACCCCACATGCCGCCGATGGAGAGGCCCACCAGTACGAACTCGTTGACCCCGAGGGCATCGAGCAGCGCCAGGTGATCGCGCGCCAGGGTTGCCAGCGTGCAGGCGCCTTCCGGAAGCAGATCGGAATCGCCGTGGCCCCACAGCTCGGGAACGATGCAGCGATAGCTGCCCTTGAGCGCCTCGATTTGCGGCGCCCACATGGCGCTGTCCCACAGATAGCTGTGGCCAAACAGCAGCACCGGCCCTTGCCCTTCATCCAGATAGGCCATCCGGCGGCCCGCTATCTCCATAAAATGCTTCATGTTATCTCCTGTTGCCAGCGATGGGCGGGCAGTGTATCACGTCCCCCTTGGCAGGTGACGCCTCCCTGGTGCAAGCTGACAGTGACTCAAAGAAGTCACCCATGAAAGGATGCCAAAAGGAGAAGCCCATGGCGAAGGAGAAGAGCAAGAAGCGGCCGCGTCTGGACAAGAAGTGCTACGAGCACCACCTTGCCCATCTGCAGGAGGAGCTGGTCAAGCTGCAGGAGTGGGTCAAACAGGAGGGACTGAAGGTGGTGGTGCTGTTCGAGGGACGGGACGCCGCCGGTAAAGGGGGCGTCATCAAGGCGATTACCGAGCCGCTCAACCCCCGGGTCTGCCGGGTCACGGCGCTGCCCGCCCCCTCCGATCGGGAGCGCTCCCAGTGGTACTTTCAGCGTTATGTGGCCCACCTGCCCGCCGCTGGCGAGATGGTGCTGTTTGACCGCTCCTGGTACAACCGGGCCGGAGTCGAGCGGGTGATGGGATTTTGCAGCGATGCCGAGTATCGCGAGTTTCTGCGCGCCTGCCCCGAGTTTGAGCGGATGCTGATCCGCTCCGGCATCACCTTGATCAAATACTGGTTCTCGGTCAGTGACGAGGAGCAGGAGAAGCGCTTTAAAGAGCGGATCAACACCCCCATCAAGCGCTGGAAATTCAGCCCGATGGATTTGCAGTCCCGCTCGCGCTGGGTGGAATACTCCCGCGCCAAGGATGACATGTTCACCTACACCGACACCGAGGATTGTCCCTGGTTCGTGGTGGAGGCGGACGACAAGCGCCGTGCCCGCCTCAACTGCATCGCCCATCTGCTGAGCAAGGTGCCCTACGAGGCGATCCACTACGAGCCCATCAAGCTCCCCCCCATCAAGACCGAAGGGTATGAGCGCCCGCCGCTGGCCAGCCAGACCTTTGTGCCCGATATTACCGCCGAACTCGAGGCTTGAACCGGGTTACCTTGCCTACCTGCATGTTCAAATCGCAGGCAATAAAAAGCCGGTCTGACGACCGGCAAAAAGGCATTGATTATTAAGAAAGGAAAACCGGCACAACAAAAAATCAGGTACGGATATATTTGGCGGTACGAGGGAACGCCTGCTCCTTGGCATCGAACAGGTAGCAGGCTTCGGCCGGGATACCCACGCTGTAAGTCTGACCGGTCGCCACATCCACATCCGAGGTGGCCTTGACGGTAAAGTCGTGACCATCCACATCCATATAAACGAAGGACTCGGCCCCCAGGTGCTCGGCCACCTGCACGATCCCGCTCACCTTGCTGTGCGCATGGGGGTGATCCAGCGGCATCAGGTGCTCGGGGCGAATACCCAGCTCCACCTTGTCACCCACAGCGCCACTGCGGGCATCGACCCGGGCCCGCACGGTATCGCCAGAGGTCAACTTGACCAGGCACTCCTGCTCGCCAATCTCCAGCAACTCGCCCGCCAGGAAGTTCATCTTGGGAGAGCCGATAAAGCCCGCCACGAACTTGTTGTCCGGGTTGTGGTAGAGATCCAGCGGTGAACCGAACTGTTCCAGGTTGGTGGCAGCTTCGGCCTTGAGCGGGCTCAGCACCACAATCTTGTCGGCCAGGGTCATCGCTTCCACCTGATCGTGGGTCACGTAGATGATGGTGGAGTTAAGCTCTTTGTGCAGCTTGGCGATCTCGATCCGCATCTTGACCCGCAGGGCGGCATCCAGGTTGGAGAGCGGTTCGTCAAACAGGAACACCTGCGGCTGCTGCACGATGGAGCGACCGATGGCGACCCGCTGACGCTGACCACCGGAGAGCGCCTTGGGCTTTCTGTCCAGCAGCGGCTCGAGACCCAGGATCTCGGCGGCGCGCATCACCCGCTTGTGGATGTTCTCTTTGTCCATCTTCTTGAGCTTCAGACCAAAGGCCATGTTCTCGTAGATGTTCATGTGCGGATAAAGGGCGTAGGACTGGAACACCATGCCGACGTTGCGCTCTACCGGCGGCACGTCGTTCATGTAGCGACCACCGATGGTCAGCTCACCGCTGGTGATGTCTTCCAGACCCGCGATCATCCGCAGCAGGGTGGATTTACCACAGCCGGACGGGCCGACGAAGACGATGAACTCGCCCTCCTTGATGGAGAGATTGATATTGCGCAGGGTGTCCTTGTGAACAGCCGGATCGTAATTTTTGCGAACGTTGTTGAGTACTACTTCAGCCATGACGAGCTCCGCTCTTGAATCTTTGCAAATCGTGATAGCGGGGGGAGTCAGCTCCCCCGGCCATAAACTTAACCTTTCACACCACCAGCAGTCAGACCGCCAACCAACCAGCGCTGTGCCAGCAGGAAGACCACTGTGATGGGGAAACCGGAGAGCACTGCGGCCGCCGCGAAATCACCCCACAGATAGTTCTGCGGATAGAGGTACTGCTGGGCCCCGACCGCCAGGGTCAGATTGTTCACATCCTGCAGCAGGATGGAGGCCATGGGCACCTCGGTAATGGAACCGATAAAGGCCAGAATAAACACTACCGCCAGGATGGGCACCGACAGGGGCAACAGGATCAGACGGAATGCCTGCCACGGGGTCGCACCGTCGATGGCCGCAGCCTCCTCCAGGGAGGAGTCGATGGTCTCGAAGTAGCCCTTGATGGTCCAGACGTGCAGGGCAATCCCCCCCATGTACGCCAGGATCAGGCCACCGTGGGTGTTGAGACCGAGCCAGGGGATGTAGTCACCAATCTTGTTAAAGAGCGCGTAGATGGCTACCAGTGCCAGCACAGCCGGGAACATCTGGAAAATCAGCATGCCCTGCAGGATGGTGGACTTGCCACGAAAACGCAGGCGGGCAAAGGCGTAAGCACAGGTGGTGGAGAGCGTCACGATCATCAGGGCAGTGATGCCGG
This sequence comes from Aeromonas sp. 600948, assembly GCF_049174875.1. Taxonomy (NCBI): domain Bacteria; kingdom Pseudomonadati; phylum Pseudomonadota; class Gammaproteobacteria; order Aeromonadales; family Aeromonadaceae; genus Aeromonas; species Aeromonas sp. 600948. The sequence continues at coordinate 9,002 of NZ_JAAKTY010000032.1, forward strand.
CGATCTTGATGGAGTTCCACAACCAGGTCAGCACCGGGAACGGCGGCGGCGTGATGCTGCCGTCAGCGTTGGTGATGGACATGCCCAGCGCCAGCTTCCAGTGATCCAGCGTTGGATTGGAGGGGATGATCTCCCCTACCGCGAAGTTACCGTTACGGAACGAGATGGCGATAACCATGATCAACGGGAAGATGATCAGCGCCAGGAAGCCCCACATGACCAGGTGGGTTGCCCACACCCGGTATTTGACTGATTTGGGTTGTACGATTGCCATGTTGAAGCCTCCTTACAGCTGCTTGTCGGCTTTGGACAATTTCAGGTTGAGCAGCGCCAGCGCACCCACGATGAGGAAGATAGCGGTGGCGATGGCACTGGCCAGACCGTAGTCCTGACCACCCGATCCCTGGAACGCAATCCGGTAGGTATAACTCACCAGCAAGTCGGTGGTACCGGCCGGGGTGCTGGCGCCGATGATGTCGGGCGCACCGTTGGTCAACAACTGGATAAGCACGAAGTTGTTGAAGTTGAAGGCGAACGAGGCAATCAACAGCGGTGTCAGCGGCTTCATCAGCAGCGGCACGGTGATCTTGAAGAAGTTCTGTACCGGACCGGCACCATCCATGGCGGACGCTTCATAGAGATCTTCCGGAATGGCTTTGAGCAGGCCCATGCAGAGGATCATCATGTAGGGGTAGCCGAGCCAGGTGTTGACAATCAGGATCATCACCTTGGCCAGGAAGGGGTTGGTATACCAGTCCGGTTTGATGCCAAACGCCGCTTCCAGGAACATGTTGATCTCACCGAAGTTCTGGTTGAACAACCCCTTGAACACCAGGATGGAGATAAACGCCGGGATCGCATAGGGCAGGATCAACATGACCCGATAGAAACCGCGCCCCTTGAGCTCTTCCCACTGCACCAGACAGGCCAGCACCATGCCGATAGCCAGGGTGAAAGCGACGGAGCAGGTTGAGAAGATCACGGTCCAGATGAAGATCTGCAGGAAGGGTGACTGGATGCCCGGATCGGTGACGATGCGCGCGAAGTTCTTCCAACCGACGCTTACCACAAAGCCCGGAGCAATACCCTTGCCGACAAACTGACCCTGTTCGTCGATGTACTGATAGAAGCCGGTCTCGCCATTGGGCAGCATCAGCTCGCCATTCTGGGTATCACGCAGCAGGTTGCTGTCTTTGATCACCACGCCGGACTTGAGCACGGCACCATCCATCAGACGGGTGTAGTGCTGCTTCTGGGCGGCAAACTTGCGCAGGCTGCTCAGGGTCAGGTGGGTACCGCCATCCGGCAGCACCAGATCAAGGTCACTCAGGTGAGTACGATGCTCAACAATGGCGCGGATCGGTGCGGCCTTGCTGGCCGCTTCGCCGGTGAAGGGCTGCAGCTCGACCACTTGCTGGGTGTTCTGCACACGGCCCTCGCGGGACGCCAGCTCACGGGCCTTGTTGGTCATCAGGGAAACAGGTTGGCTGATAAAGGATTGATCATCCTGTGTCAGCAGCAGCTGGAACTGGCCGTTGTCGCCACCCAGCAGGGTAAAATCGAATTCACCGCCCGCCACCTTGTAGGTTTTCTTCAGGTGGTAGTCCCGCGCCTGCTCCACGGAGAGCAAGTTGGACCCCGAATAGTTGGTGAAGGCAATGCCAATGGTGTAGGCAAGAGGGAAGATGATAAACACAACCATGCCCGCAACACCCGGAAAGATGTAGCGATGGGCATAGGTCTTCTTGTTCATGAAGACATACAGACCGACGGAAACCACCACCAGATCCAGCAGCGCGAATACCCACTCGCCACTGGCGTACATCATCACGGCTGCGTAGCCGTTGAGGATGGCAACCAGGGCCGCTATGGTCCACTTAAGCCAGGTGTGCTTATCCTTCGGACCGGCATAGGACTCAACAGAAGGTACTACTTCCATGCCAATTAACCTTTATAACGCCAAGAGAGATTTGAGAGAGTGGGAGGCCATGACGGCCTCCCGGGTAGTGCGTGCTTACTGAACGATACGCTTGGCAGCGGTATCCAGAGCTTCGTCAACACCCTGACGACCGGAGGTCACGTTCTTGAGGGCAGTTTCGAAGGAAGACCAGAAACGGCTCATCTCGGGAACGGATGGCATCGGCTCGCCAGCCTGGGCGTTCAGCATGGTGGCCTTGATGTGCGGATCGGATTCCAGGGTCTTCTGGAAGGATTTCAGCGCAACGGCACCCAGCGGCTTGTCGGCGTTAACCGGCGCCAGACCGGCATCGGTCAGCAGGTAGTTTTCCAGGAACTCGATAGCCAGATCCTTGTTCGGGCTGGCGGCGTTGATGGTGGCACCCAGTACGCCAACGAAGGCTTTGGCCGGCTTGCCGTTCAGGGTCGGCAGCGGCGCTACGCCGTACTTGATGCCGCTCTTGTCCAGGTTGCTCCAGGCCCAGGGACCGTTGATCATCATGGCCACTTCGCCCTTGTTAAACTTGGCGTCCATCACACCGTAGTCGATGCCTTTTTCCAGGTGACCAGACTTGATCATCTCGGAGATGTAGCCCACGCCCATCTTGGCACCTGCATTGTTCACGCCGGTATCTTTGACGTCATAACCGGTAGCGGTTTTCTTGAAGGCGTAACCACCGTTGGCAGCCACCAGCGGATAGCTGAAATACGGGGTGTCATAAGCCCACATGATGGCGCGCTTGCCGTTTTTCTTCAGAGTCTCGTCAATCTTGGCGATCTCTTCGAAGGTTTTCGGCGGCTCGGGCAGCAGGTCCTTGTTATAAATCAGGCTGACTGCTTCCATGGCAACCGGGTAGCCATAGGTTTTGCCATCAACAGTCATGGCATCCCATGCCAGCTGTTCAAATTTGCCTTTGGTGGCAGCGTTCGGCGTTACCGGAACCAGCAAACCGGCTTTGACCCACTCACCGTAACGGTCGTGAGCCCAGAAGAAGATGTCCGGGCCGTTGCCAGTGGCGGCGGCTTGCTGGAATTTCACTTCAACCTGATCCGGGTGAGCCACAGTAACCTTGATGCCGGTTTCTGCTTCAAACTTCTTACCCACTTCAGCCAGACCGTTGTATCCCTTGTCACCGTTGATCCAGATGGTCAGCTGGCCTTCATCGATGGCAGCAGTAGCAGAGCAAGCGACGCCAAGAGTGGCCAGACCGATCAGGGATGACAGCAATTTCTTTTTCATGAGCCTTTCCTTGTATTAGTTCCGCGCTGTAAGAGCATTGTGTGCGAGATGAATATTATCCCAAGCGGCAAACGGCTCACATGACGCAACTCGCATTTTTGAAATGCAATTACGTATTTCCTTCCAGAAAGTTTTGAAAACATTTTCTTATTTCAGGGGGTTAGCGCCATTTATTGGCATATTTCTCGCCAACACAAGAAATTAAATTACCAAATAGAAATAAAAAGACATGAATGAAAGGGTTTTCACCTCATTGAAAACCCTTTCACATGGATAATTCTGTTTAATTTGTTAACAAAGCACCGAGTTGCTTTCGCTACCCCCTGCCCCATTAAATAAAAAGACACCGCAGCGAACTGCGGTGTCTTTTTGCCAAAAATGAAGGCCGGATCACATTATGACTGGCGCAGCAGCTGATCCTTGAGATTGGGCGGCACCCCCTTGATGGTCAGGGTATCGGTCTGCGGGTCATAAAACACCCGGCTGTTCAACAGTTTCTGCTCAAAGCTCAAAGTCAGGCCGCCGCCGGAGCCGACAAACTTGGTCAAGCCGCGCAGGGTAGAGCGATCAGCCGGGAAACGCTCTTCCAGCTCATACTCCTGACCGATAAAGCTGTAAAAATCGAGATCGCCATCGCCGGGCAATTCCGCTGACAGCTCCTTGATTTCGATCTCTTCACCGGCGCTCGCCTGCTCGGTGCAATATTTGAAGACCTGCTTTTTATAGTCATTGCGCTCGGTCGGTTCGAGCTGGCGACTGTCGCAATAATCTTCTACCGCCTGCAGCAAGCCTTTATTTTGCACCTTGGCATCCATCCCCTCGCGGGCCCCCAGCAGATCCATAAAGAAGTCGCCCAGTTTGCGGCCAATGCGCCCCTTGCTGAAGGTGATATAGCGGCGCGAATCAGGTTGGGTTTTCCATTCGGTCAAATCGATGCGGGCCACCAGATTGAGTTTGCCGATATCCAGATACTGGATATGGCGCAATTCCAGCGCTTCGCTGACGGTGACGCTCTCCTTGCCTTCCAGCAGAGCGATCATCAGGTAATCAACCCCCACATAGTTGTACTTGGCAAACAGCAGTACCCCCTGCTCGTCGAGGGCATGTTCCACCAGTTGCCTGACCAGCAGCTGGGTCATCTCCACCGAGAAGGGGACAAATTCGAGCTGCTCGTCGAGCAGTTTTTCCAGCGCAATGCGAAACAGGGGAGAAGGCTGTTTGGGGGCCTCTTCACCGTCCGCCAGCTCGGCGACAGCGGCCTCGGGGTCTGCAAAAAAGCCAAAGCCCTTGCCCCCCTTGCCATTGTAAATGCGGTGCAGCTCCGCCATCAGCCCCTGTACTGCCTCGTCAGCAGGCAGAAGCTGGCTGCGGGTATCGGCGTGAGGTTGACCATCGCCGCCCTGGCGCAAGGAGTGAAGAATGATCTTGTCGATATCGAGACTCATGTCACAAAGCCATAGTGTTAGCCGAAAGGGTGAAGTATTATAAGGCGCTTTGAACCGAGATGAACTGAAGATTATGCCTATCGTATCAAAGTACAATAACGAGCAATTTGACGCCCTGATGAACGACCTGATCACCGCGCTGGAAAAGCATAAAGCGCCGGTGGATCTCAGCCTTATGGTGCTTGGCAATCTGACCACCAATATCATCAACGGTATGGCACCGGCCCAGCGCCAGGCCATCACTGAAAAGTTTGTCCAGGCCCTGACCGCATCGGTCGATAATCGCCACGACGCACACTGAGTCCCCGACTCTGTTGATTTGACGTTTCTCAACGCAGATGGATCACTATGGTCGAAACCGGTAACCCCTATCGTGATAATGTCTCTCGCCTGATCACCTGGGGGCATTGGTTCTCCTTCTTCAACATTATTCTGGCCATGCTCATCGCCACCCGTTATCTGGGTGCCATCAGCTGGCCATCGACCACGCTTGGCGTGATCTACCTCGTTGTAAGCTGGATTGGCCACTTCTCGTTTCTGAGTTTTGTCACCTACCTGTTGACGATCTTCCCGCTCAGCTTCGTGCTGCCCAAGGAGAAGTCGTTGCGGTTCATCTCGGCCATCATCGCTACCCTGGCGCTGGTGCTGCTGCTGATCGACACCCAGGTATTCCGGCTGTTCAAGTTCCACCTCAACAGTCAGGTATGGCAGTTGCTGCTGGATCAGGCGCAAACCGAAGAGGGCTCAATCTGGAGCATCATCTTCGTTGCCGTGCCCACCATCTTCCTGCTGCAACTGCTGCTGTCGGCCTATGTCTGGCGCAAGATCAACAAGCGCAAGCGCCGCCAGTACGGCAACCAGGTGGGACTGGCCCTGCTGATCTGCTTTATTCTGACCCACGTGGTCAACAGCTGGGCCGATGCGACCCTCTATCAGCCGATCACCATGCAGAGAGCCAACTTCCCCCTCTCCTACCCCATGACGGCCCGCTCCTTCCTGGCTAAACATGGCTGGCTGGATCTGGATCAGTACGAGAAGCAGGCTGCCTCCCAGGGGGATAACAGCGACAGCCGGATGCACTATCCGCTGCGCCCGCTCAACGTCAACGCCCCCCTGACTCACAACAATCTGCTGATTGTGGTGGTCGATTCGCTGCGCTTTGACATGCTCAACAACATCAACATGCCCAATCTGCAGCGCTATGCGGATCAGCATCTGACGTTCCGCAATCACCTGAGTGGCGGCAACGACGACCTGATGGGGATGTTCAGCCTCTTCTACGGGTTGCCCGGTCACTACTACAAGGACATCAGCAGCGACAAGCGTCCGCCGGTGCTGTTCGACGAGATGCTGCGCCAGGATTACCAGTTCGGGCTATTCGGCGCGATGGAAGATGCCCAGAAGTATCGCAAGAGCATCCTCGCCGGTCTGCGCAAACAGGTGTTTGTCTCCGAGCAGAGTGACGATGGCAAGCTGCTAACTGACTGGCAACAGTGGCTGGAGAAGCGCTCTCCCGAGCGTCCCTGGTTCTCGCTGGTCTATCTCTCGAGCCCAGGCGACTACCAGTTACCCGCCACCATGAAGGGGCCGTTCCAACCGGAGCTCGCCAACTTCAATCCGGCGACCGCCTATCGGGCGGAGAACCTGCAAAAACTGGAAAACCGCTACAAGAACTCGGTCTTCTATACCGACCAGTTGCTTGAGCAGATGCTGACCAAATTGCAGTCGCAGGGGATGGACAGCAACACCATCGTCGTCATCACCTCCAACCACGGTCAGGAGTTCAACGACACCCGCAGCAACAGCTGGGGCGCAGGCAGCAACTACTCACCCTATCAGGTGCAGGTACCGCTGGTAGTGGCCTGGCCGGGGCGCGGCAGTGACGTTCGGGAACAACCGAGCAGCCATTTCGATCTGGCGCCGACCCTGATGCAGGGGATGCTGGGCGTGCGCAATCCGGCGCGCGATTACAGCGTTGGCCGCTCGCTGTTTGATACCAGCCCGCGCAACTGGCTGCTGGCAGGGGATCAGAATGACTTCGCCATCTATGAAGGGGACACCATCACCCACTTCAACAAACAGGGTGACTTCGAACTGCTGGAGCGCAACAGCTATCGCCCGATCAAGCACGGTACCCCGGATATGGGCGCCATGATCCAGGTGATGAACGAGCTGAACCGCTTCTATCGCAACCAGTGAAGCGCCCGTTGATGGCTTGATACCATAAAAAACGCCCCGAATTCGGGGCGTTTTTCGTTGTATAGCCGGGCCACGTTCACGACTGTTAGCCACCCCACCCTTGCGGGTACTTGTAGCCAACGAAACGCTTGGCTGCATAGGCTTTGAAAGCCGCCGAGTTGTAGGCCGCCGCCACATCTTTGGCAAAAGGCTGGTCCGCATCTGCGCTTTTCACCACCACCCAGTTGATAAAATCGTAGCTGCGCTCCAGAAACAGTCCTTCACTGAACGGGATTCCGCTGGAGGCGGCAAAATTACCGTTGATCACCGAGAAGTCCACATCCTCCCGCGAGCGGGGCAACTGCGCGGCTTCCAGCAGTACCAGCTTGAGATTGTGCGGATTGTTCACCACATCAAACTCGCTCGCCTTGAGCGGGTTTATCCCCTCCTTGAGAGTGAGCCAACCAAGATCCTGCAGCATCAACAGCGCCCGCGCCTGATTGGTGGGATCGTTGGGGATGGCCACCGTGCTCCCCTCTTTCACCTTGTCGAGTGCTGCCAGCTTGCCGGAATAGAGTCCCATCGGGCCGGTTGGCACCTGGGTAATGGGCGCCAGCGACAAGCCGCGATCTTTGGCAAAACTCTCCAGATAGGGTTTGTGCTGGAAGCAGTTCACATCCAGTGATCCGTCAGCCAGAGCAATATTGGGGGTCACATAGTCGGTGAACTCCACCAGCTTGACCTTGTACCCCTTGGCCTCCAGCTGCGGCTGGATGGAGTCGGTCACCATGTCGGCAAAATCCCCCACCGTAGTACCAATCACGATCTCCTGTTTGGTCGGCAAGGACGCATCGGCGGCAACCGCGGAAAAAGAGAGGCTCCCGACCGCCATCGCGGCAATAAAGGTGCTGGCGCCAGCAGTGGCGCGCAAGGAAGCAGTCAAAGGAGAAGATAAGTAGGAACGAAACGGCATAGGGACTCCCTGTCAGGTACGCATCAAGCTATGGGACTGCGGCGGGGTGGCTCTCAGAGATTAGGCCGCTCAAACCGCAGCAATCTAGCCATCCAAACGGCTATTTTGGTTACCATAACAGAGCCATCCACCGCCGCCAAGCAATAAACCACTGACCCACCCCCACCTCATCACTCTTGCAGGCTCACCCGAACGCATACCAGCACTCACATTGGCACACATCACCATGCCGTTTATTTCCAAGAGCGCACGAGCTCCCCTCGGGATTGCCCCGAATCGAGATGGCTGCGGCGAAGGAGAGTCGCGAGATGAGTGAATTACAGATAAAAAGATCAGTAGCGAGCGGTGAGAACCATTCTCAATAGAACACATAACCAGTGTCATTGGAATACCTACCACAAACTGAATCGGATTTCTTTGAACCTCATTGCGTTTTTTGAAAATGGTTCTTTTTGAACCCCTGTCACCCGTGTATAGATTTCCGTCGCACTCAGGATGAGTGCGATCCAAGATGGAGTTAAAAAAATAATGAAGCAAACATCGTTAGCACTGGCGATCACAGCACTGCTGTCGACCCTGCCCAGTGCGCTCGTTCAGGCAAATGAAGGTTGTGCGCCGCTCACCGGCAAGGAGAGCGGCATGGATATCGGACGCAGCAGCACCGAGCGCTGCATGCCAGGTGCCAATCCCCTGCAGGATCAGCAGTGGTATCTGCTCAACAGCGGCCAGGATGGATTCAGCGCCCGTGGCGGTATAGCGGGCAATGATCTCAACCTCTGGTGGGCTCATCGCACCGGTGTGCTGGGCCAGGGAGTCAATGTGGCCGTGGTGGATGATGGCTTGGCTATCGCCCACCCGGATCTGGCGGAGAACGTGCGCCCAGGTTCGAAAAACGTGGTGACCGGCAGCGATGACCCGACACCGACCGATCCGGATTCGGCCCACGGCACCTCGGTCTCCGGCATCATTGCAGCGGTGGACAACGCCATCGGGACCAAGGGGATTGCCCCGCGAGCCCAGTTGCAGGGGTTCAACCTGCTGGATGACAACAGCCAGCAGTTGCAGAAAGATTGGCTCTACGCCCTTGGCGACAGCGATGCCAGCCGCGACAACCGGGTGTTCAACCAGAGCTACGGCATGAGTGTGGTGGATCCCCGCTCAGCCAACTCTCTGGATCAATCCCAGCTTGATCGCCTGTTTGAACAGCAGACCCTCAAGGCGCAGGGCGCGGCCTATATCAAGGCCGCCGGCAACGGCTTCAACAAGATAGCGGCGGGCGGCTATGTGCTTAACCGCACCGGCAATGGTCCCAAATTGCCGTTTGAAAACAGCAACCTCGATCCCTCCAACAGCAACTTCTGGAACCTGGTGGTGAGCGCGCTCAACGCCGATGGCGTCAGATCCTCCTACTCCAGCGTCGGCAGCAACATCTTCCTGAGCGCGACCGGCGGCGAATACGGCACCGACTCTCCGGCGATGGTGACCACGGATCTGCCCGGCTGCGACATGGGTTACAACCGCACCGACGATCCCAGCACCAACCGGCTGCACGGCAACCCGCAGCTGGATGCAAGTTGCGACTACAACGGCGTCATGAACGGCACCTCCTCCGCCACCCCCAGCACCTCGGGCGCCATGGCACTGCTGATGTCCGCCTACCCGGATCTGTCGGTACGTGACCTGCGGGATCTGCTGGCGCGCAGCGCAACCCGGGTCGATGCCAAACATCAGCCCGTGCTGGTCAGCTACACCAGCAGCACCGGCAAGGTGCGTGATGTGAAAGGGCTTGAAGGGTGGGAGCGCAACGCCGCCGGCATGTGGTTCAGCCCGACTTACGGTTTTGGTCTGATCGACGTCAACAAGGCCCTTGAGCTGGCAGCCAATCACCAGCCCCTGCCCCCGCTGGTGCAACTGCCGTGGCAGAAGATCAATGTCAGCGGCAGTGCCGCTGCCATCCCGGATGTGGGCAACAGCCCGACCAACTCGACAACCCGCATCGCGACACCATTGACGGTAGAAGCGGTTCAGGTGATGGTGAGTCTGGATCACCAGCGTCTGCCCGATCTGCTGATCGAACTGGTCTCCCCCGCTGGCACCCGCAGCATCCTGCTGAGCCCCTTCAACAGCCTGGTCGGCCAATCTCTCGACCTGCAGCAACTGGGCTTTGTGCGAACCAAGGGATTGCGCGACATGCGGATGCTATCCAACAAGTTCTACGGCGAATCGGCGGAAGGCACATGGCGACTGGAGGTAACCGACGTTGCCAACGGTACCCGTCAGGTCTCTCTGCTCAATCGCGAGACCCGTGAGCGCACCGCCCTGACCGAGCGCAACAACCGTCAACCGGGCAAGCTGATCTCATGGTCCCTGCGGGTCCTGGGTCACGATGCCAACCGCAGCTAACACGCTAGGAGTATTACCATGAACAAACCTGTTACCTTGCTTCTGGCAACCCTGCTGGCCCCCCTCTCGGGACAGCTCTGCGCCGAGGAGTCCGTCACCATGGATGGCAAGCAGTACAGCACCATAGAGGTGAACGGCCAGACCTACCTCATTCCTGACAACGGCAGCAAGAAGCGGGTCGCCCGCAGCCTTGACAGCAAGGTTCCGCAGCAAACCCTGCGCCGCGGTGACGTGTTGATGCAAGGGGCCGCCAGCCCCGAGCTGACTGTAAGCGGCACCCTGCTGGTGGAAGCTGACGATGCCACCGCCAAGGCGCTGGCGACTCGCCACAGCCTGAACTTCAAACAGAGCAGTGGTGGTATCGCCCTGCTGGAGGCCAAACCGGGCACCGATCTGAACGCCGTCGCCACGGCGCTCAAGCAGGAGGGGGTCAAGGTGCAGATTGAACTCGCCGGGGCCCTCAAACAGCCCAAGTGAGCCGTCCCGGGCCATTGCCCGGGCATATCAGCTGATCTTCGAGGGGGCCGCCGGCCCCCTCGCGTGTTGATCGCAGCCATCCTCATTGGCCGTCAGGCCATCCGTTTTCCCTCCTTCTCCCCTGCCCTTTCCCCTCTTGCCACCCCCACCTTTGCTTTGGCACCGCCTTTCGATGCGACCTTGCTCACAACTCGGCCCCCTTGCTCCCGCCGGCACATTTCTCGCTCCCTCGGGGCAAGGCAGCCATCGCCCGGCTTGTTAACCTGCCTGCAGCCAAACGCCGGCCCACCGGCACGTTCGGCCTTCCTTGCGATATCCAATGGCAGCCGCCAGCAGAGCGGCCCAGCCCGGGCGGATGCCTTGCGCCCGGTGTCGATATCTCCTTTGTATTTTTATTCAGACAGTTACGAGGACGTCTTCATGCCTATCACCACAAAATTGAAAGCGGTTTCACTGGGTGTCAGCCTGGCGCTGGCCGGCCTGCTGGTCGGTTGCAACCAGAATGACTCGGATCCCCTGGTCAAGGACGATGCCTATTACCGCGGCCAGGCCGAGGCCATGGTGGCCAAGCTGACCCTGAGCGAGAAGCTGGACCTGCTCTCCGGCCCCGGTTACGGCAGTGCCAACGGCGCCATCAACGTCAAGCAGGACGTGCCCGGCGTGGCGGGTTACATCAACGGCGTGCTGCGCAGCGCGGACGGCATCGACATTCCGGCCCTCAAACTGGCGGACGGGCCGGCCGGGGTGCGGATCAACGCCAACCGCGACGGTGACAGCGCCAGCTACTATGCCACCGCCTGGCCCATCGGCTCGCTGCTCGCCTCCAGCTGGGACGTCAAGCTGGTCAAGGCCGTCGGCGAAGCCATGGGGGACGAGGTGCGCCAGTACGGGGTCGACATCCTGCTGGCCCCGGGCATGAACATCCAGCGTAACCCGCTCAATGGCCGCAACTTCGAGTACTACTCGGAAGACCCCCTGCTCACCGGCAAAATCGGCGCCGCCATGGTCAACGGGGTGGAGAGCAACGGGGTAGGCACCACCATCAAGCACTACTTCGGCAACAACTCCGAGACCAACCGCAACCAGATCAACGACATCGGCGAACCGAGAACCTTCCGCGAGATCTACCTGCGCGGCTTCCAGATAGCGGTAGACGAGGCCCAGCCCTGGGCGGTGATGACCTCCTACAACAAGGTCAACGGCACCTATGTCAACGAGCGCAAGGATGCGGTGACCGACCTTCTGCGCGGCGAGTGGAAGTTTGACGGCCTGGTGATGTCCGACTGGTTTGCCGGCGACGTGGCCAACAACGCCTACAAGCAGGTGCTGGCGGGGCAAGATTTGATCGAGCCGGGCAACGTCAAGGAGCAGTTGCAGCAATCCATCGCGCACGGCGATCTCGACGAGGCCAAGGTGAACGAGGCCGCCATCCACATCCTGACCCTGGTGATGAAGAGCCCCTCTTACAGCCAGTTGGCCATCAGCAACAGCCCGGATCTGACCGCCCATGCCAAACTGGCCCGTCAGGCCGGCGCCGAGAGCATGGTGCTGCTGCGCAACGAGGCCGCGGCCCTGCCGCTGGCGGCAAGCAGCACCCTGGCCAGCTTCGGCATCAATCAGATCAACACCTACAAGGGCGGCACCGGCAGCGGCGATGTGAACGCCGCCAGCACCACCACCATCGCGCAGGGACTAGCGGCACGCTTCCCGGTCAACGAGGCGCTGCAGAGCTACTACCGCGATTTTTACGAGAACAACAAGGTCTATCACGAGGGGCAATTTGGCGCCAAGGGCTACTACACCTGCGCCGAGGCACCGATCAGCGGCGATCTGGCGGCGCTGATCGCCAGTGCGGCAGCCACCCAGCAAGCCGCCGTCATCAGCATCGGCCGCCAGGCCGGGGAAGGGGCGGATCGCAGCAGCGGCAAGGGGGACTATCTGCTCGGTGATGACGAACGCGCCCTCATCGACGCGGTGAGCAGCGCCTTCCACGCCCAGGGCAAGAAGGTGGTGGTGGTGCTTAACGTCAACGGCGTCATCGATACCGCCCAGTGGAGCGACAAGGTGGATGGCATCCTGCTGGCCTACATGGCTGGCCAGGAGACCGGCCACGCGGTGGCGGACGTGCTCTCCGGCGCGGTCAACCCGAGCGGCAAGCTGGCCCAGAGCTTCCCGCACAGCTACGCCAGCGTTCCCTCCGCCGGCACCTTCCCGGGCGAGGACACCGACGGGGACGGCGAACCGGACGATCTCTACTACAACGAGGGGATCTACGTGGGCTATCGCTACTACAGCACCTTCGAGCAGGCGGTTTCCTACCCGTTCGGCTTCGGTCTCTCCTACACCAGCTTCAGCTACACCAGCCCCGCCATCGCCAGTAATACCCTAGCGGACGGCAGCGCCGGCAACCTGGTGCTGACCGCCACCATCACCAACACCGGCGCCGTGGCAGGCAAGGAGGCGGCCCAGGTCTATGTGACCGCCCCCGAGGTCAAGCTGAAGAAACCGCTCATCGAGCTCAAGGCCTTTGCCAAGACGGCGCAACTGGCACCGGGGGCCAGCGAACAGCTGAGCTTCACCATTCCGGCCAGCATCCTCGCCAGCTTCGATGAGGCCAGCAACCAGTGGATCGTGGAGCCGGGCCGCTACAGCGCCTACATCAGCCCCTCGTCGGATGTCTCCGCCAGCACGCCGGTCAGCTTCACGGTTAGCAAGGAGATCGTGGTGAGCAACACCACGCCAGGGGCACTGGCACTGCCGACCGGGGTGGATCCCGCCAGCGTCACCACCATCACCCGCTAACAAAGGCAGGCACGGCCGGGCCCCCAGCCCGGCCTTGCCCGAACATTGCCCAGCAATGACCCGCCCACGGGACCGGCCTTGCACCGGTCCCGTTTTTATTGGCGGGCGTTGCGATAGGCCAGCGGCGTCATCCGGGTGTTGGCCTTGAAGAAGCGGTTGAAGGCGCTCTGGGACGAGAAACCGACCCGATCGCTGATGCTCTGCAGCGGTTGATCCCCCTCACCCAGCAAGCGGCAGGCTTCGCTCACCCTCGCTTCCCTCAGCAGGGTCGAGAAACTGCTCCCCTCCCCCTGCAATTTGCGATTCAGGGTCCAGCGGCTGACATTCATGGCCGCGCACACCTCCTTGAGCAGGCTCTCGTTGCTCTCCAGCTCCCCTTCCCGGATCTTGTGGCGGATCCGCTCCCCCACCAGACAGGCAAAGGGGGCCCGCTCGGCGATGTCGGCGCAGATCTGCGCCAGCTGGGCCAGTTGCAGACGACCCAGCGGCTCGTTGTAGCACTGGCTGGGGCAGTCGAGTTGGGCATTGTCGATGGTCAGGGTGTTTTCCCCCTGCTCCCAGCGGCAGCTAGTGGCGAAGAACTGGTCCAGCAGTTGATGGCGCGGTGGCGGCCGCCCCGTGAAGCCCACCGAGACCCGAGGATCCGCCAGATAGACCCGCAAAATCCGGTAGAGCATGATGAAGTTGGGGATGGCCTGACTCGCCCCCAGGCTGGCGGGCCCCTGATTGACATACAGGTATTGGCTGGCCTGCGCCCCCCGCCGCACCCGCAGCTCGTCACAACTGCCGATGATGGGGCGATAGGCCAGCAGCATCTCTAGCGCCGCCCGCGGTGATGGCTGGTTCAGGCACAGGCTGATGAGGGGTGGATAGTGCTGGTAGAGCTGGCCGATGTCGTAGGAGAGGATGGTTTCGTGAAAAATGGCCAGATAGGGCTGCATCAGTTGCAGCATCCGGTAGTGGCTGTGGGCCGGCAGACGGCCCTGCTCCCGCTCGATGTCGAACGACGTGAGGCCGCCCGCCATCAAAATGGCATCGGGATCGCCCCCCTGCTGCTGGCAGGCTCCCAGCATTCGTCTGATCACCTGGTTTGATACGCTCTGTGACATCCGTCGTCCAGGCCTCCGTGCTGACAGGAAATTGCTCGTGATCTCCACTTTATCGACTACTGATCCACCTCCCATCGAACAGGGTTAGGAGACCAAGGACCATTATGGGGCGGTCACAGGACGAGCAGATGTAACGGAGTGTAAAAGCACGGGCCAGCACGCATATTTACTCCCTATCGTCAGCCTCACCCATTATGAGAGAGGCAGTCCGGCAGGAATCGGACAAGAGCAGCGATAGTCAACCAGTCGCCCACCGCGATAGGGAAGAGAATCACCCATATCAGGAGGCATACGACGAGCCGACCGGGTTTCACACGGAGTCGGCCCCATCCATCTGTTGAGCTGCATGGATCAGATGTGCCCGTTCATTATTCAGAGGCGGGCGGCAGAGTTGGAAAAACTGGTAGGGTTGTGTGGATTAGCGACACGAAGCTCACTGTGACATGGAGCCAAGCCACGGGAGTGGGTGTGAAAAAGCAGATAAAAACAATGCCAGTCAGGCTTTACTGACTGGCATTAGCCTCATATCGAGGTTTTTTATCACCGGGTAATCGCCATCTCCATTCAGGAGGGCTGTTCGCCTTTGCTCTGGGCACCCGGCGGCAAGGGTTTGCGCGCCATCAACTCCAGTTCGAGCAGAGCATAGCGGTGCTCGATGAAGTCATAGACGTTGTTGGAGAGCGCCAGCTTGAAGTAGCTGATGGCTTCCTTGCGGTTGCCTTTGCCCAACTCGAACTTGCCCAGATAGAAATAGGTTTCACACAGGCGCTCGGCCAGCTCCCGGTTATCCTTCACCCCTTTCACCACGTTGCCCATCAGCTGGGACGCGTTGATCTCGCCGGTATAGAGGCGAACCAGATCCCAGTTCCAGGCGTCGTCATCGTACTTGTTGAGGCGCTCGCGCATCCGGCTCATGGCCGCAGCGGGATTGAGCTTCTGCTCGGCCAGATAGAGCCAGATCACCCGATAAGGGTCTTCCGGCTGCGCTTCGTAGAAACGCTTCATATCGGCCGCTGCCAGCTCGGGACGATTACCGTAATAGAGGGCAATACCGCGGTTAAGGTAGGCATAGTCATAATCGGGTGCCAGCTCGAGGGCTGAGTCGAATGCCTCATAGGCTTCGTCGTAGTTCTGCTGCTGTACCAGATAGACACCGATGAAGTTGTAGGCTTCAGCGAAATCCGGTTTCTCCCGCAGGGCCCTGTTGAAATCGAGACGGGCAAGGGAACGCAAGCCGACGCGATCAAACACCACGGCACGTTCATAGAACAACTCGGCCCGTTGCTCCGTGGTCAACTCCATTTCACTCAGCATCTGCCCGAGTCGGGCGAGCGCCAACTCGCTTTGGTAGGAGACCTGCAGGGGGGTCGCCAATACCAGTGAAGCAGGCTGCGCCTTGGGAACCTTAGGGGTGTTGACATGACTGCTACTGCTGCAACCCCACATGGGTAGCAGCAACAGGATACCAAGGAGGTATCCAATCCCTTTCCTGACGTTCAATGAACACTCCGACGCTTACGCTTGACCCCGCATATGGTAAAGGTCAGCCGCCACTTTGTCATGTAGCTGAGCCCCTCTCCATCAAATAAATCAGGATTCGACAGGGTATCCGGCCTCCAGCCAGCCGCGAAAACCGCCGTCAACACTGATTACGTTGCGATAACCCATCTGTTGCAAATTGTCGGCCGCCAGTACGGAGCGAAAACCGCCACCACAATAGAGATAGAGCGTGGTCTCGGGATCCGGGAACAGGGTCTCGATATCCCGCTCAATCACTCCACGACCCAGATATTGGGCTCCGGGCAGATGGCCTTTGGCCCACTCGCTCTCTTCCCGCACGTCGATCAGGTGAAACGTGCGCCCTTCGTCCTGCCAGCGCTTGATCTGGTGAACATCGGTTTCGGTGATGCGGGAGCGGATCCCGTCAACCAGCGCCAAAAAACGGGGATTGTGTTGCATGGCAAGCTCCTTTTGTTGAAATCATCTGCGTCAGCAAACGACACGCAGAGATAAGAAAAGAGCGCCATGAGGCGCTCTTCACTGTTACGGCAGGATTTCCTGTTGGTCCGCACCCTCTTTCTCTACCTGGGTTGGCAGCATGTGCTCGCGCTTGACGCCGAGGAACATGGCAAACGCACTCGCCACATAGATGGAAGAGTAGGTACCGAACGCCACACCGATCACCATGGCCACGGCAAAACCGTGGATCAGCGCACCGCCCTTGAGCAGCAGCGCCAGCACCACGATAAAGGTAAGGCCGGAGGTGATGATGGTACGACTCAGGGTCTCGGTCATGGAGAGATCCAGAATGTACTCGGTATCCCCTTTACGCACCTTGCGGAAGTTCTCCCGCAAGCGGTCGAACACCACGATGGTATCGTTCAGGGAGTAACCCACCAGGGTCATCAGTGCCGCCAGTACAGTCAGGTCGAACTCGTACTGGAAGTAGGCAAAGACACCCAGCGTGATCACCACGTCGTGCACCAGGGAGAGAATGCCCCCCAGCGCCAGACGCCATTCGAAACGCACTGCCACGTAGGCCAGGATACAGAGGATGGAGGCCAGCATCGCCAGCGCACCATCGGTCGCCAGTTCATCCCCCACGGAAGGGCCGACAAACTCGACGCGTTTGAGCACTGCGCCCTCGTCGAGCTGCTTGGCCGCCGCCAGCACTTCGTTACCCTGTTGTTCTACCTTGACTCCCTCTTTCGGGGTCAGGCGGAACAGCACGTCACGGCTGGAGCCAAAGTGTTGCAGGGTTGCCCCTTCAATCTTCTGCTCTTCCAGAGCGTCATGGATCTTGTCCAGGCTCACCGACTGCTGGAACCCCACCTCGATGGTGGTACCACCGGTAAAGTCCAGACCCCAGTTCAGCCCCCGATCAAACAGGAAGAACAGGGCTACCACCATCAGCACGGAAGAGAAAACCACACCCGGCTTGGCATAGCGCATAAACGGGATCGGTTTTTCAAAATGTAGAATCTGAAACATCTCTCTATCCTCAGATGGGCAGCTTGTCGATACGCCGTCCACCCCAAGCCAGGTTGATAATGGCACGGGAAACTGTGATGGCAGTAAACATGGAGGCGGTCAGACCAATGCCCAGCGTCAGGGCAAAGCCCTTGATTGCGCCGGTGCCGATACCGAACAGGATCACGCAGGTGATCAGCGAGGTCACGTTGGAGTCGGCGATGGTGGAGAATGCCCGATCAAAGCCCAGATGGATGGCTTGCTGAACACCACGACCGTTGCGGATCTCTTCACGAATGCGCTCGTAGATCAGCACGTTGGCATCCACCGCCATACCCAGCGTCAGGACGATACCGGCGATACCCGGCAATGTCATGGTGGCACCAGGGATCATCGACATGATGCCGACAATCAACACCAGGTTCATACAGAGCGCCAGGTTGGCAACCCAGCCGAACGCGCGGTAGTAGATCCCCATGAACAGCACGATCACCAGCATGGCCCAGCCGATGGCTTCCATACCGCTGTCGATGTTCTGTTGACCCAGGCTCGGGCCAATGGTGCGCTCTTCCACGATCTGGATCGGGGCGATCAGGGCACCGGCACGCAGCAGCAGCGCCAGGTTGTGGGCTTCGTTGGCATTGTCGATACCTGTGATACGGAACTGACTGCCAAGACGCGACTGGATGGTGGCGACGTTGATCACCTCCTCCTGCTTGCGGAACTTGCGCTTGCCATCCGGGCCCGGTTGACCGACCGGCTTGTACTCGATGAAGACGGTCGCCATCCCTTTACCGACGTTGTCCTTGGTAAAGTTGGCCATCTTGTTGCCACCCTGGCCATCCAGCTTGATGTTGACCTGGGGACGGCTGTACTCGTCGAAACCGGACTGGGCACCCACGATGTGGTCACCGGTCAGGATCACCCGCTTGTGCAGTACCACCGGACGACCATTGCGATCGTTATAGACCTTGGAACTGGGGGGAACTCGCCCTTCAGCAGCCGCCTGAATATCAGCCGCCTCATCGACCATGTGGAACTCCAGGGTCGCTGTTGCCCCCAGGATCTCCTTGGCACGAGCGGTATCCTGAATACCGGGCAGTTCAACGACAATGCGTTCGGCGCCTTGCTGTTGTACCAGCGGCTCAGCCACACCCAGTTCGTTGACCCGGTTACGGATGATGGTGATGTTTTGCTCGAGGGCGTACTTCTTCACCTCCTTGATCTTGGCTTCGCTCAGACCAGCCAGCAGGATAAACTCATCCCCCTTCTGCTCGGTAGTGAAAGTCAAATCAGGGTTCTGACGACGCAGATGAGAAACGGCGCGTTCCTGATCGGCTTCGTCACGGAAGATCACCTGCACCTGATCACCGACCCGGCGCACGCCGGAGTAACGGATCTTCTGGGTGCGCAGCTCGGAGCGGAAATCCTGCACCATCTGCTCTTGCTGCTTGGTCAGTGCTTCGGCCATGTCCACTTCCATCAGGAAGTGCACACCACCGCGCAGATCAAGACCCAGCTTCAGAGGCGCCGCACCGATGGCTTCGAGCCAGGCGGGAGTGGAAGGTGCCAGGTTGAGTGCGGTAATGAAGTTGTCGCCCAGCTTGTTGGCAACGATATCGCGCGCCTTCAGCTGGTCTTCGGTGTTCTTGAAACGGATCAGGATAAAACCGTGCTCGAATGCAGCATGTTTGACCGGGATCTTGGCCGCTTCAAGGGTCTCTTTCACCAGATCAAGAGTATCTAGCTTGACTTCGGCACCACGGCTGGCAGAAACCTGCAAAGCCGGATCTTCGCCGTAAAGATTGGGGGCTGCATATAGAAAACCGATGGCGATCACCAGGATCACCATCAGGTATTTCCACAGCGGATAGCGATTCAACACGCTGTGCTCCTTGGGAGATTAAAGGGACTGGATAGAACCCTTGGGCAGAACGGCAGAGACGAAGTCCTTTTTGATGGTGACTTGAGTCTGGTCGTTCAGGGCGATCACCAGGTAATCGCTGTCTGCAGCCACTTTGGCAATTTTGCCAACCAGGCCACCGGAAGTGAGCACTTCATCACCCTTGGACAAGGAGCTCATCAGATTGCGGTGATCCTTGGCACGCTTGGCCTGGGGACGATAGATCATGAAGTAGAAGATCAGGCCGAATACGGCCAGCATGATGATCATTTCCATACCACCACCCTGTGCACCCGGTGCTGCGCCTTCTGCATACGCCTTGGAGATAATGCTCATTTAACAACCTCTTATTGATGTAGATTAAAAAAACAAAATTATATGTTGTTGTTATTTAACGTCATTTTCAGCTAACGGAGGCACAGGCTTCCCTTGCCGACGGTAAAACTCTGTTACAAAGTCGTCTAATTTACCCTGCTCGATCGCGTCCCGCAAACCCTGCATCACACGCTGGTAGTAACGCAGGTTATGAATCGTATTCAGACGGGCACCGAGGATCTCGTTGCACTTGTCCAGATGGTGCAGGTAGCTGCGGCTGTAGTTCTTGCAGGTGTAGCAATCGCACTCGGCATCCAAGGTGCTGGTGTCGTTGCGGTGCTGGGCGTTGCGGATCTTCACCACGCCATCGGTGGTGAACAGGTGGCCGTTGCGGGCGTTGCGAGTCGGCATGACGCAGTCGAACATGTCGATACCACGGCGCACCCCTTCCACCAGATCTTCCGGCTTGCCGACACCCATCAGGTAGCGCGGCTTGTCGGCCGGGATTTTCGGGCAGACGTGCTCTAGGATGCGGTGCATGTCCTCTTTGGGTTCACCCACGGCCAGACCACCGACCGCATAACCGTCGAAACCGATCTCCAGCAGCCCCTTGAGGGAGACATCACGCAGATCTTCGTAGACCGAACCCTGAATGATGCCGAACAGGGCGTTCTTGTTACCCAGCGCATCAAACTTGTCGCGGGAACGCTTGCCCCAGCGCAGGGACATCTCCATGGACTTGCGCGCTTCTTCATAAGTAGCCGGGTACGGGGTGCACTCGTCGAATATCATAACGATGTCGGAGCCCAGATCGTACTGGATCTCCATGGACTTCTCGGGGTCAAGGAAGATCTTCTCGCCATTGATGGGGTGACGGAAGTGGACGCCCGCTTCGGTGATCTTGCGAATATGGCCCAGGCTGAACACCTGGAAACCACCGGAGTCGGTCAGGATCGGGCCCTGCCAGTTCATGAAGTCATGCAGATCGCCGTGGGCACGCATCACTTCCTGACCCGGACGCAGCCAGAGGTGGAAGGTGTTACCCAGCAGGATCTGGGCGCCGGTTTCACGCACTTCTTCCGGGGTCATCCCCTTGACGGTGCCGTAAGTCCCGACCGGCATAAAGGCCGGCGTTTGTACCACACCACGTTCGAAGACCAGTTGACCGCGACGGGCACGGCCGTCGGTGGTTTTCAGTTCAAATTTCATTGCTACCTCGGCTGCGTCAGATAAACAGTCTGACAATAGGAGGGCCGCTCACGGCCCGGTAAATAAGCTGAAGCTTATGCTTCAACCTGGCGACGGGTGACGAACATGGCGTCCCCGTAGCTGAAGAAACGGTACTGCCCGGCCACGGCTGCCTGATAGGCCGCCATCACGTTGTCATAACCGGCAAAGGCGCTGACCAGCATGATCAGGGTCGACTCCGGCAGATGGAAGTTGGTGACCATGGCATCGACAATCTGGAACTGGTAACCGGGGAAGATGAAGATGTCGGTGTCGCTGAAGAACGGCGCCAGCGGCTTGCCCTGAGCCAAGGTCACCTTGGCCGCGCTCTCCAGTGATCGCACCGAGGTGGTTCCCACCGCAATCACCCGGCCACCGCGGGCGCGCGTCGCGGCGATGGCGTCCACCACTTCCTGCGGCACCTCGGCATACTCCGAGTGCATGTGGTGATCTTCAATCTTATCTACCCGCACCGGCTGAAAGGTGCCCGCCCCTACATGCAGGGTGACGAAGGCCGTTTCAACCCCTTTGGCCCGAATTTTCTCAAGCAGCGGCTCATCAAAGTGCAGGCCGGCGGTCGGCGCAGCGACAGCGCCCGGCTTTTGATTGTAAACGGTCTGGTAGCGCTCCTTGTCGGCATCCTCGTCGGGGCGGTCGATATAGGGGGGCAGCGGCATGTGGCCGATGGCCTCCAAAATCTCCAGCACCGGACGCGGGTCGAGGAAGTGGATCTCGAACAGGGCGTCGTGGCGGGCGCGCATCTCTGCCTCCACACCACCATCCATGATCATCCGGGTGCCGGGCTTGGGCGCCTTGGAGGCCCGGACATGGGCCAGCACGCTGTGCTCGTCCAGAATGCGCTCGACCAGTACCTCCAGCTTGCCGCCGCTGGCCTTCTGGCCAAACATGCGAGCCGGAATGACACGGGTGTTATTGAATACCAGCAGGTCACCCGGATTGAGCTGATCCAGCACATCCACAAATTGACCGTGGCGCAGGGCGCCAGTCTGACCATCGAGCTGCAACAGGCGGCTGGCAGTACGCTCTGCCATCGGATAGCGGGCAATCAGCTCGTCTGGCAGATCAAAATGAAAATCGGATACTTGCATCTTTCACCTCGGGGGGAATCGGCGGCTAGTCTAGTTATCCCCATCTTCCAAGGCAACCCAAAAGACCAAAAACCCAAGAGAGACAAGGGGTAGCGAGCAATATTGAGACACACATCCGGTTAATGATTCTTTAATGTTCTGTATTGACCCTGATCATGTTTTGCCAATGGGCGCTGGGCTAGGGTGAAAGCAGATACACAAGGAGGCCCACCATGATGACCCTATCCGAAATCATGACCGAACACCCCTTCACTCTGGGTCCGTCAAACAGTGTCAAACAGGCGATGGACCTGATGCAGCAGGAGCGAATCCGCCACATTCCCATCGTCGACGAGCAGCATCACCTGCTGGGGTTGGTAACTCTCACCGATATCCTGGCCACCCGGGAATCCAAGCTGCTGCTCATCAGCCCGGAGCGGGAAGCCGAATTTACCGACAGCGTGCAACTCGACGAGATCATGACACGGCAAGTGGCGAGCGTAGATCCTCACGCCGGCATCAAGGAGGCAGCACTTTACCTGCAGCGCCACAGATATGGCTGCCTGCCGGTACTCAAAGGACGCAAGCTAATCGGCATTGTCACCGAGTCGGACTTTATTGCCGTGGCCATCAACCTGCTGGAATTGATGGAAGAGCAGGAACCACCTACCGACTTTTGATAGATCAAGCTGTAATTAAATTACAATAAAAGCGTTTTCAGCCGTCTAAATAAGCTGAAATGATGAAACACTTTCATTTTGATTGAAAAATTACAACAAACACTTGCCTTGTGATCTGCGTCACACTATTATCCCTCCCATGCAATAGTTGCCGAGGGGAAGACGAGGGATTGTGCACCCATTATCTTCCTCTCATATGTCTGCAAGTTTGCACACCCCGTAGTTAGTCTTTGCTGTAAAGCATTTGTTTATATAGCCATTCCTTGTTTGATGACCCGGCCCTGTCGTTGCGATAGCGCCGGGATTTTTTTATCCGCGTTTTCTGCTCTCCCCCTTGTCAGCACATCCCCCATCGCTGCGAGGAACGGTCTCAACCTCCTCGCCACCTGTTTGCTCTATATGTTTGCACCACCGTTTATCTCATCGCGTTATCGTGGCTCTGCACACCTCTTCCCATGCCTTGAAAAGGCGATGTAGCGCACAGATATTGAACCACGACAAGGAGTTATCTCAGTAGGCCTGAGATATTCATGTTAGGTACAGCCATAGTGAGTTATCTAATAAGTAGATTTAAGCGATTCAAAATTGCGGCTTTTCTCGATTAGTGGAAGCCCCTATGATGAATCCATCGAAAGTTAAGCGCCTCGTCTGGCAGACTCTTCAACACCAGACCGGCATATGTACATCACCAAGGAGCAATTACATGTCTACCTACATCAACACTGAAATCAAGCCGTTCAATGCTACCGCCTACCACAATGGTAAATTCGTTCAGGTGTCTGACGCTGACCTGAAAGGCAAGTGGTCCGTGGTCTTCTTCTACCCGGCTGACTTCACCTTCGTTTGCCCGACCGAGCTGGGCGACCTGGCTGACAACTACGCTGAATTCCAGAAGCTGGGCGTTGAGATCTACTCTGTCTCTACCGATACCCACTTCACTCACAAAGCATGGCACGACACTTCTGACACCATTCAGAAGATCCAGTACCCGATGATTGGTGACCCGACTGGTACCATCACCCGCAACTTCGGCGTGATGATCGAAGAAGCTGGTCTGGCTGACCGCGGTACCTTCGTGATTGACCCGCAGGGCATCATCCAGATCGTCGAGATCAACGCTGGCGGCATCGGCCGTGACGCACTGGAACTGCTGCGCAAAGTCAAAGCAGCCCAGTACGTTGCTTCCCACCCGGGTGAAGTGTGCCCGGCTAAATGGAAAGAAGGCGAAGCCACTCTGGCCCCGTCCCTGGATCTGGTAGGCAAGATCTAAGCCTCCCGCTTCCAAGACCGGCCCGCATAAGGGCCGGTCTGCTTTCCGGCATTGCCAAATAGGCCTGAAAGCAGACCGACTCACATTTAATGCCAACTCGCCATTACAAGAAGGAATTCGACCATGTTGGATACCAACCTCAAACAACAGCTGAACACCTATCTGCAGTACATCGTCAATCCCATCGAGATCAGCGTGTCCGGCAACGACAGCGACAAATCTGCAGAGCTGCTGGCACTGGCCAGCGAGATCGCCGAGATGTCCCCCAAGATCACCCAGACCTCTGGCACTGCCGTTCGCAAGCCTTCCATGAGCGTCGCGCCCCAGGGCCAAGCACCGCGTGTTCACTTTGCCGGCATCCCCATGGGTCATGAATTTACCTCTCTGGTACTCGCCCTGCTGCAAAGCGGCGGCCACCCCTCCAAGGCCGATGCGGCAGTGCAGGAGCAGATCCGCAATCTCAAAGGTGAGTTCCACTTCGAGACCTATATCTCCCTCTCCTGCCACAACTGCCCGGACGTAGTACAGGCCCTCAACCTGATGGCGACCCTGAACCCCGGCATCACTCACACCATGATCGACGGCGCCCTGTTCCAGGAAGAGGTCGCCGAGCGTCAAATCATGGCGGTACCGAATGTCTACCTGAACGGTCAACCGTTCAGCCAGGGCCGTATTTCACTCGAAGAGATCGTCGCCAAACTCGACACCGGCGTCGCCGAGCGCAAGGCTGCCGAGCTGAATGAGAAAGATCCCTACGACGTACTGGTCGTAGGCGGAGGCCCGGCTGGCGCCGCTGCGGCCATCTATGCCGCTCGTAAAGGCATTCGCACTGCCATCGTTGCCGAGCGTTTCGGTGGTCAGGTGATGGACACCGTCGGCATCGAGAACTTTATCTCCGTGCCCTATACCGAAGGCCCCAAACTGGCCGCCAGCCTAGAGCAGCACGTCAAAGAGTACGGCGTGGAAGTGATAACCGAACAGCGCGCCGCCGCCATCAGCAAAGATGGATATGTGAACGTGGATCTCGCCTCTGGCGCCACCTTGAAGAGCCGCGCCGTGATCCTGGCTACCGGCGCCCGCTGGCGTGATCTGAACGTACCGGGCGAGCTCGAGTACCGCACCAAAGGCGTGGCCTACTGCCCGCATTGCGATGGTCCCTTCTTCAAGGGCAAGCGAGTAGCGGTGATCGGTGGCGGTAACTCCGGTATCGAGGCGGCCATCGATCTGGCTGGCATCGTCGAGCATGTGACTGTGGTGGAGTTCGCCGACACCCTGCGTGCCGATGAAGTGCTGCAGAAGAAGGCTCGCTCCATGGGCAATATCGACATCATCATGAGCGCTCGCACCACCGAAGTGATCGGTGATGGCAGCAAGGTGGTCGGCATGGATTACGAAGATCGCACCACAGGTGAGATCAAGCACCTGGCGGTAGCGGGCATCTTCGTCCAGATCGGCCTGGTACCGAACACTGAGTTCCTCAAAGGGAGCGAGATTGCCATGACCCGCTTTGGCGAGATCGAGATCGATACCAAAGGGGCGACCTCCCTGCCCGGCGTCTACGCCGCAGGGGATGCCACCACGGTACCGTTCAAGCAGATCATCATCTCCATGGGTGCTGGCGCCACCGCCGCACTGGGTGCGTTTGATTACCTCATCCGCAACCCGGCGCCGGAAGCGACCAAGGCTGATGCTGTGACCGCCTGATAAACCCAGCGCAACAAAAAGCCGATGCTCGATTTAGTAAACACGAGCGTCGGCTTTTTTATATCTGCATCGATGCGCAATAGAAACCCCGCCGCAAATGGCGGGGGTGTTCATGACTGGACTTAAACGACGGGCATCACTCCAGCAAGAAAACAGCCTCGATATTATCACTTACCGTGATCTGCTGTTGTTGATAGCTGTTGTCCGCCATATCCGCCGCAGGTGCAGCCATCGCCATGGCCTGCACTACCTTCAGGTTGCGGCTGTAGGCGGTAATGGGCGAAGCATTGCGGTACTCCACACTGTAGACCTTGCCAAGCTTCATCCCGAAGGCCTTGGCCAGAGATTCAGCCTTGGTTTTGGCATCCTCAACGGCATTCAAACGGGCCTGCTCCTTGATGACCTGCGGCGATTTCAACCCGTACTCAATCTGGGATACGGACTCCAGCCCGGCTTTGAGTGCGGTATCCATCAGGGGGCTCAACTTGTCGAGCTGATAGAGCTTCACCGCCAATTGTCGCTGAGCACGGTATCCCAACAATACCGGCTTCTTGTTCTCGCCATACTGATATTCCGGAGAGACCATCAGGTTGCCAGCCTCAACATCGCTGCGCTTGATCCCCAGCCCTTCCAGTTGGCTGAAAAAGGCTGCGACCTTGGTATCGACCTGCTGCTTGGCCTTGAGGCCCTGCTTATCCAGTGCACTCACCGCCACATTGAGGGTGAGCATATCGGGTTCGGTCTTCTGCTCGGCATAACCACTCACCACCAGATGGGGCGCTTGCGGCACTTCAATCGCCAGCAGCGGAGCACTGACAACCAGAGCGGAAAGAGTAATAAGGGGACGCCACATAGAAAAAAACCTCAATCGAAAAGATTGAGGCCATTATGCCCGTGCAGCTACGGGATTCATATATCATGCGAGGGGGGGAACTGATCCAGTATCTGATTGGTCAGATCGAGACTGATGGTGACCACGCTGCAGACATCTGGGCTCTGCTCTACCTTATCTTGTGACGATGTCGCACCGCAGACCTGCACCTCATCATCGAAATGGAACGAGTCCCACGACAGAACATGTCCTTGCACCGCCTGTCCGAGATCGGTGCCACCAATTGCCTCCTCCATCGCAGACCAAGGGATGGTATCAGACGGCCCAAGCAAATTTTGCAACAACGGAGGGTGAAAACTGACCAGTGGATACTCCTGCTGACCCTGCTCATGGCCAACCAGAATCATGTTATGGGCAGACTCGGTATCCAAAACAGGCACATAGGTGATAGAGGCTGCAGCAAAGTCAACATAGAGCGAGCCCGCGACATCACCGGCCTCATTCTCTATCTCCATCCCATCCAGCCGATCACCGGCGATCGAGGCCTGATAGCCAAACTGACCTGCGCAGGTAATGTTGCCCTGTCCATCCCAGCTATAACGGATGCCATCAATGTCGACCCAGTTGAATGACTGCATGATTACCCTCTCTTCTACGGCCGCTATCTTATCCATCCACCTAAAGAAAAAACAGGGGCCAGGCAAGCCCGGCCCCGAGAGAGGGTTACGGATCAACCTTCAAGTTACCGTCATCCAGCAAGTGCTTGATGATCTCCTGATTGGAGCCCAGTGAGGCGAGGTCGAGTGAGTTCTGGAACTGGATGGTCAGTTCCGGGCTCCCACCGGCCCCGGCAGGATCTATCGTCAACGTCTTGGTCGTCGTGTTGAACTGCAGATAGTTGTCCAGCACGGCTGCCAGATCCTCGTTGTTCCCCACTGCAGGTACGCCGACCAGCAGATCCGAGAGATCCAGTACATCTCCACCATTGTTGGTATCACCTAAAGTGAAATCAGTAATGGTATCGATACTGCCGTCCGCATCCCCCGCCAGCCACTTGAAGGTGTCACTCTCCCCACCACCGGTCATGGTATCGCTGCCAAGGCCGCCGATCAGAATGTCCTTACCAAGGTCGCCCGTGAGTATATCGCTACCAGAACCACCATCCAGATAATCATCACCGACACCTCCAACAAGGGTGTCGTTCCCTTCCTGGCCAAAAAGGATATCGTTGCCACTGCCACCATATAGGGTGTCATTACCACCACTGCGGCTACTCTCCCCACTCAGCTCAGTAATATGGGTCCGGATGTAATCCACCGTCTGTTCACGTGTCCACCCATGACTGGACTCCAGCGTTTCAAATACCAGCCAACCAGAACCTTGGGGCAGATCCAGTCCCAACTCGCTGGCCAGCGTATCGGTATTGAGTACATCGCCAAACAGGATGTCATTGCCAACACCACCATCGGCCACGTCATTGCCGGCCCCCAGCAACACGGTAATCTGATCCCCCTCGGTCAGGGCTGCCGTCAACTGCTCGGCACTGGTCACAATCTGGGCATCGCCGATCGGGGCATTGAAACCCTGCTCGATCCGGATATTGTCTATCCGTACCTCAGCATTCCGGTCATTGGAGCTGTCGAGCAGTTCGAACACAAACCCGTATTGCCCGACAGGCAGTCCATCGGTTGTGATAGTGCTGTAAGCCGTCAAAACAGATGAACTAACGCCAGTAATGGTGCCCGTTTGCACTGGATTGAGCATATCCCAGACGCCACCCTCGAGTTTCACCAACTTCCAGGTGAAGCTGTCGCTGCTATTAACACCATTTAAGGCATACTGGAACTGCAGACTTGCTCCGGCTTGTGCCGCAGAAACCTGGATGGCATTGGCCACGGCGAGCGCCAATATTGTCCTGTCAGAATCAGAACCGGTTCGATCATCCCGGATCCGCAAGCTTCCATTTGTAACGGTATGCGATCCCTGAGCATCACCACTGAGCACCCATCCCGAGGCGGCATTTATGCCGCTACCACTACCAAATGTGGCCAAGTCAAGGAAGCTGCCTGCCGAGTAAAACTGATCTGCCGTTTCAGTCGTGTTATCAAAGAACTTCAACAAATCCTTGTTAACATCATTGGTCACCCCGATTGCATTGACCTGGCTGATGGCACTGAGTGAAACAAAAGCATCCACCGACTCCTTGATCACCTCAAATGTGGTGCTGTTGCCTGGTCCAGCGACCTGATTGCTGTCATTGAGGTAGTAAGTCGGGTTACCATCCGTGACAAAGAATGTCAGGTTCTGGTAACCGGGAGCAGCCTTGCTACCATCATTGAACCACTGCACGGCCTGATTGAACGCGGCTTCATAGTTGGTGCCACCATTGGCAACCAGTGCATCAATGGCATTGGTCAGGTTGCTCACATTACTGGCATCAAGCCCTACTATTGTCACACTCTCGCTGGCATTCGCCGCAAAACCAATCAAGGTGATATTGATCTCACCATCATGATCTTTCAACTGGTTCGCCAAATGGGTCAGGGAGGCCTTGAGCATACTCAGTCGTGATCCAGCCATACTGCCAGACACATCGACCACCAAGGCAATAT
This sequence comes from Aeromonas sp. 600948, assembly GCF_049174875.1. Lineage (NCBI taxonomy): Bacteria > Pseudomonadati > Pseudomonadota > Gammaproteobacteria > Aeromonadales > Aeromonadaceae > Aeromonas > Aeromonas sp. 600948. Next base: position 38,186 of record NZ_JAAKTY010000032.1, read on the forward strand.
TGTAATTCTCACCCGGGATGAAATTGGTACTGGTGCCGCCGATGTCCCCCACCACAATATCGTGACCAGCACCGCCTGCAACCAGACCATCCACACTACCGTTGGAGTTGGGCACCTTGTGATCATCATCCGTGCCGGGGGTCCCGGTAGTGTCGGGGGTATCCGAGGTGTTGCTACCCACAACCAGAATATTGGACGCGACGGGAGGCTCATTGCTCTTGACCGATACAGTAAAGTTGGCGCTGGCTTTATCTCCATCGGCATCAGTCAAGGTAGCACTGAAATCAAGGTCAATATCAGGAGGCGTGATCTTGTCGATCACTCCGAAATTCTCGATCCTCACTGAGTCATTGCCATTCAGCACAAAGCGGACATAAAGCTGGCTGAACTCCCCATCGGGTTCTATGCTGGCCAACTGCATCGACCCTTTGAGTCCTGACAGAACAAGCTCTCCGGAATCGACGACGGTCACGCCATCGGCAGCATAAGCCACCCACTGTATGGTGCTGGTATTGGTGTTGCCAACCCCGTAGACGTTGAAAGAGAGCCCATCAACGGCTGCAGTCGTGGATACCTTGAACCCTTCGTTATTGTCCAGGTTGCCGTTCTTAATCCCGAAACCATTGTTGTTCGGGTTGAGATTATCTGCATCACTCCCCGGCAGATCCTGAGGATTATTGACGCTGCCATTGAACAGCAGACCATCGAACAGTACACCAATCCCGCCAGCAGTAACCCCGATCGTCTCAACAGGCCCTCCAGCACCGAACTGTGCCCCGATCGAGAAAGTCTGGGTTGGCTGGGGAGTAACCAGTTCAAAGCTGTAAGTATTGTCGTCATTGAGTGTCAATGTATAGAACACTTTAGGTGGCTGCTCACTACCATCAATGGTTGCTACCAGAGTCTTGCCATCAGTCGACAAGGTTTCGGTGATCCCTGCCAAATCAGGCCATCCAGTCAGTTTCAGTCCACCAGTACCCAGAGGGCCATCAGCACCAAAAGAGACGCCAAACAATCCACCGGTAGTGATGTCGGCTACATTCATCACTTCCAGACTTTCGATGCCTGTGATCACGGGCATATCGTCTTCAATAACAACACTGACCGGCTTGGTATCACTCAAGTCACCATCACTGGCTGACAGGTTGAAGGTAAATGTCTTCAGTCCTTCCTTATTGTCTCCAAATTCATGATCGATGGGCCCCAGCAAGGTGACGGTATATTTACCAACCGGATCTACAGATACTTGTATGACTGGGATCCCTCCCGCTGAACCCACCAGTGTCGCAGACCCTATACCACTCCACACAACTGGTACCCCTCCAGAGCTCAGGCCAGATGGAGCAGAAAGAGTGAACGTAAAGGTATTGCTGTCGATATCTGTCACACTTGCCGTCGCATGGGTCGAGGTGCTATCGGTAATATCGCCGGGATTGGGTGAATTGTCTGGATTGGATCCCGGTAATCCCTCCTCGGATATGCGCAGATCCGAGACAGTCAGCATGGGAGCATCGTTAGTTGCAGTGACGGTCACGGTGAAGGGCTTGTTGTCTGCCCCACCCTCGTCCGTGGTCCCCGCCACATTGCCATTCACGACCCCGCTCCAGTCCGCCGGCAAGCTAAAGCCAGGTACGCCCGCTGTGCTCGCACCGCTCCAGCTGTAGCTGCCCGCCACCGCGCCAGCCACCCAGCCTGCCCCCATCAACGCACCTGCCGGCACACCGCTCAGGGTCACCGTCACACCGGTCACCCGCTCCGAACCATCCGCGTCGGTCGCAGTGACACCCAGCTGCGCCGCCAGCGATACCGCCACCGGTGCATCCGTTTCT
>NZ_JAAKTY010000033.1:0-33038 GCF_049174875.1 Aeromonas sp. 600948
GGGTGGAGCAGCTCGGTAGCTCGTCGGGCTCATAACCCGAAGGTCGTCGGTTCAAATCCGGCCCCCGCAACCAACTTCCTGATAGTTTTCTTCTTTTCCCCCTCATTACATTGAATATATCTCCATCGGGTATGCAACCGATGGCGATTAATGCTGTTTCCTGCGCTTTTTCAAGACCATAACTGGTCGTCTCGACCATTTGTTAGGTATCATCAGATATCTCTTCATGGATGAGGCACGCGCCTGTGATCACTCCTTTTACCTATCTTCCTCCTGCTATTGAAAGCCGGGATGCCACGCTGACCGAGACCCTTTCACAGGGCTTGCCATTGCAACTGCTGCTGATCGCCGAAGAGCAAAAGGAGGCATTGCTGTCGCTACCGGCCCTGTCGGGGATCAACACCCAGTTGGCGCTTGGGCAAAAAGCACCTTTCACCCTGATGCATGGTTCCACCCTGTTGCTGGTCATATTGGTGACCGGCAATGTGACGCGGGATCACCGTCTTTATAAGCAGGTCAGAGGTTGGATAGCCCCGCTCTCCGGGCTCAAGGTAGAGCGGCTCGGGCTGCATCTGGAGGGGTTCTCCCCCTCAGAGCGGGTGATGCTGGCTGAATTGATGCTGTCGGCTCTGTTGGCCGCCAATCTACCGTTGCCGACCAGCAAAAGCCGTAGCGAAAGTGGCTGGAACTATCAGCATGTGTCGGTCTCACCTGCTGTAGTGCTGGATCTCGCTCGTATCTACAGCGAAGCAGGGGGCAATGGGCTGGCTCGTCATTTGGCGGTGTTACCCGCCTCGGAGCTGACTGCGGCCAGCTATCGCGAGTTCGTCAGCCAGCTGGCTCAGGATGAAGGTTGGCAGTGCCATCACTACGATCAGGCGCAGCTGGCCGAGCTGGGAGCGGGGGCTTTTTTGGCGGTAGCCCGCGGTTCGGAAGATAATCAGGGGGCCATGGTCAAGCTCAGCTACTACCCGTCCAAGCCGGTACGCCGCATTGCGTTGGTGGGCAAGGGGATCTGCCATGACTCAGGTGGCTATAACCTCAAGGTTTCCGGCAGCATGTATGGCATGCATCTCGATATGGGGGGCAGTGCGGTGGCGTTGGGTACCCTTTATGCCATCAGTCGGGCTCAGCTGCCCTATGAGGTTCACTGCTGGTTGGCGATTGCCGAGAATCATATCGGTCCCCAGGCTTATCGTCCGGGTGAAGTGGTGACAGCGATGAATGGTCTCACCATCGAAGTGGTGGATACCGATGCGGAGGGACGAATGGTGCTGGCCGATACTCTGACGATGGCGGCGCAGGATACCCCGGATCTGCTGATCGATTATGCGACTCTGACCGGCGCTTGCAAGCGGGCACTGGGCAGTCGCTATAGCGGCGTCTTTACCAATCGCCACGAATGGCTGGCATCGCTGGTCAAGCTGGGTCAGCACAGCGGTGAACGAGTCTGGCCCTTTCCGCTCGATGAGGATTACGATGAAAATATCGAGAGCGAGTGGGCCGATCTGTTGCAGTGTGCACCAGGCAGTTCGCCGGATCACATTGATGCGGCTCGTTTCCTCGCCTACTTCGTGCCCGAGCAGACCCCCTGGCTGCACTTCGACCTGAGCGGTTTTCGCAACAAGGGGGGCAATGGGGTGGTCTCCAGCGAAGTGACCGGCTTTGGTGTGCGGCTCACGCTGGATCTGCTGGCTGGTCCACTCGGTCGAGTGGGGCACTCAGCTTCCGAATAATCTGACTGATAAAAGGATTTCTGTGAAACAACCAAGCTATGACTGGGTGCTGTTCGATCTGGATGAAACCCTGCTCGATTTCCCGGTCGCCGAGGCACTGGTGCAAACTCTGCAGATCTATGGTGTGGAGGCCGATGACGCCAGCATGGCGCAGTACCATGCTATCAACCATGAGCTCTGGCAGCAGTACAACGATGGCGAGATCGATGCGACAGTGCTGCAGCAGACCCGCTTCTCCCTCTTTGCCCAGCAAGTTGCCGCCGACCCCATGGCGATGAACAATACCTTTCTGGAGCAGATCATTGCCCTTAGCATGCCCCTCGAAGGGGTGGTCGAGACCCTGCAGCAATTGCGCAGCAAGGTGCGGATGGGGATCATCACCAATGGTTTCAGCGTCCCCCAACGTGGCAGACTTGGAAAACTGGGCTGGAGCGAGTGGTTCGAGCCCCTGGTGATCTCTGACGAGATCCGGGTGACCAAGCCGGCGCCGGCTATTTTCCAGTACACCCTCTCCCTGATGGGGAAGCCGGATCCGGCCAGAGTGCTAATGGTGGGGGACAATCCGAAAACTGATATTGCCGGGGCTGCGTCACAGGGATTGGCCACCTGCTGGTATAACCCGAGGCGGCACTCGGGGGAATGCGATGCGACCCACGAGATCCACCACTTCGCCCACCTTGCCGACATTGTGCTGGGACGCTGACAGGCAGGAGTAATCCATCACGTTATCGGTGACCAAAACGTCCTGGCAAGTTGCAACCAGGGCTGTTTGAGACAGGATTGGGTTTGCTTGAGACTGCAAGGGGAGCAGATACTCCCCTTACTTATGAGTGTTTTCCTGTGAATGCAGGGATTTGAACTGGTAGCGATCGAGGATCTGCTGATAGTCGGGACTCTGTTTCAATTTATCGATAGCCTGATTGATCCGCTGCAGTTGCGCTTCTGTGGTGCTCTCTTTGCTCAGCATCAGGTGAACCGGTGTCTGTTCGATATGCAGCAGAATATACAGCTTGTCCTGCACGCCATCCTTACCCTGCCACTCCTGCAGTCCGTGGGGGTCCAGAATAAAACCCTGGATCCGACCCCCTTGCAACATCTTCAGCAACTGATCCAGCCGCAGGCGCATCTGCAAACGGGGCTGCAGCTCGGGCCTTGCCATCAACTGGCGGAAGGTATTGCCGTAATCAAAGCCCTTGAGCACCCCGATATGGAAGTCAGGGGTGTTGATCAACTGCTCCAGGGTGTTGATCCCGCGCCAGCGATCGGCATCTTGCCGACGGATGACGATGGCCGTCTCCTCTTCCCGATAGGGGTGGCTGAAGCGGGCATATTGCTGCCGCTCGGCGGTGATATTGGCTGACATGGCCAGTTGAACCGTGCCGAATTTCAGCTCGTGCAGCACGCGAGCCCAGGGCATTTCACTGAATTTGGCCTGATAACCGGCCCGCAGGAAGATGGCGTTGAGCAGCTCCACATCCAGTCCGCGGAGCTGTTGCTGTTCATTGCGATAACTGAAGGGCTGCCAGTCGACCCAGCCTACGACCAATGACTCTTGTGCCGTAGCCTGGCAACACAAACACCATAACAACAAGAGTCTGTACACAACGCATACCCTCGAACAGGCTGATACGGTGAGTATTGGACAGGAACGACGGAGTAACCAGTGCTGAGGGTTGAGCGGATGCACAGATGTGCATCCCTCACAGTTCGTGGGCGTGGAATCCCTTGCGATAGCGGGCTTCGCAGCGCGGGCAGCGTTGCAGGGTCGGATCCTGTTCCAGCTGTTCGATGGAAAGCGGCTCTTCACAATCGGAGCAGAGGCCATAGAGGCCGAGATCCATCTGGCAGAGTGCCGCATCGATCCGCTTGAGGCGGGCCACGCTCTGCTCAACCTTCGGCAGATCCAGCCGGCTGGTCAGTTCCACCAGTTGATCCTGCTCGCAGTGACCGACCTGTTCGGCCCACTCGTCACGGCGGCAGGCTTTGAGCTGACCGATCAGCGTTTCTCGTACTTGGGCCCAGTCTGACAGCAGGCGATTACGCCAGACAGTCAACTGTGCTTGCGTCATTTCACACACATTATCCCCCACAGGACAGACGACAGATTTGGGGCAGTATAGGGATCCGATAACTCTATCAAGATGATATGCGTCAAGTTAAACGTGGTTAGCCGTGGCTTTTGGCTGCTTGCAGCAGGGCATCGCGGATCGGATCCGTCTCTTTGAGCACCCGGATCTCCTGAAACAGCTGGTCCGCTTCGGGATATTCCCGCTTGAGATAGCTGAACCACTGTTTGATGCGGCTGGGGTAGTAGTCGGCTTTTTCGCTGGCCAGATCCTGCTCGGTATAGCTCACCATCAACTGCAGCACCTCGGCCCAACTCATGTGCGGGCAGCCGGTTTTCATCACGTTGGCCAGATTGGGCAGGGAGATGGCGCCGCGCCCGACCATCAGGGCATCACAACCCGAGGCCTTGGCGCAGGCGAGGGCATCTTTGTGATCCCAAATTTCGCCGTTGGCGGTGACGGGGATGGGCAGGGCGCGGCGAATGGCGTCCACATACTCCCAGTGGGCGGGGGCCTTGTACCCTTCGCGCTTGGTGCGCGCATGAACGGCCAGCTCGTTGGCGCCCCCCTGGAAGACCGCCTGAGCGTTCTCCAGATAGAGATCCTTGTCATCGTAACCGAGGCGAATTTTGGCGCTCACCGGCAGATGGGCGGGCACCGCCTCGCGCACCGCCTTGACGATGCGGTAGATGGTCTCGGGCTCTTTGAGCAGCACAGCGCCACCCTTGCTCTTGTTGACCGTTGGGGCTGGACAGCCGAAGTTGAGATCGACGCCGGGGGAGCCCAGCTCGATGGCGCGCACGGCGTTCTCGGCCAGCCACTCGGGGTGTTGCCCCAGCAGTTGTACCCGCACCGGGGTACCTGCGCGGGTTTTGCCATCTTGCAGCAGTTCAGGGCAGAGGCGGTAGAACACCTTGGCGGGCAGCAGCTGATCAACGACCCGGATAAATTCGCTTACGCAGAGATCGTAATCGTTGACGGAGGTCAGTACCTCCCGCATCAGGTGATCCAGTACCCCCTGCATGGGGGCCAAAATAACGCGCATAACGGCTTTCCGACGAGAGTGGGGAGAAAAAGAGCGCAGATTGTAGTGGGGTTGCGGCCCGCTGTCAGCACCCGCTCAAACTCTGTTAGGCTAGAGGGAGATAAATCACGTAAGGAGAAGGAATGAAGCGTTGGTGTCTGATGGCGCTCGGGTGGCTGGCATTTGCCACTGGTATTGTGGGCATTGTGCTGCCGCTCTTGCCGACTACCCCCTTCATGTTGCTGGCTGCCACCCTGTTTGCCCGCTCGTCGCCCCGTTTTCATCGCTGGCTGTTGACCCATCCCTGGTTTGGCCCGCCCATCGTGGATTGGCAACAGTATCGCGGCATTCGTCGTCAGGCCAGACGGCGCGCCATTATCTTCATTTTGCTCACCTTTTCGGTGTCGCTGGCGGTGGTGCCACTGCTGTGGGTCAAGGGGTTGCTGGTTATCATAATGGTGATCCTGCTCACCTGGTTAATGCGTCTGCCGGTGCTGGAGCCAGTTGCAATGGTGAAGTGAAGTCCCTAAGCTATTGCAGCAATAATGCTATGGAGTCGGCCTGTCATTTTTGCGTGACAGGCTTTTTTATTTCCCGCAGAAGGGAATTGAGAAAAATGGCCACCCCTGGGTCAAAAAAATAAGCGGTCAACACATGAATCCGGAAACCCTGAAATTTATCGAAGCAAGCATCAAGACCATTCCCGACTATCCGAAGCCGGGCATTCTGTTTCGTGACATCACCAGCCTGATCGAGAATGCCGAGGCCTTCAAGGCCACCATCGATCTGCTGGCCAATCATTATCGTGATCAAGGGATCACCAAGATTGTTGGCACCGAAGCTCGCGGCTTCATCTTTGGCGCGCCGGTTGCCTATGCCATGGGGCTGGGCTTCGTACCGGTCCGCAAGCCGGGCAAGCTGCCGCGCGAAGTGATCGAGGAGTCCTATGCCCTCGAGTACGGCACTGACACCCTGCAACTGCACACCGATGCCATCGTGCCTGGTGACAAGGTGCTGGTCGTGGACGATCTGCTGGCGACCGGTGGTACCGTTGATGCGACCGTCAAGCTGATCCGCCGTGCCGGTGGTGAAGTTGCCGATGCGGCCTTCATCATCTCCCTGCCGTCTCTGGGTGGCGATGCCCGCCTGACTGCTGCTGGCATCAAGGTAGTCTCACTGGTCGAGCTGGCCGGCGAGTAATGCCTCTTCGGCCCGATCCTCTGCATCGGGCCTGCATTGAACCGGTGCCCGTGCGGGCATCGGTTTGAAAATCAAGCGATCCCTCCCGCTCTCACCGATAGCCGATACAGCCAGCCCGCCATTTGTGTTAGCATCCGGCATCAATGCCCTGTCTTCCCTGCATGATGGATTTATGAGCTATCAGGTTCTGGCGCGTAAATGGCGCCCCCATACGTTTGAACAAGTGGTAGGCCAGCAACATGTGCTGACCGCCTTGACCAACGCCCTGGATCAGGGACGGCTGCATCACGCCTATCTGCTGAGCGGTACCCGTGGGGTCGGCAAGACCACCATCGCCCGTATTCTGGCCAAGAGCCTCAACTGCGAGCAGGGGATCAGCAGCCACCCGTGCGGCGTCTGCGATACCTGCCGCGAGATCGATCAGGGCAACTTTGTCGACTTGCTGGAGATTGACGCGGCGTCCCGCACCAAGGTGGAAGATACCCGCGAGCTGCTCGACAACGTGCAGTACCGCCCGGCCCGAGGCCGCTTCAAGGTCTACCTCATCGATGAAGTGCACATGTTGTCGCGTCACAGCTTTAACGCGCTGCTGAAAACCCTGGAAGAGCCCCCCCCCTATGTGAAGTTTCTGCTGGCCACCACGGATCCGCAGAAGCTGCCCATCACCATTCTCTCGCGCTGTCTGCAGTTTCATCTGAAGAGTCTGGATCAGACCCAGATCGCCAAGCAGCTCGAATGGGTGCTGGATCAAGAGGGGCAGCCCTTCGAGCCACGCGCCCTGCTGGCCCTGGCCAAAGCCGCCGACGGCAGTATGCGCGATGCCCTGAGCTTGACCGATCAGGCGCTGGCCCACGGCAATGGCAGCGTGCGCCTCGAGAGTGTGCTGGCGATGCTGGGCACGCTCGATCACCGCCATCTGCACCAGCTGCTGGAAGCCATTTTGCGGCAAGATGCCCCCGCGACTATGGCCAAGATCACCGAGATCGCCACCCTGGGCCCCGATTTTGATCAGCTCCACGCCGAGTTGGAAGGTTTGCTCCATCGCATCGCCATGGCACAGCTGCTGCCTGCCAGTGTGCAGGAGCAGGGGGCGGATGCCGATGCCCTGCTGCAACTGGCCAAGGCGATGAGCCCGGAAGAGGTGCAGCTCTGCTACCAGATCGTGCTAGGTGGCCGTAAAGATCTGCCCTGGGCCCCCGATGGCCGCACCGCGCTGGAGATGACTTGCCTGCGGATGCTTGCCTTTTCGCCAAGGCGCGATGCCCTGCATCCGGCCAGCCTCACCGCGCTGCCCCCGTCAATGACGAGCAGTGCGGCGAGCAGCGCTACTTCGATTGCCTCTTTGCCGGGAAAGCGCCCGGCCGCTGAATCGGCCGCAGTGGCACCGATCAGCGGCGCCGTGCCTGCACCGCTAGCCAGCCCTGTTGCCAGCACGCCTGTTGCTACCAGTGCAGTGCCCGCGGTTGATGTCTCCTTGCCTGCGATGACGGATGATATCGGCAACCCCGCCGACAGCGAGGAGGAGGCGCAAGCCGCCGAGCTGTTCAGCCAGCAGGATGAGTTGCTGCGCGAGGCTGCGGGCATGGGGTATCAACCCGAGCCCGCGTTGCCCCATGCGCAGCCTGATGTGCCAGCGCACTCAGCCGAACAACCCGCCGATGCTGATGATCGAGCGCCTTACGCAGCCGATACGGACTATTCCCGTGGCGAGTCGCCGACTGCCAGCATCCAGCCCGCACTAGAGCCGACAACCGCGCCGGTTAGCGCACCTGAAGCTGTTTCAGCGGTATCGAGCATGCAGAGCCTGCTTGGCAAGCGAAACATGCTGCGCAGCCGCCAGCGTGGTCAGGATGCCCCGGCAGCGCCCGCACCGCGCGCAGTGCCGGTTGCGCCAGCTCGTCCTGTCGCGCCCGCTGTTGCTCCAGTCGTCACCCAGCAACCTGCTCCGGTCAGCCAACCGGCCGGGCAGGGGATGGCGACGATGGGTCACTATGATGATCTGCTGCCAGTGGATCTCTATGGCGACAGTTACGAGCCGCAGGGTGACAACGGGGAATACGAGGAGTACCTCAATCAGGGCTTTGCCGAGCAGACTCCGGTGATGAGCCACGCCCCTGTCACGGCACCGGCCCAGCCAACCGATCTGCCACCTTGGGATCTCGACGGGCAGCCGAGCTATCGACCCGGTGAGCGCAGCGCTGCGGCGCCAGCGGTGACGCCCACCCCAGCGACCCAGCCGCCCGTTGCCAGCACGGCGGTGGCTGCTGCCCCTGTGACGCAGGATGAACCCTCTCAGCCAGTGATGGAGACCATCGACTGGGATGAGCTAGAGAGCGACAGCGAGCCGCAAGAGGGGGAGGCGACACGTCTGATTCCCTCCTCGCTGCTCAATGGTTGCGGCGACCCTTGGGCCGAGTTGATCGCTCACACTCAGGTGGGAGGGCGGCTGCGCCAGCTGGCCATCAACTCGGTGATGACGCGGGAAGGGGACAAGGTACTGCTAACCCTCAAGCCCGAGCAGCGCCATCTGGTGAGCGACAAGGCGCGCGCCGATCTGGCCGAGATCATCGGGCCAGTGCTGGGTCAACCGGTGCAGGTCGAGGTAACGCTCGGTGTGGTGCCTGACCAGGAGACCCCCCTCGAGATCGAGCACCGCCTTTATCTCGGGGTGCGCGAGCAGGTGACCCGGGATCTGGAGCAGGATCCCAACGTGCAGTTTTTAGTTCAGCGGTTTGGTGCCGTGCTCCATCACGAGAGTATCGAGCCCCTCAACCGCTAAATTCCGTGGCCGGGAGCTCGCTTCCGGTTGAAAAGCAGTTTGGCTGTCCCCATCTAGGACAGACAAGCCCACAGCCCGGCGCTGGATGCCGGATTTCAAGACGAGAGACGACATATGTTTGGTAAAGGTGGAATGGGGAACCTGATGAAACAGGCCCAACAGATGCAAGAGCGTATGCAGAAAGCGCAGGAGCAGCTGGCTCAGATGGAAGTGACCGGTGAAGCCGGTGCTGGCATGGTCAAGGTCACCATGACCGGTAGCCACAGCGTCCGTCGCATCGAGATCGACCCCTCCCTGATGGAAGATGACAAGGAGCTGCTGGAAGATCTGGTTGCCGCCGCTTGCAACGATGCCGTGCGTCGTGTGGAAGAGCAGAACAAGGCCAAGATGGGCGAGCTGACTGGTGGCATGCAACTGCCGCCAGGCTTCAAGATGCCCTTCTAAGGCGACTCTCCCCGCGCATTCTTGCTCCCTTGTCGCTGGCCATTCGGGTTACGGCAAGGGGGACGGCCGAGAGACCCAAAGACGCAGCGTTATTGCTCAGGCGATACGCTGCGTTTTTTTATGGGCGCCATGCTGGCGCGGGCGGGCTCTAACTCTCCCTTCTGCGGAGAGGTTGCTACAGAGCAGGCCGATTGCGCCATGAAACGCAGCGCCTTGTATAGGCGGCACTATTTGTCGATACCCGCTATCGGATATCCCGGTTTGGCGTGGCCGGGCGGGAGCGGCATAATGGCGGCTTGCCGTATCGAGGAGATTGTATGAAATATATCGGAGCCCACGTCAGTGCGGCCGGCGGGGTGGAGAATACCATCGCCCGTGCCCAGGCCATCGGGGCCAACGCGTTTGCCCTCTTTACCAAGAATCAACGTCAGTGGCAGGCGGCCCCCTTGTCGGATGCCACCATCCGTGCCTTCAAGGCGGCTTGTGACAAGGCCGGTTTTCTGCCGGAGCAGATCCTGCCCCACGACAGCTATCTCATCAATCTGGGCCACCCGGATCCCGATGGTCTGGCCAAATCCCGCGATGCGTTTCTCGACGAGATGAAGCGCTGCGAGCAGCTGGGGCTCTGTTATCTGAACTTCCACCCCGGTAGCCATCTCAAGCAGATCCCTGAGGCGGCCAGCCTCAAGTTGGTGAGCGAGTCCATCAACTGGGCGCTGGAGCGAAGTGAAGGGGTGACGGCGGTGATCGAGAATACCGCCGGGCAGGGGACCAACCTCGGCTGGTCGTTCGAGCACCTTGCCACCATCATCGAGGGGGTGGAGGACAAGAGCCGGGTCGGGATCTGTTTCGATACCTGCCACGCCTTTGCCGCCGGCTACGATCTGCGCACCGCCGAGAGCTGCGCTGCCGTCTTTGCCGAGTTCGACCGCACGGTGGGTTTTCATTATCTCAAGGGGATGCATATCAACGGCGCCAAGTGCACCTTCGGTAGCCGGGTCGATCGCCACCACAGCTTGCGGGAGGGCAATCTGGGGGAGGCGGTATTCCACCACATCATGAACGATGATCGCTTCGATCGCATTCCGCTGATCCTCGAGACCATAGACGAGTCTATCTGGGGCGAGGAGATCAGCTGGTTGCGCAGTCTGGCGAAATGATACTCAGAAGAGAATCAAAGAGAGGGAGCCGTGGCTCCCTCTCTGCTTTTTCCGTTATTGGCGAGCGGGCCTGCCAGCGGCGCTCCGAGCGGGCGTTACTCTGCGCGGCTCACTTCGGCATTGTTCACTTGAGCCCGGCAGAAGTGGATAAAGTGGCGCAGGGAGGTGGAGTGGTACTTCTGCTTGTGCCAGATAAGGGAGAGCTGGCGCGGGAAGCGGCGGGAGAGGGGCAGGGCGATCAGCCGCCCATCTGCCAGGCGATCCGAGGCTGCCAGCCGGGAGATAAAGGAGATACCAAGCCCCTTCTCCACCGCCAGCATCACCGCCTCCAAGGTGTTGAGTTCAAGCCCTGGTTGCCAGCGGGGCAGCTCGGGCTGGATCTGCTGGATAAACTGCTCGCGACTGCCCGATTGTGCTTCACGCAATACCCAGGTCTCGCCCCCCAGTCGGGAGAGGGAGAGCTCCTTCTTGTTGGCAAGCGGGTGACCGGGTGGGGCCACCACCAGCATCTCGTCCTGCAGCCAGGGTTCGGCGAGCAGGTCGGGGTGGTGGTTCTCCCCCTCGATCAGTGCCATATCCAGCTCGAAGTTGGCCAGCGCATGGCATAGCAGGTGAGTGTTGTTGATGGTCACCTTGGGGGGGAGCCCCAGCTCCTGTTTGCTGCTGGCGAGCAGGGTGGGGAGCAGGTAGTTGCCGATGGTCTGGCTGGCACCAAGGCGCAGCTGGCCGCTCGGTTCGGCATCGGGACTGAACAGGTTCTCGATATCCTGCATCCGGGTCAGCAGCTCTTCGGCGGCCGGTTGCAGCAGGCGCCCTTCGTTATTGAGCTGCAATCTGGGGTGAATGCGGTCAAACAAAGGGGTGGAGAGCTGGCGCTCCAGCTCCTGCAGCGACTGGGAGACGGCCCCCTTGCTCAGGCAGAGCTCGTTGGCGGCAAGGCCAAGGTTTCCATAGCGGGCAATGGTGGCGAACACTTTCAGCTGCTGAAGGGTCAGTTTCATCGTGTTTGGTTTTCCTGAATGATTGATTTAATTCATTTAGATATCGTAAACGATAAGGGGGCATTATCCTATCGCCATAGTCATCAATAGAAAGGTGTCATCATGATCGCAAGAACCCGTAAATCACTGGCTGCCGCCCCAACCCCCATGGCGGGTCTGGCGCTGGGCATCGCCAGCCTTGGTTGGTGTTGGGAAAATGCCGGTCACTTCGATGGCCGGATGCAACTGCTGGGCGCTGCCATTGCGGCCGTGCTGCTGGTGATCCTGACCTTCAAGTTTCTGCTTCACCCCCGCCTGCTGTTGCAGGACCTCGCTCACCCCGTGGTGGGCAGTGTGGTACCGACCTATGCTATGGGCACCATGGTGGTCTCCAAAGCGCTGGGTATGATTGCGCCGCAAGCGGGCGAGGCCCTCTGGCTGTTTGCCGTGGCGGTTCACCTGCTGTTCCTGGCCACTTTTATCTGGCATCGCGCCAAAGAGTTTGAAATCCACCACATGGTGCCGAGCTGGTTCGTGCCGCCGGTGGGGATCATCGTGGCTGACGTCGCCTTCCCGGGTGGTCAGTTTGCCCCGCTGGCCAACGGTCTACTCTGGTTCGGGATCATCTGCTATGGCCTGATGCTGCCGCTGATGCTCTATCGCCTGATCTTCAGCCATGAAGTGCCGGATGCCGCCAAACCGACCATCGCCATTCTGGCGGCTCCTGCCAGCCTCTCTTTGGCCGGTTACCTGACCGTCAGCCAGGAGCCGTCACTGCTGCTGGTGGCCGTGCTGTTGGGGATTGCCATCCTGATGACCGGCATCATCTATCTGGCCTTCATCAAACTGCTGCGTCTGCCCTTTTCGCCGGGTTATGCCGCCTTCACCTTCCCGCTGGTGATCGGTGCCACCGCCCTGTTCAAAGTGGCTCATTTGGTTGAAGAGTTTGCGCAAGGGAGTCACTACGTCGAGCAGATCAGACTGCTGGCCCACTTCGAGTTGGGGGTGGCTACCGTCATCGTCGGGTATGTGGCACTGCGTTACCTGATGTTTTTTCTGCCGCAGCGTAATACCGAAATGAATAACGGCATGGCCCGCCAGGGTGCTCACCGATAAATCTTGAAGAAGATGTGACATCGGGAAATGGATAAGCAGTGCGCTCCGAGAGCGACGGGATAAACGACCAGTCATGCGATGGATGGACAAAGAGCCTCCACCCTGGTTGTGTAACGAGCAAAATGCCCCGCGGTGCGGGGCATTTTTTTATGGTTTTTTGATGTGGCGCCCGTGGCGGGCTATTTGCCATGGATTTAACTGGTATTACCTGTCAGGACGACTACAATGCAGCACCACTTTTTCGCTCGACCCCAATACATGTCGTCCCAAGATCCCGTATTTGACTCCTCTTTTGAAGCCCGTTTTCTGCATCCCCGCTACTGGTTCAGCTGGCTGGCGCTCGGTGTGCTGATGTTGCTCGCCTTTGTGCCGGTGCGATTGCGCGACCGTTTGGCCGAAGCCTTGGCACCGCTGGTGTTTCGTATCTCGAAAAAACAGATTTATATCGCCAGAACCAATCTGGAGATCTGCTTCCCGGACAAGAGCCCGGAAGAGCGGGATGCCATTGCACTGACCTCGATCCGGGTCGGCCTCAAGAGTCTGTTGGGATTTGGCGAGTTCACCATGCGCAGTCAGCGTTATCTGATGAGCCGGATGCAGGTGATCGGTTGGGAGCATATCGAGGCGGAGCGGGCTGCCGGTCGTCCGGTGATCCTGGTGGTGCCCCATACCTGGCCGGTGGATGCCGCCGGTTACTGCTTCACCCAGCGCGGGGTGCCCATGTGCACCATGATGAAACGGGCACGCAATCCGGTGTTTGACTGGCACCTCAACCGTGCACGGGCCAAAAACGGTTGCCGCGTTTACGAGCGCAGCGCCGGGATCAAGGCGGTGATCAGAACCATCAAGAGTGGTCGCAGCTTCTTCTACCTGCCGGATCAGGATCACGGTCGCGAGAAGAGCATCTTTGCTCCCTTCTTCGGCCACCCCAAGGCGACCCTGCCAGCCTTGCCCCGTCTGGTTCAGGTCAGCGGCGCCAAGGCGGTGCCGCTGCTCGCCTGCTATGACGAAGCGAACCACTGTTACCGGCTTGAGATAGATGCCCCGTTTGACAACTATCCCACCGAGGATGTGATGGCCGATACCTGTCGGATGAACGATATGGTGCAACAGCAGCTGACGCGCCATCCGGGCCAGTACATGTGGTTCCTCAAGATCTTCGATACCCGTGAAGATCAGGAGGGGCCGGATGGCCTCTACGAGGCGGGGATCCAGCGGATCCGCAAGGGATTGTCGCCCCACGGCTGACCCTGAATTAAGATTGATTGAAATGGCCCCAGGTGGGCCATTTTTTATGATAACTACTCTGATCTGTGCCTTGCAGGTCGATAGCAAGCCTCCTCAGGGTAGAAAAAAATGTCAGGATAATTACAATAACCGCTTGTTTTTGATGACTTGATGGTCGCCATGTCTGCGTTAGATCCGGTATTTGATACCTCATTTCATAGCCGCCTGCTGCATCCCAAATGGTGGGGCAGCTGGTTCGCACTGGGCCTGCTCTCCCTGCTGGCATTTACTCCTGCGAGGTTGCGGGATCGCTTTGCCGATCTGGTCTCACCGACCCTGCTGCGTTTTTCGAAAAAGCAGGCCTATATTGCCGATACCAACCTCAAGATCTGCTTTCCAACGCTGGATGCCGCCGCACGTCAGGCGCTGCTGCTCAAATCGATCCGGGTCGGGCTCAAGACCTTTATGGGCTTTGGCGAGCTCAGTTGGCGCAGCAAGGCGCGCCTGACCCGCCGCGTCAAGGTGAGCGGCTGGGAGCATGTGCAAGCGGAGCAAGCTGCGGGCCGTCCGGTGATCCTGGTGGTGCCTCATACCTGGGCGGTCGACATGATTGGCCGCTACTTCTCCATGATGGGCATCAAGATGTGCACCATGATGAAGAGCCCGAAAGATCAGGTGTTCGACTGGTACATCAACCGCGAGCGGGCCAAAGGAGGCAAGGTGTACGAGCGCAGCGCCGGCATCAAACCGGCGATCAAGTCGATCCGCGCTGGTGCCAGTTTTTTTTACCTGCCAGATCAGGATCACGGCCGCGAGGCGAGCGTGTTTGTTCCCTTCTTTGGCCGCCCCAAGGCAACCCTGCCAGCCTTGCCCAAGCTGGTGAAGCTGACCGGTGCCAGAGCGGTGCCCATCTTCGCCAGCTATGACGAGGATGAGGGTTGCTATCTGCTGGAGATCGAGCCGCCGTTTGACCCTTATCCCACCGCCGATCTGCTGGCAGACGTCAATGCCATGAACCGGGTGGTAGAGATGCAGGTGGCGCGCCATCCCGAGCAGTACATGTGGTTTCTCAAGATCTTCGAAACCCTGGAGCATCAGGAGGGGGATGACGGCCTCTATGAAGCGGGGATCCAGCGCATTCGTCAGGGTTTGCCGCCCGAACCTTGAAAATTGGCCCGCTTGCGGGCCATTTTTGTTGGTACAGGAGCCTTTCGTATTTGGTCTGCTGCTGGTGGTTTTTAAGGCGAACAGGTGGACAAAAACAGCGCAAACAGGGGATAACAGGGTGTCTTATGAAAGGGAGAGGCAGGTGAGCGTGCGCGGAGCTATCTTCGAGAGCGGAAATAGGGTAAAAGGGCGGCCATGAAAATTCCAAATCGAATCCAACCTCTGGTTGATGACGGCCTGGTCGATGAGGTCGTCAGCCGGTTGATGAGCGGCAAAGAGGCCGACGTCTATGTGGTGCGCTGCGGCGACGAGATCCGCTGCGCCAAAGTCTATAAAGAGGCGTCCAAGCGCAGCTTCAAGCAGGCCGTGGTCTATCAGGAGGGGCGCAAGGTGCGTAACAGCCGCAGCGCTCGCGCCATGGAGAAGGGCTCCAAGTACGGCCGCAAACAGCATGAAGAGGTGTGGCAGAACACCGAGGTCGACGCCCTGTTCAAGTTGGCGGCGGCCGGTGTGCGGGTGCCGCAGCCCTATGTCTGCCTCGATGGCGTCCTCTTGATGGAACTTATCACCGATGAGGATGGCAATGTCGCGCCGCGCCTCAACGATGTGGCGCTTACCCCCGAGCAGGCGGTCATCGACCATGCCAAGGTGATCCGTTACGTGGTGCGGATGCTTTGCGCCGGTCTTATCCACGGCGATCTCTCCGAGTTCAACGTGCTGGTGGATGAACAGGGCCCGGTCATCATCGACCTGCCCCAGGTGGTGGATGCCGCCGCCAACAACCAGGCCAAGGCGATGCTGGAGCGGGACGTCAACAACATGCGCAACTACTACGGTATGTATGCCCCCGAGCTGCTCAAGACCCGTTATGCCCTGGAGATGTGGGCGCTGTTTGAAGATGGCAAACTCACCCCCGATAGCGAGCTGACCGGTCACTTTGAAGAGAGCCGCGCCGCCATCGATCTCGATTCGGTGCTGCAGGAGATTGAGAGCGCCGAGGAGGAGGCCTATGCCCGTCAGGCCCGGATGAAGGCGGAGCAGGAAGACAGCTACTAACGGTCTTGCCACGTTCGCAAAAAGAGCGCCTTCGGGGCGCTCTTTTTATTACTGCTGCGGCTATGGTCGGTTGGGGCTGGGGGCTAGCTGATACATCTCCAGCCAGTTGCGATCCCCCGGGTGGAAGCGCCGCCCCAGCAACACGCCCCCGGCGGCCGTAATGACCTTGCGGGAAGCCAGATTGTCTTGGTAACAGCTGATCAGCACCGGCGCTGCCAGCACCTGTTGTTGCACCCAGCGCAGCAGCACGGTCGCGGCCCCTTCGTCACGGCGACAGGGGCGGGTTTCGTAACCGATATGACCCAGCCACTGGCGGGTTGCCTCATTGTCACCGTGACGCAGTCGCAGGGTGGCGGTGATCTCCTCGCCATCGAGGGCAAAATAGGTGGTAGTCGGCAGGTATCCACTGGGCAAGTTGCGCCCTTCTGCGTGATCCAGCAGGCTCTGTAGCCAGCTGTCCGGGTCAAATTGTGCCACCTGATAGAGCGGCTGTCCGTCTTTGGCGCATTCGGTGACATAGCGCCAGTAAGCTGGGGCATCTGCCAGTCTGGCCGGTCGGCACTGCAGAGCGAGCACTGCGCTCATGACCGGAGCGCGCAGGGCTGCAGCGGTTGCGGCTCGTTGTGGTGGAGCTCCTGTACGCAGGCCCGTTGCCTTCCAGCCTGTTTGGCGGCGTAAAGGGCCTGATCCGCTCGCAGGTAGGCCGCTTCAAATCCCTCGTCAGGGTGCAGCGAGGTGAGGCCGATGCTGAGGCTGATGGGGCCACCGGCCAGCGACCGAGTGGCGTCTGCGACCCGCTGCTGCAGGGTCTGGCAGCAGGCCGGCAGCGTTTGCGAAGTCTCCATCACCAGCAGCGCCAGCTCGTCGCCGCCAAGGCGCCCGGCTAGCCCCGCCGTCGGCAGGCTCTCCCGGATCACCCGTCCCACCGCCCGCAGCATGGCGTCGCCAGCGGGATGACCGTGGCGGTCATTGATCTGCTTGAAGTTGTCCAGATCGATCAGCAGCAGCTGGCCGGGGCTAGCCATCTTGCGGGCACGCAGGGCCACCTGGTGTTCGAAATAGTGTCGGCTGTCCAGTCCGGTCAGGGCATCCAGGTTGGCGCGCCGCTCCAGCTCGCGCTGGGTGGCGAGCAGCGCCTGCTGCTGACGGGTGTGCACCAGGCTCAGTAAAATGAAGCTGCGTGCAATGGTAAAGAGCAGGCTGAGCAGGATCACCGGGCCGAGCAGGGGATCGGTGAGGCTAGAGGCGGCCGACTCCGGCCACCACTGATGCTTGGCCATCCTGATCAGTTGCAGGGCCAGTTGCAGCGCAAGCAGCAAGATGGCAAAGCGCAGCACCCGGTAGGCGGGGGCCAACCGCTGATAGCGCCAGAGCTGCCACAGCAGCAGGCACATTTGCAGCGAGATGGCCCCGGATAGCACCACGATCCGGCTGTGTATGTCATCCTGCGGTAGCTGTGTGGCGGTGACAGCGAATAGCAGGAAGCCGGCGAGGGCAAGGAGCGGGCAGAGCCAGCCGAAACGGTCGGCCTCGCGCCGGAAGAAGTGGCGCAGCCCCCGCTCATAGAGTAGCGGGGTGGCGATGATCAGCAGATTGGTAAGCAGGATATTGGCAAGGGAGATCTCTCCCGTAAGGGGTCGCAGCAGCAGGCAGCCAAAGGCGGCGGCGATGGCCAGTTCGCTGGCCGACCAGTAGAGCAGGGAGCGCAGCGGTCGCTGGGTATGCCACAGGTAGGCGAAAATGGCCGCGACCCCGATGTGCGACAGGCTGACGAACAGCACCAGACTCAGCAACTGGGCCGAGGAAAACAGACTCTGCATCAAGGGTTTGGGCTCTTCCTGCCGGGAACGGCGCAGCGACCTCAGGGCCGGGTGACTGGGCCGGATCACAGCATGAATTGCGCCGTTGAGCAATGGTTCAAGTGATCCGGGCACGATCGCGGCAACAACCGCCACAAGAGGGCTGCTGACTCGATTAATCAGGGGCGGGGCATGACGCCGGAGCGTTTATGCTTCCCACACTCTTGGGTCAGTCAATAATGATCGGCAGCCGCATGACGTTGGCCTCCCGACCGAGGTGGGCCAGCAGGCGGCGCACATCGTCGAGGCGGATGATCAGGGTAGCGGTATTGACTAGCGGATGACACTGCACCTGTTCGGCCTGCCAGATGGCTTCGTCTACCACCAGCTCTACCGCTTTTCCCCTATCGCGCACCATGGCGAGCAGGGTCACCGAGCCCGGGGTGAGGCCGAGCACCGCATCGAGTCGCTCGGGTGAGCCAAAGCTCAGCCGCTTGACGCCGAGCATGACCGCCAGCTCCTTGAGATCGACCCGGCGCTCCTCCGGACTCACCACCAGAAACAGCCGCTCGCTTTTCGGATCGCGCAAAAAGAGGTTCTTGGTCTTGGCTGCGGGCAGGTCGGGCAGCAACTTGCTCGCCTCCTCACAGGTAAACACTGGGGGATGGTCAAAGTGCTGGTAGGGGATAGCCAGCTGATCCAGCAGGGAATAGATTGCCACAGAAACTCCTTTTGTCGGCGAAGAGTGGTCAGAACGGGATGAGCGGGAATAACGACCGGATCGAGCTTACCAGTTTGACCCCCGCCTCGCAGCCAGCGTGACGATTGCGAGCAGGCACTGTATGAACGTACAATAGTCCCATTCTCGGACAGCCCCTTTACGCTTCATGACTGCAACCCAGCCCACCGTACCCGCCACTCCGCCCCTCGACGGTTTTATCCTGACCCGCCACGGGCGGGATGTGCGCGGCCGCAACGGGCTGCCTGCAACCACCGAAATCGTGATGTGGCTCTGGAGCGCGCAGGGGCCGGTGCGGGTGGTGGTGCCGGGGCAGGAGCCGGTGTTCTTTTTGCCGCAGAGCCATATGGCAGAAGCCGCCGAGCTGTTCAAGGGGGCCGGGGTGAGCGGGCGGTTTCGCCGCCTGCCAATGCACACCTTCGACGGTCGCCCGGTGGTGGGCTGCTATTTCGCCACCCTGAGCGCCTTTCACCGCGCCATCGAGCTGCTGCTTATTCGCGGACTTGAGCACTTCGAGGCGGATATCCGGCTGCCGGAGCGGTTTCTGATGGAGCGTTTCATCACCGCTGGCGTGCGCTTTGATGGCCGGGCGGTAAAAAAGGGGGGCAAGCAGGGCTACTGGGAGGTGAACGAGGCGCGCTGCGCGCCGCAGGCGGTGACGCCAACCCTCTCCTGGGTGTCACTGGATGTGGAGTGCGCCATGGACGGGGCCCTCTTCTCGGTCGGTCTTTACAGCGAGCAGGATGCGCGGGTCATCATGATCGGTACCTCGGGAGCGGATGCCGAGAGCTGGGGCACCCAGGTCCAGTGGGTAGAGGACGAGAGCGCCCTGCTGAGTGCGCTGGAGAGCTGGTTCAGCCTGCATGACCCCGATCTGGTCATCGGCTGGAACGTGGTTAATTTTGATTTTCGCCTGCTGCTACGCCGCGCCGAGCTTAACAAGCGGCGGCTGCGGCTCGGGCGGGGGCGCGAGCTCTGTTTCTGGCGCTCGTCACGGGGCGATCCCCAGACTGGCAACGTCATCATTCCCGGGCGCATGGTGCTCGACGGCATCGATACCCTGAAAAGCGCTACCTGGCAGTTTGCCAGCTACAGCCTGGATGCGGTGGCGAGCGAACTGCTTGGCCGTGGCAAGGATATCGAGGACGTGGCCAATCGGGGGGAGAAGATCACCGAACTGTTCCACTCCGACAAGGAGGCGCTGGCCCGCTACAACCTGGAAGATTGCAAGCTGGTGTGGGAAATCTTCGATTTCTGCCACCTCATCCCTTTTGCCATTGAACGCGCCTCCCTCACCGGCCTTGAGCTGGACAGGGTAGGGGGCTCGGTGGCGGCCTTTACCAACCTCTATCTGCCGCGGCTGCATCGTGGCGGCTACGTGGCCCCCAATCTGCCGGCCGACGGTGGGCTGGCGAGCCCCGGCGGCTATGTGATGGACTCCAAACCCGGTCTCTATCGTCACGTGCTGGTGCTCGATTTCAAGAGCCTCTATCCCAGCATCATCCGCACCTTCTGCATCGACCCCATGGGACTTATCGAGGGGTTGCAACACCCCGACCACGCCATTCCCGGCTTTCGCGGCGCTATGTTCTCCCGAACCCGCCACTTCTTGCCGGATCTCATCGCCACCCTCTGGGCGGCGAGGGACAGAGCCAAGGCCGCCAGCAACAAGGCGCTCTCCCAGGCCATCAAGATCATCATGAACTCTTTCTACGGCGTGCTGGGGTCGGGGGGCTGCCGTTTCTATGATCCGCGCCTAGCCTCATCTATCACCTTGCGTGGTCACAGCATCATGCAGCAGACCCGCGAGTGGATTGAGGCGAAGGGGTTCGAGGTGATCTATGGTGACACCGACTCCACTTTTGTCCATCTGGGGCGCGAGACCAGCCCGGATGAGGCGGACGAGATTGGCCAACGACTGGCGCAAATGATCAACGACAACTGGGCTGCACTGATCAGGCGCGAGTTCGATCTGCCGAGCTATCTGGAGATCCAGTACGAGACCCACTATCGCCGCTTTCTGATGCCCACCATCCGCGGGCTGGAGAAGGGCAGCAAGAAGCGCTATGCGGGGCTGGTTGGCAAAGCCAGTGAGGAGAGTGAACAGCTGGTATTCAAGGGGCTTGAATCGGTGCGCACCGACTGGACCATGCTGGCCAAGCAGTTCCAGACCCGCCTCTATGAGCTGGTGTTTCACGATGAAGATCCCAGCGGCTATGTGCGCACCATGGTGGATGAGACTCGCGCCGGTCGTCACGACGATCTGCTTATCTACCGCAAACGGCTGCGCCAGAAGCTCGAGGAGTATCAGAAGAATGTGCCGCCCCATGTGCGGGCAGCGCGGCTGGCCGATGAGGAGAACCTGCGCCGCGGTCTGCCCCAGCGCTATCAGCATCGGGGCTCCATCGCTTATCTGATGACCCTCAATGGCCCAGAACCGCTGGAATACAGGCGCAGTGCCATCGATTACGAACACTATATCGACAAGCAGTTGCGGCCCATTGCCGACGCCATCCTGCCCTTTATCGGCGAGTCGTTCGACCGGATCTGCGGCCAGCAGCTGGATCTTTTCTGATTGGTGCAAGTTGGCACTTTACTTCCCATGAATACTGGATAAAAATACAGTTATAAATCATGGAGAAGTTTCCTATGCGTCTTGAAATCATCATCGACAGAAAACATCAGATCCCGACCTCGACCATGGAGGCGCTGCGTCAGGAGCTGCTCAAGCAGCTTGGCGAAAAATTCCCCGACATCCATGTGCGGGTCGCGCCGGGCAGCGCCATGGCCCTGACCGTCAGCCGTGCCAGCAAGGAAGACAAAGAGCTGGCCGAAGCCATGGTGCAGGAGGTGTGGGAGAACGCCGAGAGCTGGATGCAGGAAGAGAACGTCGCCTCCTGATCCCGCACGGTCAGTGGATAACTCGGGCGTTGGATAAATGGGTTGCTGATAAACGGGCATGCCCGCGAATGATCCGCTGATCCCCGGACAACAAAAAACGCAGCCAGGTGGCTGCGTTTTTTGTGGGTGGTGAGAGGCTCGCGATGGTTTTTCTGGCTCTGGGTTGAGCCAGGCCCGTTACAACCCCGCCCAGCTTTTCAGGCTCTGCTGCTGCACCCGGCGATTGGCTTCGCGGATCTCCCCTTTGGCGCGCAGGTCGGCCAGCGCAATGGGCAGTGCGGCGCGGATCTCGTCACTGCTCATTCCGGCTTTGAGGGCCGGGTGATAGGCCATCTTGAGCAGCACATAGTCCAGCCCGGTCAAAAAGCTGTCGATGCTGTTGTCATTGAAGATGGAGGGAAACACCTTGTCCGAATCGTTGGGCAGCCCCATCACCTGGGTGAACTCCTCCACCACGCAGTCGAGAAAACGCCCCTTGGCTCTGCTGTAGTCTACCGGAATGATGATGGTGGCACGGCTGATCTCGTGTTTCGCATTGGTTGCGAAGTTGGCAAGGCAGAGCCCTTCCTTGAGTGCCATCTTGACTGATGGATCCCCCCCCATGGTGCGGTTGGCCCAGCTCTTCATCTTGCTGTAGTCGGTCATGATCAGGGTGAGGTTGGGCTTTGCGGTCACCATGCTGATGGAGTGGCCGGTGATGCGGGCCAGATGGGCTGCCTGTACCTTCACCACGTCGGCCTGCAGCGGCTTGTCACCCGATTCGTTGATAAGTTGCAGCCGGATCGGCTGCTGCCAGCGGGCAAAACGGGTCTGCCTGGCTTCGCCATATTCCCGCTCCATGGCGATGGCCATAAAGCTCTCGGTGAGATAGCTGTCGCTCTGCCAGCGCTCATCGGCCCGGGCGCTGTGGCCCGCGAGCAGAAGCAGCAGGGCCAGCAGCCCACGTGACGCGCTGCGGGGATAGTCAGCGCGGCCCAAGCTGGTCATTACCAAAGTGGCAATAAGGCGGGTGGCACCAAAGGGGGTGGCGGCAAATGACATGTTTCCTCCCTGAAACGGTTGTCTACCTAGCGGTTGGCCTTGTCGATATCGCGCCAGGTGAGCCAGAGCCTGAGATCAAACTCCAGTTGATGATAGTCGGGCTCCATATGTTGGCAGAGCTGGTAGAAGCTCTTGTTGTGATCCTTCACTTTGATATGGGCCAGCTCGTGCACCACGATCATTTTCAGGAATGGGGGCGGTGCCTCCTTGAACAGGGCGGCGATGCGGATCTCGTTCTTGGCCTTGAGCTTGCTGCCCTGCACTCGGCTGACGTAGGTGTGCAGACCGAGGGCATCCTTGATCACGTTGATCTTGCCATCGAACACCACCTTTGACAGGGGCGCCGAGCTCTTGAGGTAGCGGTTCTTCAGCTCCATGGTGTAGGCGAGCAGCGCCTTGTCGCTCTGGATCTGGTGGCTCTCCGGATAGCGTTTGGCCAGCATCTCCCCCAGCTTGCCTGCCGCAATCAGCTGTTGTACCTGTGCCTTGAGGGGGTCGGGATAGCCGCCCAGATAAGTCAGTTCCGCCATGGTGTCACTCGTTACATCAAAAAGAGCGTCATTGTAGTTATCTCGGGCGGGCTTGCCTACTGCGGGCCGCTGCTGCAAGGGGGCTCTGGCGCAAGAAAAAGGGCGGCCATTGCAACAATGGCAGCCCTGCGGGGCGTATTGACGATCAGCGTCGGCGATAGAGACCCGGATCCACCTCTTCATAGTGGCTGGTCAGGTATTGATAGAAGGCGAGATGGGAAGGGGAGCTCGGCTTTTTCAGCTCCTCGCTCACCCGATCCGGCTTGGCGATGATGAACTTCGGGCTCTGGCGCTGGATATCGGCCAGCACCCGCTCGCGCACGTCATAGGGCGGATTGACGTTGGCAAAGAAGAGGTAGGCGGAAGCCGGCTGGCGATCGGTCCAGAGATAATATTGCGGCTGGATGCCATCGACCCAGATCTTGTCGCTCGGGACTGTCTCGGCCTTGATGCGATCAACCCGTACCTGAGCTGCCGGATTGAAAGGGCGACCTTTGAGGGTGCCTTCCCAGGCGTTGTTGATCATCAGCAGCAGCATGGCCAGCGTTGCCAGCCAGGGGGTGGCACTGCGCACATCCCAGGCGCGCCAGAGAGGAATGAGGATCAGCACCGGCAGCGCCCACAGCAGGCTGGTGCCGAGCACCTCGTTGACCCGTTCGAGGGACCACTCCTTGGTGCTCCAGCCAAAGGCGAGCTGCTGGGCCAGCAGCCAGCTGGCAGTGAGTACCACCAGCGAGATGCAGAGCAGGCCGATCGCATCAGCCTGTTGTTCGCTGCGATCCAGCAATACCGCCAGCGGCAGCACTGCCAGTTGCAGATAGAGCACGTCGTAGTGATCGAACACATGGCCGGAGACCGAGTTGGCGATCAGGGTAAACAGTACCCCAAACAGGGTCGCCAGCAGGGCGGGCAGATACCACTCCTGACGGCGGCTCAGCATCAGAATGATGAAGGCGGGTAGCAGCATGATAAGGCCGGTGCGCAGCAGGCCGACGGCGCCCACCATGGGGGAGAAGCCATTGCCGTAGCTCCCTTCGAAGAAGATGTCGAAGGCGTAGTATTTGAAGGCCGCCAGCAGATCATGCTGCTGGAAGTAGGCGTAAAGCGGGCCGCCAATCAGCGCCAGCCCCAGCAGGCTGGAGATGAGCAGCAGAATGGCGTCACGCCACTTCTCTTGCAGACACCAGTGGCAGAACAGCACCAGATACCAGGCCCCCCAGAAGGCGCCGTTGTTGGTGCGCATCCAGGCGACGATGGCGAAGGTGAGTGCCGCCACCAGTGCCGGCCACCAGCGAAATCCCTTGTCCAGCAGCAGGGTAATGAAGGCCCACTGGGCGATGAGGGCGAGGTGGAAGGTCCAGTCCTCAGTCATGTTGCCGTAGTAGTAACGGGTGCCGTAGAGAGCCAGCACCGCCAGCATGGCGCCGAGGCGTGCCTTGAACGAGAGTCCGAGCTGGGCAAAGGCCTGCCAGCTGGCCAGCAATCCGAGCCAGCAGAGCACCCACTCCAGTGTCCAGATCCCGACAAATCCCCCCATTCGATAGCCCAGCGCATCGAGGGCGAAGATCATCGGCCCCTTGATGTCGATCATGTCGCGATAGAGCACGCCACCTTCGCTCCACATCTTGCCCATCACCGCGAACAGCGAGGCATCAAAGCCTGGCGCCATGGTATGGAAGAGCGGGTTGCGCAGACAGAAGAGCAGCGCCAGCAGGGCGGTAAGCAGCACGATGGCTGGCTTGATACCCGGGTTGACGCGAGGGGGAGTGAAACGGATGGAGTGATTCATGAAGTCGCCTGTTCCTGCAGCTGGTCTTGAAAGCGGGCCTATCTTGCCGAGCTAGTGAGTGCGATGCAATGGGGCGGGCCCGTGTGGGGCAAATATTCTCGAAAAAGCCCGGTTCTTGCAGGGAACCGGGCGCTGGCTGCGGCAATATTGGCCGTCAGGGGATGTAGCAAGCCATCCCCCCTCTGCATCAACTGAGGTACTCAAGCAGGGGCGGCTGCGCTTCCAGTGTCGGCAGGTGACGGGCCCAGCGGATAAAGGCGTCGGCCAGGGTGATGCCGAGCTCCTGATTGTGCTGGGTCAGGGTACGCGCCAGTGCGGTGTAGCCCTCCTTGCCGGAGGCGGTATAGGCGCTCGACACTCCGCGATAGACCTGTTCGGCATTGACCGCTTGCCACTGGCCGGGGGCGGCTTCCCACTCCAGTCGGGTGATGCGCTGGCCCTTGGGCCGATCGGCCTGATAGGTGAATCGCACCCCCGCGGTGTAGGGGAAGCTGCCGTTGCCATTGCCGACCACGCCGTTGTTGGTGGCGTTGTCGATGGCATTCTCCAGTGCCTCCGCCAGCTCGTGACCGTGCACCCGATAGAGGGTGAGGGGAATGGCAAACGGCAGCAGGCGACCGGCGATATCCGCTTCGCTCAGGGGGCCCGGCTCCAGCGAGCAGCGCACGCCGCCAGCATTGTGCAGGGCAAAGTCCACCTCGCCTACCTGTTCACGGGCGGCGGTCAGCATGGCGCGGGCCACCAGCGGGGCGAGCTGGCTGCCGTGGGGCTGGGTGGCATCCGGCAGCCGCTGATGGGGAAGTGGCGCCGCCAGTCGGGTGACGATGCGCTGGCTCATGGTTTCAATCTCCGGCCGGTAGCGTTTGGCCAGATGTTGTTCAAGCTGTGGGTCCGGCTCACAGAAGGTGAGCCCGACAGGTGGCGTGGAGGCGTACGGCCAGGGCTGCCAGGGGAGCCACTCCAGCTGACCCTGACTCTGCACGACGCGGCCCGCCTCATCGAAGGTGAGCTCGCAGACACCGAGGCAGAGGGCGCTGTGGCCAGCATGCAAAATAGCCACCCCGTTGTTCATCAGCGGATAACTGCCTTCGCTTGGCAGACCCAGCGGCGCGAGATCGCCGAGCAGGCTGTGGGTGTGGCCGCCGATGATGAGACTGAGCTCGGGGAAGCGTTCGGCCAGCAGCTTGTCCTGATCCAGCCCGAGGTGGCTCAGCAGCACGATATGCTGGATCCCTTCGCGCTTGATCTCCTGCAACACCCTGGTGAGGGTGTCGGCGACCGCGTGGAAACGGGTGTGGGGATCCGGGTTGGCGATGGCAGCCATCTGGGCGAGGGTGATGCCGAGCAGTGCAAAGGGAACCCCGTCGATCACCCGGCGATGCCAGGGCTGATGGGCGTCGTAGAGGTGGGGAATATCCCACAGCCCCAGCGGCGTGTCGGCTGGCTCCTGACTGTTGTCCAGATTGGCGGCCAGCACCGGAAAATCGAGCTGGCGCAAGAACTCCACCAGCGGGCCGTTGCCCAGATCGAACTCGTGGTTGCCAAGTACCATGGCATCGGGGGCCAGCATGGCGAGCAGGTCGGCGTTGGCGCGCCCTTTGAAGCGGTTGAAATAGAGCGAACCCTGAAAGGAGTCGCCACCGTGCAGAAATAGAAAACGCTGGCCGGCTGCTGCGGCTTTGGCACGCAGTTGGGTCAGTCGGGTCAGGATCCGGGCATAACCGCCGCACTGGGTGCGCCACTGGCCTTCACCGACAGGGGAGAAGCTCATGGGCGCGCCATCGAAGTGGGAGTGGCAATCACTGAAATGGGCAAGTTGAACCGTAATACTCATCTCGGTCCTCCTTAGGGGGAAAATGAGCACCGAGTCTACTGCAAAGGAGGGGGAGGATACCAGCCCGGCAGGGTGCCGGGCTGGTCAGCGATCAGGCGGGTACCATGATCTGGGTGGCGACGATCACCACCAGCAGGCCGACGGCGACCGGCATACTGGTGCGCTTGACCACCTCGAACGGCGAGAGCTTGCCCATCCCCGCACAGGCGACCACCACCCCGGAGACCGGAGAAATGGTGCGACCCAGGTTGGAGGCTTGCAGCATTGGGATCACCAGATAGGCCGGGTTGATGCCAAGGCTGCTGGCCAGGTTGGGGATCAACTCCACGAAGGCGTAGAAGGGAGCATTGCCCGAGCCGGTGGTGAAGGCGGCCAGGGTGGTGATCACCACCAGTGACAGCATCATGATCAGACCACCCGAACCGAGATCCTGCGCGTGAGCCAGCAGGGTGTCGATAAAGCCGACGGTCATCAGACCCTGGGCGAAGACACCGGCACCGACCAGCAGCATGACCACACCGGCAAAGGCATCAGCCATGTTGCGCCAGCAGACCTGCAGACCGTCCAGCAGCTCCTTGCCATTGCGGATCCGCACCAGCTCCAGCAGGCTGGCCAGCACCATGCACATGACGATGATGGTGACGATATCCAGCTGCGGACCCCATTTGCCGTCAAACACCAGCACTCCGATGATGGGGGTAAAAGGCAGGATGGCGTAAAAGGCAGGCGCAGTCGTCACCAGATCACCCGGGGCGACCGGCTCGTTGTGCTCACCGGATTTTTGATCAAGGTAGCGCTGCCAGAAGAAGTGGGTCACCGCCATGCAGGCGATCGCCACCAGCGAGATGGGCAGGGTCAGCTTGAAGGCAAAATCCAGCAGCGGCATGTTGGCGGCCTGAGCAGCCATCACCACGTCCCCTGAGGTCGGTGCCAGAATGATAGCGGCTGGCGAGGCGCACACGGCCGCAGCCGCGCCACGGGAGATCCCCATGTTGACCATCAGCGGGAACAGGGTGGCCATCAGCAGCACGCCGAGGCCGGTAGCGGAGCTCACCGCCAGCGACATGGCGCAGGCCACCAGATAGGCAGCCACAAGCAGGATATAGGGGGACTTGATGATGCCGAGCGGTTTGCTGGCCAGCTTGACCAGAATGGTGTTGGCGCCGATATGGCTCATGTAGCCGGCAAAGCCGCACAGCACCATGATCAGCATCCCCAGTCCACCGCCACGATCATTGAGCAGGAAGCGGACGTATTCGAAGATATCGGTTGCGATATAACCGGTGCTGACCACTTTGCTCGGCAGTACCGGCTTGCCCATCATGGCGGTGATGACCAGTAGCAGCAAGCCGCCGCTCAGCAGCACCCCGGTCGCGGAGTATCCTTTGAAAATGGCACGGCCCACCACCAGGGTGACCAGGGTGCCAACGATGAGTTCCAGCATATGTTGCCTTCTGATTGGATGAGAGTGGAGGGAGTCTATTCCGATAGGGGTAGAGTGGCGACTGGAAACAGGATGTTGTGTGAGCTAAATCAACGTTTAACCCCGTGAACAGAATTAAAGAAAGGTAAAGGTACTTTACCCAGCGGGTTTGGCTACCTACCCTTGCCAGCCTTGGTTGTCTTTTGAGGCTTTTATATGGCGATTGGTGATTTTTCAGGCATTAAACGCTCCCTTTTTCTGCTTGCGATGCTATTTTCACCTACTTGCGTGTTTGCAGTAACCAATGACGGTTTTCATCAAACCGGTCCTCATCAGGCGGTCGCCATGCGGCGTCTCATGGCTCCTCACTCTTACGGCGTACTGGTGGTTGCCGAGGGGAACAGACCCCGTTTTGCCGCGCTGGCATCCAAAACCACCGAAGCAAACTGCCTGGCCCGTCATGCCATCCGGGTAGATGGGGTCGCGCTGCTGGTCACCCCGAGATTTTATGCCAAAGAGGGAAAACGGGGACTTTGCGAGCTGTGGCTCAATGAGGGGGCAGATCAGGACTTTTTTGCCAACCGTCTTAAAAATGATCATTTCATTCAGATAGATGGTCATGACATCAATGTGAAAAACTATCACCTCGACTGGCAGCGCATCAGTCGTCCTGCTCAATAAAAATACAGTTTCATCCTTGTGCCATACTTTGCTCACGCAACCTGTGAGCTTGCTCTGATTTCTGGGCTCATCATTGTATTGCGCCGCCTCTTGGTCACACATAGGCTATACCCGTCATCTGTGTGGCGGTGGGTTTCACCAAGGTTGGTACTCCGCCCGTGCAATCAAGGAAGGTAGTCTGGCATGGTCAGCAAGGTTTATGGAGTAGTGGGGAGCGTGCTATTGCTGTTGCCCCTGATGAGTCAGGCTCAGCCGAGCCGGCCGCAAGTGGTGCCAGAGTCCCGCATCAATGTCCGTTTTTATGAGGTAAGTGCTGCCCAGCCAGATCAACTGGCACGCGCCATTGCTCAGAGTGCCCCCAAGGTGAATGGCAAGCCTGTTCTCGGCAAGGCGAGTTATAAGGTGGACTGGCAGCTGGATACCGAGCAGTTGCCGGGACGCTGCCAGCTCAAACGGGTTACGGTAACGACTCATGCCACCGTATTGTTGCCCCGCTGGCGTCAGAGTTCGGAGGGGAGTGACCCTGCTCGCCAACGCTGGGGGCGGCTGCTCTCCAGCATGTTTGACTATGAATCCCGTTTCAAAGAGATGGTGCTGCAAGGCGGAAATCAGGTGGGCGGGGCGATTGCGGCACTACCAGGCCATGCAGATTGCCAGGCATTGCGCTATGCCGCCTGGGCTGCGGGCAGTGGCGAATTGAACAAGGTTAAGGCAAGGGTAGACGATTTCCAGCGTCAGACTGGTTACGGCGAGCAGCTGGGTGTGCACTGGCCCAAGTGAGCGCTATCTCAAGACGCAATATCCAGCATCGCACGATTTGATAAATAGAATGGCCGCCCGATGAGCGGCCATTCTATTTGTTTGCAGAGTCCGGTTTAGACCAGAGCTTTGCCCTTGAGCAGTTTACGTACCCAATAACGGGCAGGGTGGAGCGCCTCCAGCAGAGCGGCAGCCAGCGGCAGGGGATCGCCGCAGATCTCGCTGGCGAGCAGCTCGCCACAGAGCGGCGCCGAGCAGAGACCCCGTGAGCCGAGCGCTCCCAGCACATAGAGGCCGGGGTGAAGAGGCAGCGGCTGGGCGTTGTGCAGATCATGCTGCAGATGCGCATAGTGATCCTCTAGGCCTGCCAATCTGACGATTGACCCCACCACTGGCAGGTGATCCCGACTGGCACAACGCACCCCTACGCGCGCCTCATTGCCGCTCACATCCACTTCGGCGGGCCAGGCTTGCTGTGGCAGGCAGGCTTGCAACCGCGCTTGATTCTGCGCCTGATCCTCGGCACGAAACTCGAGACTGCTCTGGTTGCGGCCATAACTGGCGCCGATGCAGTGCTGCTCGTTGTGCATCGGGGTGAGGTAGCCATCATAACAGAGCACAGTCTTGAGCTGACGCAAGCTGGCCGTGGTCGGCACATGGCTCACCTGACCGCGCACCGGATAGAGCGGTAGCTCGGCAAAGGGGAGCAGCGCGGGCAACTGGTGACCGGCGGCGACCACCAGATTGGGGGCCTGCCAGTGGCGGCCGTCCTGGCTCTCTATGTGCCAAGCATCTGTCTGCTCGGCAATGGCAACCACCTCGGTGTTGAACACCACCTCAAGCAGGCCGCTGGCTTGCGCCTCATTCAGGGCGGCTCGGGTGAGATCGGCCGGACAGAGCCAGCCTCCCAGCGGATAACTGACGCCGCTGTGGCCGCAGGGCAGGCCGACTACTTGTTCTACTTCCGCTGTCGATAGAGGTTGCATCAGTTCGGACGGGAAGGGGCCCTGACTCATCTTGGCCAGCTTGGCTGCCGATTTGTCGTCATAACCGAGCTGGGTTACCCCGCACAGTGCAAAAGCGATGGGGTGGCGTTCGGCCAACGCCAGCAGCCGTTGGCGGGCATAGCCAAAGGCGAGGGAATAGAAGCGCGACAGGGCATCGTGCTCGCCGTTAAGCAGTGGATAGAGGGCCCCTTGGCGGTTGCCCGAGGCGCCGGTGGCCGGTTCGCCATCTGCACACAGCAACGTCACCTTGCGACCCCGCTCCACCAGAGAGAGCGCCGTCATGGCCGAGGCGATGCCGCCGCCGATGATCACTACCTCGCCAGCGCGTCCGGCAGGACGGGCATACCAGGGGACTATGGTTTGCTGCGGCTGCTTGTCGGTGCGATCCCCCACCAGCATCTCCCGCTTGCTACCGTGCCCTTTCACCTTCTTCATGGCAAAGCCCGCTGCAATCAGGCCGCGGCGCACGAAGCCGGCACAGGTAAAGGTGGCGATGGAGCAATCGGGACGGGCGAGGCGCGCGAGACCGTCAAACAGCTCCTGTGTCCACATTTCCGGGTTTTTGGCCGGGGAGAAACCATCCAGATACCAGGCATCCACCAGCCCCTCTGCCCGGTGCGGTACCAGCGGCAGCATATCCTTGATGTCGCCAAACCAGAGATCGAGGCGAATGCGGCCGCCCGCAAAATGCAGGCGGTGGCAACCGGAGACCGGCAGCGGCCATTGGGCGATAAGATCCTGACTCAAGTGGCCAAGTTCAGGCCAGGCAGCCAGCGCTTTGCGCAGATCGTCCCGGGTCAGGGGGTATTTCTCGAAACTGATGAAGTGCAGACGGGAGCCGTTGCCGGATTGAGGCGCCTGTTCCAGGAAGGCTTGCATTGTCGCCAGAAAGTTAAGGCCTGTGCCGAAACCTGTTTCACCTATCACGAAACTGTCACTATCGTGGTGCGAAAATCGCGCAGGCAGCCGGTTTTGCTGCAAAAAGACGTAGCGGGTTTCACCTAGACCGTTATCATTGGAAAAGTACACATCCCCGAAGTCACTGGAGACAGGAGTTCCCGCTTCATTCCAGTCCAATCGGGCATGATGTAAGGATGTTTGACTCACGTTTTCCTCGGCTCGCGTCACAAAATCGCGGGCATTCTACGTGAAAGCAGACCAGTTTGGCAGCCGAAAGCGGGTAGACTTGGCGCCAGTTTTTCCAGACGAGATGAATTAATGAGAAGAGCAGTGATCACCGGTATCGGCGTCATCTCCAGTATCGGCAACAACAAGGAAGAAGTGCTGGCCTCCCTGAAAGCAGGTAAATCCGGCATCACCTATTCCGAGCAGTTCGAGCAGCACAACCTGCGCAGCCGTGTCTGGGGTAACATCAAACTCGATCCGTCTGAACTGATCGACCGTAAAGTCATGCGTTTCATGGGCGACGCTGCGGCCTACGCCTACCTCTCCATGCAGCAGGCCATTGAAGATGCCGGTCTGGCGGAAGATCAGGTCTCCAACGAGCGTACCGGCCTGGTGGTCGGTTCAGGTGGTGCCTCCGGCAAGAACACCTCGGAATCTGTGGACATCGCCCGCGAGAAAGGGGTCAAGCGTGTGGGCCCTTACATGGTGCCGCGCACCATGTCTTCCACCACCTCTGCTTGCCTGGCGACCCCGTTCCAGATCAAGGGTGTCAACTACTCCATCAGCTCAGCTTGCGCCACCTCTGCTCACTGCATCGGTCACGCGCTTGAGCTGATCCAGCTTGGCAAACAGGATGTGGTCTTCGCCGGTGGCGGTGAAGAGCTGGACTGGTCCTCTACCATCCAGTTTGACGCCATGGGTGCCCTCTCCACCAAGTACAACGACACGCCGGAAAAAGCGTCCCGTACCTATGATGCGAACCGCGACGGTTTCGTTATCTCCGGTGGCGGCGGCATTCTGGTGATCGAAGAGCTGGAACATGCGCTGGCCCGTGGCGCTCACATCTATGCCGAGCTGACCGGTTACGGTGCTACCTCCGATGGATATGACATGGTCGCGCCGAGCGGTGAAGGCGCGGTGCGTTGCATGAAGATGGCGATGCAGGGTGTGGGCAAGGTTGATTACATCAACACCCACGGTACCTCCACTCCGGTGGGTGATACCAAAGAGCTGGAAGCTATCCAGACCCTGTTTGGCGCCAACGGTCCCAAGATCTCTGCCACCAAGGCGATGACCGGCCATGCGCTGGGCGCTGCGGGCGTGCACGAGGCTGTCTACTCCCTGCTGATGATGGAACACGGCTTTATCGCCCCCAGCATCAACATCGAGACTCTGGACGAGAAGGCTGAAGGTCTGCCCATCGTGCGCGAGTACGAAGCGGCCGAGCTCAACACCGTCATGTCCAACAGCTTCGGCTTTGGCGGTACCAACGCCTCCCTGGTGTTCAGCAAGTTCAAAGGCTGATATCCGGTTGATATGAAAAAAGCGCCTCAGGGCGCTTTTTTTGTTTCCGTGATCTGCCATCACTCATTGCAGAGCAGAGCAGAGCAGAGCAGAGCAGAGCAGAGCAGAGCAGAGCAGAGCAGAGCAGAGCAGAGCAGAGCAGAGCAGAGC
>NZ_JAAKTY010000034.1:0-31912 GCF_049174875.1 Aeromonas sp. 600948
CATGATGGTAGACCTCAAGGTGATGGCCTACTTCAAGATTAGCCTTTCAACACGTAATTGGGACAGAGCCATAAAAACGGTCACAACAGCGTAAAATGGTGCTTTATTTCGTCGGAGATAGCCCATGTTTTGTCCAAAATGCGGTGGTCAAACCTTGCAGAGCGTCAGCCCTAAAGAGTTTCTCTGTGGCTGCGGTTTTCATTTTTTCCAGAATGTGGCGACGGCGGTGATGGTGGCGCTTTGCTGGCAGGATGAGGTGCTGGTTGCGGTGCGTGCCCGCAATCCGGGCAAGGGGTTGCTGGATCTGCCGGGCGGATTTGTCGATCCCGGCGAGTCGCTGGAGGAGGCACTGGTGCGCGAGTTGCAGGAGGAGCTGGGGCTCGATGTCAGCGCTCATCCTTGTACCTATCTCGGTTCCTTTCCCAATATCTATCTCTACGATGGCATCACCTATCACACCTGTGACACCTTTTTCGCTATCAAGCTGAGTGAAAAACCGTTCATCCAGCCGGCTGACGATGTGGCCGCCTGTCAGTGGCTGAAGATCAGCGATATTCCCTTGCCCCGCTTTGCTTTCGAATCGACGCGCACCGCGGTGGCGCGGCTGCAGCAATCCTCTTTGCAAGCCTGATCCCTGCTGATGACGATGGGGATTGGCAGCGACCATCCCTGTCTCATCCTTGTCCACTTTTGTCCCGCAGACGCCATTCGTCAGACGGTGAGTGGTATAGTCAGCAGTGGATCCGGATTCAAGGAGCATATCGTGAAGAAGATAGTTCTCATCTTGCTCGGCATCGCCGTGGCAGCCTTGCTGGCCATAGTGACGTTGATAAGCCTTATCGACCCCAATCAATTCAAGCCCCAACTGGCTGAACAGGTGCGCAAGAGCACGGGTCGGGAGCTGGTGATGGCGGGGGAGATTGACTGGCGTTTCTGGCCGAGTCTCGGCCTCTCGCTGGAGAAGGTCGCTCTGCGCAATCCGGCCGGTTTTGCCGAGCCGGATCTGGTTCGTTTCGAGCAGGGCGAGGCCTCGGTGGCCCTGTTGCCGCTGCTCTCCCATCGTCTGGAGATCGGCAAGGTGACCCTGAGTGGCGCCCATCTCTTTATCCAGACCAAGGCGGATGGCAGCTCCAATCTGAGCGGACTGCTCAAAGATGCCACTGCTGATGCAAGCGAACCGGTCGTTCCCGCAGCCCCAGCGCCAACCGCTGATAGCAAGCCCTGGCAGATCAGCTTGCAGGGTGTCGCGCTCTCCCAGGCCAGTGCGCTGGTACAGGATGATCGCAGCGGCACGTCGCTGCGACTGGATCGCCTCGATCTCGATATGGGGCAACTGGCCACCGGTCAGTGGGTACCCGTGACGCTGGCCGCCAAGGGGAGTGCCGACAAGCTCGCTTTCGACGTTAAAGGGCAGACCCAGATCAAGCTGGCGCAGGAGGTGATGGCGAGTGAGCTGAAAGATCTGAGCCTCAGCGGCAGCCTGAGTGACCCGTCTCTGCGACTCGACAGTTTCTCCATCAAGGGAGACCGACTGGCCCTTGGTGAGTGGAGCAACCTCACGTTGGCGCTGAAAGGAGCCAAGGGTGAGGGGCAGCAAGCTTCACTGGCTGGTTCGCTGGAAGGAACGCTCAAGGGACGGCTCGATAAAGAGATGAAGCTGGCCGAGCTCTCCGATGTGCTGCTGACGGCTGCGCTGGAAGGTGATGCGCTGCCGCGCCCGCAGATGAAGCTGAAACTGGCCGGGTTTGCCCGTGCCGAGCTCGACAAGGAGTTGATTACCCTGAGCAAGCTGGTGATGAGTGCTGATGAGGCGCTGCTGAGTGGTGATGGAACCGTGCAGCTTGGCGCTGTTCCCTCGATCAGCTTCGATCTCAAGGGGGAGAAGCTGGATCTCGACAAATGGCTCGCCAGATCGGCACCGACCACACCAGCGCAGGCGAGAGAGGACAAACCAACGGTCGGTGCTTCCAATACCGCTGCAACTGGCGATAAAGAAGCAACCGGCAAGCGCGAAGCCCTCTCCGCGGTTGAACCGGATCTGGGCGCGCTCAAAGGTGTGGATCTGGATGGTCGGTTGCAACTCGGTAGCCTGCGCCTGAAAGGGCTGGATCTCGGTACTGTCGATCTGCAGGTGGTTTTGGCCAAGGGACTGCTGACGCTCAAACAGTTCAGCGCGACCGTGGCGGGCGGTCAGGTAAGCGCGAAAGGGGTTCTCGACGCACGCCAGCAACCCGCCACCTACAAGGTGCACAAGCAGGTGGCCGGAGTGAACATTCGTCCCTTGCTGCAGACTCTGGCCCAGAGCGATCTGCTGGAGGGTAAGGGCGATCTCGATGTGCAGGTGCAGGGGCGTGGTCTCTCTCCTCTGGCACTGCGCAACGGAATGCAGGGCAAGGTGACCTTGAAGCTGAGCGACGGCGCCCTGCATGGCATCAACCTGCCGGAGATGATCCGCGAGGCGCGGGCCACCCTCACCGGCAAGGGGGCCGAGCAGGTGAAGGAGGCGCGCAAGACCGACTTCAGCGCCCTCACCGCCAGCTTCCAGATTGCCGACGGCATCGCCCGTAGCAACGACATCCAGCTCTTTGCCCCCGCCTTGCGGGTCAAGGGCGAGGGGCAGACGGCGCTGGTGCTGGAGAGCCTCGACTTCCTGTTCCTCACCTCCATTGTCGAGAGCAGCAAGGGGCAGGGGGGCAAGGATGTGGATGAGCTGAAGGAGATCACCATTCCGGTGCGGATCGGCGGTCACTGGCAAGCCCCCAGCTACCAGCTCGATGTGAAGGCGCTGCTTAGCAACAACAAGCTGCTGGAGGATAAGGCGCGCAAGGAGGCCGAACGCGGCCTCAAGAAGCTGCTGGGTGACAAGGCCGACAACGAGGCCGTCAAAGGGGTGGCCGACCAGCTGCTCAAGGGCTTGTTCAAATAGCCCCAGCCTTTCGTTTTATCCCAATGCAGAGCCCGCCCCGTGCGGGCTCTTTCTTATTGTGGAGACCGTTCTGTGAGTGTCGTATCGGACTAGGCATTGGCCTGGCAACTCTATAGGGAAGGGCCCGCCTGAATTGCTTCAGGCGGGCCCCTTTTCATTGCCGCTGGCGGGAATTACTCCCCCAGCAGGGTTTGCCAGACGGCGAGCACATGGCTGCGCTCACTCTGCAGCTGATCGTCGCTCACCTTGCGGGAGATCTCCGAGAGGTTGAGGCGATGGCCGAGGTTGCGGATCTCCAGATAGGCCTGCTTCAGCCCCTCCGCCTGCTCCAGCGTCAGCACCCCCGCCATCACGCACTCGTCGAAGATGCGCACGTTATCGGACCAGCGGGTGAGGGCATCGGGCTCGCCGCAGGCGTGGGCCAGCACCAGATACTGGGCGATGAACTCGATATCCACCATGCCGCCGGGGGACTGCTTGAGATCGAACTCGCCGGCGCCGGCCTTGAGCAGGTGATCCCGCATCTTCTGGCGCATCTCGCGCACCTCGCGGGCCAGAGTCGGCAGATCCCGCTCCCTGGCCAGCACATCGCGGCGGATGCGGGCAAACTCGGCAACGATGGCGTCATCGCCATAGATGGGGCGGGCCCGCACCAGCGCCTGATGCTCCCAGGTCCACGCCTCGTTTTGCTGGTACTGCTCGTAGGCCGACAGCGACGAGACCAGCAGGCCGGAGTCGCCGGAGGGGCGCAGCCGCATGTCGATCTCGTAGAGGATCCCGGAAGGGGTGCGGGTGCTGAACAGGTGCAGGATCCGCTGTGCCAGACGCAGGTAGAACTGGCGGCTGTCGATGGGCTTGCGGCCGTCGGTGTAGCTGTTGGGGTCGCCGCCGTGCAGGAACACCAGATCGAGATCCGAGCCGTAACCGAGCTCGATGCCGCCCAGCTTGCCATAGGCCACCACCGCAAAGCCGCGCTGGCCGCTCAGCGCCACCTCGGGCGGCACCCCGTAGCGCTCGCTCATCTGGGCCCAGGCCTGATTGACCACCTCTTCGGTGATCGCCTCCGCCAGCCAGGTGAGGTGGTCGCTCACCTTCATCAGCGGCAGGGCGCCAGCGATATCGGCCGCCACGATGCGCAGCAGCTGCACCTGCTTGAACTGACGCAGCGCCTCCATCTGCTGCTCCACGTCCTCTTCGGGGATGCGCAGCAGGAACTGGCGCAGCTGGGGCTTGTACTGATCGAGCGGGGTGGGGTGGTAGAGGTGCTGGGGATCGAGCAGCTCGTCCAGCAAAATCGGGTAGCGGGCCAGCTGTTCACTCACCAGATGGCTGGCGTCGCACAGCCGTACCAGCTGGCGCAGGGCGCCCGGGTTTTCCGCCAGCAGCTGCAGATAGGCGCTGCGGGTGAAGATGCGGGTCAGCAACTCGCACACCCGCTCGAACAGGCGGGCGGGCTGCTCGCTGGCCACCACCAGTCGCAGCAACTCCGGCATCAGCCAATCCAGCGCGATACGCCCCTGCGGGCCGACCTGACGGCGTTTGTACTCCTCTTTGAAACGCAGCAGCGCAGCGCAGAGCGGGGCGGGCTCGGCCACCCCCTGCGCGGTCAGCAGTTTTTCCAGCTCGGTGGCGTCGAGCTCGGTACGCCAGAGATCGAGCCAGAGCTGCTCCAGATGGGCGGGTGCCTCTTTCTCTTCCCCCACCACGGCGGCGAACTCCTGATGGACGGCGGCCATCTCCTCATCGAGATGAGCCATAAAGGCGCCCCAGTCAGCAAAACCCAGAGCCGCGATCAGCCGCTGGCGATCCCGCTCCTCGGTGGGCAGGGTCTGGGTCTGCTGATCGCCGATCTCCTGCAATATGTTCTCGACCCGACGCAGGAAGCGATAGGCCTGCAGCAGGCGATCGCAATGGGCAGATTCGAGGGCGCCACATTGGGCGATGGCGGCCAGCGCCTCCGGCAGGTGGCGCACCCGCAGCGCCGGTTCACGACCGCCGCGAATAAGTTGCAGCGCCTGGGCGATAAACTCCACCTCGCGAATGCCGCCAGCCCCCAGCTTGATGTTGCCCTCCAGCCCCTTGCGGCGCACCTCGGCGGCGATCATCGCCTTCATCTGGCGCAGGCCGTCGATAACGCCGAAGTCGATATAGCGGCGAAACACGAAGGGGCGCAGCATTTCGGCGAGCTCCACTGCGTGCTCGCATTGGGGGCCCAGCACCCGCGCCTTGACCATGGCGTAGCGCTCCCAGTTGCGGCCGTGGTGCTGGTAATAATCCTCCATGGCGGCGAAGGAGATGGCGAGCGGGCCCGCATCGCCAAAGGGGCGTAAGCGCATATCGACCCGGAACACCTGACCATCCTGGGTGGGCTGGTGGAGGGCGTTGATGATGCGCTGGCCCAGCTTGATAAAAAACTGCTGGTTGGCGAGCTCGCGTCGCCCGCCAACCGTGTAGCCGTTCTCGGGGAAGGTGAAGATAAGGTCGATATCCGAGGAGAAGTTGAGCTCGCCACCACCCAGCTTGCCCATACCGAGAATGAGCAGCGGCTGCGGGTTGCCATTGCCGTCCATCGGGGTGCCCAGCTCGCCACACTGTTTGGCGTAGAGCCAGTCGCGGGCGGAGCAGATGAGGGCATCCGCCAGTTTGGTGAGGTGGATAAAGCTCTCTTCCACTTCAGAGTGGCCCAGCAGTTCGCGCCAGGCGATCACCAGCATGCGGCTGCGGCGGAACTGGCGCAGGATGCGCTTGAGCGCCTCTTCATCGCTTACCTCGGCGAGCAGGGCGGTCAGATCGTGCTGGTAAGCGGGCCAGCGTTCGGTTCGTTCGAGATCACCGGAGGCGAGCAGTTCGGTCAGCAACTCCGGCTGTTTGAAGAGGGAGTCGGCGACAAAATCGGAGAGGCCGAGCAGGGTCAGCAGGGTCTGGCGAACGGGCTCGGGCAGCGAGCCATAGTCGGGGGCCAGCTCGACCAGTCGCTGCCATTGGCGCTCGGCCTGTTCTTGCAGCAGGGGGGAGAAGGCGGAGAAAGAGGGAGAGTGCTGGGCCACGGTTGCCGTCCTTGTGGTTCACGACAGCGGGTTAACGACACGAGGTTAACAACGCTGCCGGTTCAAAATGGTGGCTGCCAATCTAGCACTGTCAGGCCCCCGCGTCACAGCGCAGGGGCGAGAAGCATGATCCGGCAAATAAAAATGGGCTCCCTGTCGGGAGCCCATCGGATTGCGCTGGTCATTATCAGTGGCTATCGACCCAGACGAACTTGAGCACGAACAGCAGGGCCACCACCAGCACGCAGGGGTTGA
Source organism: Aeromonas sp. 600948 (assembly GCF_049174875.1). Classification (NCBI taxonomy): domain Bacteria; kingdom Pseudomonadati; phylum Pseudomonadota; class Gammaproteobacteria; order Aeromonadales; family Aeromonadaceae; genus Aeromonas; species Aeromonas sp. 600948. The sequence goes on from NZ_JAAKTY010000034.1 coordinate 6,229, forward strand.
TCTCGCGCCAGCGGCCGGTACCCGCCTTCATCACGCAGTAGGAGATAAAGCCGACGGCGATCCCCTCGGTGATGGAGAAGCTGAACGGCATCATGACGGCGGTCATAAAGGCCGGTACCGCTTCGGTCAAATCTTCCCACTTCACCCGGGTCAGCTCGGAGCACATCAGCACGCCCACATAGATAAGGGCGCCAGCGGCAGCATAGGCCGGCACCATGGCGGCGACCGGGGAGAAGAAGATAGCCAGCAGGAACAGCAGGCCGACCACGATGGCGGTCAGACCGGTACGGCCGCCGACGGCGACGCCGGAGCTGCTCTCGATAAAGGCGGTGACCGAGGAGGTGCCCATGAAGGCGCCGCCGACGGAGCTCACGCTATCCACCATCAGCGCCTGTTTCATGCGCGGGAAGTGGCCCTTGTCATCGGCCAGCTTGGCGCGGTTGGTGACGCCGATCAGGGTGCCGGAAGAGTCAAACAGGTTGACCAGCATAAAGGAGAAGATGATGCCGGCCAGGCTGATGTCGAGCGAACCCATCAGATCCAGCTGGCCGAACACTGGCTCGATGCTGGGGGGCATGGAGACGAAGCCCTTGAAGGTGACATCGCCAAACAGCCAGCCCAGACCCGTGGTGACCACGATGGCGATCAGCACGGCGGAATGAACGCCGCGGGCGGAGAAGATGCAGATCAGGAAGAAACCGAGCAGACCCAGCAGGCAGGGCAGGGAGGTGAGATTGCCCACGGTCACCATGGTCGCGGGGCTGGCCACAACGATCCCGGCGTTGTGCAGGCCGAGCAGGGCGATCAGCAGACCGATACCGGCGGTGATGCCAACCCGCAGGGTGAGCGGAATGTTGCCGATCAGCCAGTAGCGCACCCGCAGCAGGGTGAGGATCAACAGACCCATGGCACCCCAGAAGATGGTGCCCATGCCCACTTGCCAGGAGTAACCCATGCCGGCGACCACCACGAAGGCGAAGAATGCGTTGAGGCCCATGGCGGGGGCCAGCGCGATCGGCAGGTTGGCCAACAGGCCCATCAGGATGCTGCCGATACCGGCGATGAGGCAGGTGGTGACGAACACGGCCTGGGTGTCCATGCCCGCAGCAGAGAGGATCTGCGGGTTGACGAACACGATATAGACCATGGTCAGGAAGGTGGTGATACCTGCGATCACTTCGGTGCGGGCGGTAGTGCCATGGCCTTGCAGGGCAAACAGGCGCTCAAGCAATCCTTGCCCGGCGGCCTGATTGGCAGCTTGGTGTTGTTGATTCATGTTGGATTCCAATAGGTGACGTGAAATAAGCAGCAGGGGAACGGGCTATCCCATCCATGCGGGGTAAATTGCCCTGTTTCTGGCGGTTAAGTAACCAGACTCGTCCTGATACCGTGACAGCGCGCACATTTTTACACAGGCGGCGCCGTTTACAAACCCCGGATCTGCGAAGCAGATCAATGAATAGAGTAAAAATTCAAACGTTTGCTTTTTGAGCAAGAAAAAAGGTTCTCAGCAGAGAACCTTTTATCGAAAATTGGAGGCTTAAAGGGTTTTGAAGTAGCGCTCGACCAGCTGGGCCAGCACCGAGTCGAGCCGGTCTTGCACTTCACCCAGTTCACGGCCGAAGCGGCGCAGAAACAGGCTTGCCTGCTCTTCGGTCAGCTTGCGCCCCTCGATAAAGAACTCTTGCTCCGGCAGCTGCTTGTCATAGCGGGGGATCAGCACCCAGCTCACCAGCTCGGGCTCCACGGCGGCAAAAATCTTGGCAGCAGCGGCACAGAAGGTCTCTATATGTGTCTTGCCATCCGGCCCGAGACAACCCGGTTCAACCCGGATCTGGATGGTGAGTTTTTTCTCTATGGGGGTCGTCATCGTGCTACATCCATGCAAAGGCATCCGTCTAGGATTGTAAGCCAAAAGACAACAGAAAGGGGAGCCGGAGCTCCCCTCAACACGCAGTCAGCCTTATTTGGCGATGCGCTTGTACTTGGCGCGATGGGGCTGGATCGCCTCGGCGCCGTAGGTCTTCTTCTTCCACTCTTCGTATTCGGTAAAGTTACCTTCGAAGAACTCGATCTTGCCCTCATCCTGATAGTCCAGGATGTGAGTGGCGATACGGTCGAGGAACCAGCGGTCGTGGGAGATGACCATGGCACAACCCGGGAACTCCAGCAGGGCGTTCTCGAGGGCGCGCAGGGTTTCGATATCCAGATCGTTGGTCGGTTCATCCAGCAGCAGCACGTTGCCGCCGGTCTGCAGCAGCTTGGCCAGGTGCAGACGACCGCGCTCACCACCGGAGAGTTCGCCAACCCGCTTCTGCTGGTCGGAACCCTTGAAGTTGAAGCGGCCGATATAGGCGCGGCTCGGGAACTCGTAGTTGCCGATGCGCAGGATATCCTGACCGTCAGCGACCTCTTCGAAGACCGTCTTCTTGTCATCCATGCTGTCGCGGAACTGATCGACAGAGGCCAGCACCACGGTTTCACCCAGGGTGATGGCGCCGGAATCCGGCTGCTCCTGACCCGACATCATGCGGAACAGGGTCGACTTACCGGCACCGTTCGGGCCGATGATGCCGACGATGGCACCCTTCGGAATGGCAAACGACAGATCGTCGATCAGCACCCGATCACCGTAGGATTTGCGCAGGTTGGCCACTTCCACCACCTTGTCGCCGAGGCGCGGTCCGGGCGGAATGAACAGCTCGTTGGTCTCGTTGCGCTTCTGGTAGTCGTTGGTGTTGAGCTCTTCGAAGCGAGCCATACGGGCCTTGGACTTGGCCTGACGCCCTTTCGGGTTTTGACGAACCCACTCCAGCTCTTTCTCGATGGACTTGCGACGGGCCGCTTCGGAACTGGCTTCCTGCGCCAGACGGGCGTCCTTCTGCTCCAGCCAGGAGGAGTAGTTGCCTTCCCACGGGATACCCTCGCCGCGGTCCAGCTCCAGGATCCAGCCTGCCACATTGTCGAGGAAGTAACGGTCGTGGGTGATGGCCACAACAGTGCCTTCATAGTCGTGCAGGAAGCGCTCCAGCCAGGCCACGGATTCCGCATCCAGGTGGTTGGTCGGTTCGTCCAGCAGCAGCATGTCCGGCTTTTCCAGCAGCAGACGGCAGAGCGCCACACGGCGGCGCTCACCACCGGAGAGGTGTTTGATCTTGGCATCCCAGGCCGGCAGGCGCAGGGCGTCGGCCGCGCGCTCCAGCTGGTTTTCCATGTTGTGGCCGCCCTGGGCCTGGATGATGGCTTCCAGCTCGCCCTGTTCGCGGGCCAGCTTGTCAAAGTCGGCATCCGGGTCGGCGTAGGCCGCATAGACCTCGTCTAGGCGGGCCATGGCGCGTTTCACCTCGCCAACGGCCTCTTCGACCGCTTCGCGTACGGTCTGCTCCGGCTCCAGCTTCGGCTCCTGCGGCAGGTAGCCGATCTTGATGCCGGGCTGTGGACGGGCTTCCCCTTCGATCTCGGTGTCGATGCCCGCCATGATGCGCAGCAGAGTCGATTTACCGGCGCCGTTCAGACCCAGCACGCCGATCTTGGCGCCCGGGAAGAAGCTCAAGGAGATGTTCTTGAGAATATGACGCTTGGGCGGCACTACCTTGCCGACCCGGTTCATGGTGTAAATAAATTGAGCCATTGGCTAATTCTCTTCCTTTTCAGCAGGTTAATGTCTTGGCATTAACAGACTGATGTCGTGGTGGGGCCTGGTCGACACAGGTCAACCCGGTTCCAAAAAACGTTCCGATTGTAAACCAATGGGCAAGGGGGGGCAAAGATGGGGGGGGGAAGATAGGCCGCCTGTCATGACGGCCTCTTATAGGGCCTTATGCCTTGTGGAAACTGTTGATCAGCGCGTTTGCGTAATCAATGACAAATTGCTGGCAGTGGATGGCAGTCTGCGGGTCAAACTCTTCACCGTGGAGATCGGTATTGGAGAGTACCCGGATGCCGACAAAGGGTACCTTGTAGGCCTCAGCCACTAGGGCGGCGGAGGAGGTTTCCATCTCTTCCGCGGCGGTCTGGTAGGTCTGATGCAGCCAGTTGATGCGCGCTACCTGTCGGTTCCACTCATCGGCGGTGCCAATGATGCCGCCTACTACTCGGCCGTGGCGATAGCGATCGGCCATACCGAGGGCGCGGCCAATCAGCTCGGGATCGCCAGCGAACGAGCTGTGCTCCACCAGCTTGCCGTTATCGCGCAGACGCATGGTGACCTCGAAGTTGTGCCATTTGCTCGGATCGACGCCTTGCTCGGCGGGCATCAGGTCACTGCGATAGGCTCCCATGTTGAAGCTCTTGGTGCCGATAACGATATCGCCCCGGTGCAGTGCCGGATCATGGCCTCCTGCCGTACCCTGATTGATGATGAGACGCGGCTTGAAACGCTCAATCGCCAACGTGGTGGCGGCAGCGGCATTGGCCAGACCCACCTCGGTGCGGGAGATGACCACCGGATAGTCCGAGATAGTACCCTGCCAGTATGTCCAGGCCCCCACAGTCAGCTCCGTCTTGTCTTTCAGTGCGGCAACGAGAGTTTCGACTTCGACGTCCATCGCCCCCTGGATCAGGATGGGGGCCGGGGTGGCCGCCATCACGCTGGAGGAGAGGAGGGCAAAGAGGGTGAGCAGGCGCGAACAGCGTTTGATGATATTCATGGGATACCTGTAGGGCTGGCGAGAAAGCGCCGGATCCTACCGAAAGGAAAACGGTTGCGCAATGTTGGTGCGTGTTTTGTCAGTAACGGACATGCTGATGAATGGCCTCAGGGCTGCTTGTGGCCAGCGAAGTAGAGCACCCGTTTTACATACTCCTGTGTTTCGTCATAGGGTGGGATCCCGCCATAGCGTTCCACCGCTTTTTCCCCGGCATTGTAGGCCGCCGAGATCAGTACCCAGTCGCCATCGAAGCGGCGATCCAGCCATTTGAGATAACTGACGCCACCCTTGATGTTCTGGGCTGGATCGAATGGCCGGGTTACCCCGAACCGTTGCTGGGTTTCGGGGATCAGCTGCATTAGCCCCTGAGCATTCTTGGGCGAAACGGCGCGGCTGTTGAGATTGGATTCGGCGATGGCAATCGCCAGTACCAGCCGGGCATCCACTTTATGGTGTTTGGCTGCGTGACGCAGCATGGTGACCAGCTTTTGCTTGGCGGGGGGCTGGCGGGCAACCCAGGAGTCGACATTGAAGGGGGCGGAAGGGAGCCCGGCCAGATAGCCACCCTGACCGCCACGGATCCCCATGCCACACCGCTCCCCCATAGGGGCATTGCCGATGCGGGCGTTGTAGTAACGGGCGGCCTGTTGGTTACCCAGGCGCATTGCCATGGCGAGGTAGCTGTTGGCCAGCTTTGCGCTGCGTACCGAGGCGGGGCCGGTGGCGAGCAGGCGGCCGATCCGGAAATAACCTTCGGGATTGCCGGTGCTGGCGGCGACACAGTAGAAGGCGATGGCTTTTTGCAGATTGCCGTGTTGCTGGGCCACTTGACCCTGCTTGATCGCCGTCAGCGCCTTGGGGGCCTGTCTGAAATCCCTGCCTTGTGCCATCGCCCGCGGCGTACCTGCCAGTAACAACGACAAAAAAAGCAGCAAAAACAGTCCGTTTTCGCTGATGTGCCTCATGGGTTATCTCCTGTTTGAGTACAGAAGATATAGAGGAACATGGTTATTATCGCCACGAACCCAGTGGATCCTGTTGTTATAGCCGGTTGATTTCAGAGAGCAAAACGGTATGGAACTAACGGCATCTCGACAGTTTCACACCATTTTTCATCCGGTTAAAAGTCGTGGTGATACTCCTGCTCATCCAGCACGGCGGGAGGAAGCGCGCGATAGAAGCTGCCAATTTCGCTGACAACCCAGAGCGAAAGCAGGGCCAGCAGGCTGAGCAGGGGAAGCAGAGAGTGGCTCTGGGTCAGGGCATAGGCCGCAATGGCGGCACCGGTCAAAAGCAGGGTTCGGATCATGAGGTGGCTCCTTGTCGTCATGGGGGTGTTGCGTGGCCACGGACAGAGCGCCTGGGGTCGGGAGTTGTTCCCGGGTGGCACGAAGCGCGCTGAGTATATCGCGTCATGCCGCTGCCGATCCGTGGTGTCATCACACTTTCCATAGTCATGGGTTTCGTATCGAGTTGGGCCCCGCCAGATGCGGGGCCAGTAATGGTTTGACGGTCAGAAGAAACCGCCGTTGTTATCGTCACTGTCGGCCCAGCCGCCACTCAGGTTATCGTCGTCGAGAAAACTGCTGCCAACATCGGGAGGTGAATCCCAGCCGTCCCAGCGTACCGGTTCCGCATCGACCGGATTGGCAATGGGGGCAGGCTCTATTATGTCGATGATCTCCTCGGGCCGGTTGCTGTGAAACAGTCCGCCGATCATGTCGGCCAGCATCACGCCACCGGCAACCCCGGCTGCGGTTTGCAGGGCGCCCCCTAAAAAGGAGCTGGCACGGGACGCGGGCTGGGCAGGCGCGGTTGCCGGTGGCGGCGTAAAGCGCGGGGGCGTGCTGCTCTCGCTACCAAACAGGCCGGAGAGAAAACTGCCGCCGCTCGAACTGTTCTGGCTGGCCTCCAGCTCCTTGACTCGATCGTTGAGGCGGGTAAGGGCTGCCTGCTGGATCAGCAGCGCCTGGGCCATGTAGTAGGGGGCATCGGGCTGCTCTGCCAGATGCTGGCGGATCAGCTGATCCGCTTGTGGGTCTCGTTTGCTATCCCTGGCTTGCGCTTGCTTGAGGCGGTCGAACAGTCCATCGATCAGACCCTGTTCCTGTGATTGCATCTCAAATCCTCGCTATGGTGCGCAGACAGTGCGTTCAGCCATCCTAAAACCCGCGGGGCATCAGTGGTATCTGATTAACTCATCAATGACCGAGAGGCTGCCCGTGCTCGTCAGCGGACGGGCCGGTAGTAGTTGAGATACCAGCGGACAAACTCGGCAACACCTTGCTTGAGGGGCGTGGCGGGGCGCAGGCCGGTGAGGGTGTGCAGCGGCTCGCTGTCGGCCCAGGTGGCGTGCATGTCGCCTGCCTGCATCGGCTGCATCCGCTTGATGGCGGGCTTGCCGATGGCCTCTTCCAGCGCCTCGATAAAATCGAGCAGCCGCACCGGCTGGCCGTTGCCGATATTGAGGATGCGGTAGGGGGCGGCGCTCTCGGCCGCGCTCTGCTCGCTGGCATGCCAATCGGGATTGGGGCGGGGCGGCTGGTCGGCCACGGTGAGGATCCCCGCGACGATGTCGTCTATGTAGGTGAAGTCGCGGCTGAGATCGCCGTGGTTGTATACGTCGATAGGCTCGCCCGCGAGGATGGCGCGGGTGAACTTGATGATGGCCATGTCAGGCCGGCCCCAGGGGCCGTAGACGGTAAAGAAGCGCAGCCCTGTGGTGGGCAGGCCATAGAGCGCCGAATAGGCGTGGGCCATCAGCTCGCCGCTCTTTTTGGTCGCAGCGTAGAGGGAGACCGGGTGATCCACCTGCTGCGCGGTGGAGTAGGGCATCTGATCCCCCATGCCATAGACCGAGCTGGAGGAGGCGTAGATGAGGTGCTGAATCCCGTGGTGACGACACCCCTCCAGCACCGTCAGCATGCCGGTAAGGTTGCTGTCGGCATAGGCGAACGGATTGTCGATGGAGTAGCGCACCCCCGCCTGCGCCCCCAGATGGATCACCCGCTCGAAACCGTGGCTGGCAAAGAGGGCCGCCATGGCTTCACGATCCGCCAGATCCAGCCGCTCGAAGCGAAAATTGGGGAAACTGGCCAGTTGGGCCAGCCGTGCCTCTTTCAGAATCACCTCGTAGTAGTCGTTAAGGTTATCGATCCCCACCACCCGATGGCCTGCGGCGCACAGCTTGCTGGCCACATGAAAACCGATAAAACCGGCGACGCCGGTGACCAGATACGTCATGGTTGGGGTCCTGTGCAGATCATGGGGCTCCTTACGGTGATGGGAAAAGGGGGCTGCGCGCTTTGTAGCAGAGCCGGCGCGTTTGTGCCATGGCAAACCGCCTCTGACGGCGCGGCATGCTGCATCTTGGTGCAGCGAGTGTCAATGCCAGATGACAGGCACCAGAATGGGGCGTTCAGCCTGACTGTTGTGATCCTTTTCACAAAAAATAGACTGGACCCCATAACGAAGCCCTGTGGACAGGGCTCGCAGCCCGCCCGCAACGGCAGGCGACAGACACTCTCTCTTTACTTCGCTTGGATACAGGTTATGGACAACACCTCGATTCGCACTGCCCATCCCATTTATGAGGATGTGCTGGCCCTGCTGACGGCGGCCGGCTTTGTTTCCCTCGGCATCTTTCTGTTTCATCAGGTTGGCCTGCTCACTGGCGGCACCGCCGGGCTGGCGCTGTTGTTGCAAAAGGTGACCGGTATCAGCTTCGGCCTGCTGTTTTTCGGCATCAACCTGCCCTTCTATGCGCTGGCATGGCTGCGGATGGGGCCACGTTTTACCTTCAACACCTTTGTCTCGGTGGCGGCGGTCTCCTACATGACCGATCACCTCAACGGGGTGCTGCAGATCGGCAAGATAGAGCCCCTCTATGCGGCGCTGATCGGCGGCACCCTGATTGGTATGGGGCTGCTCATCATGTTTCGCCACAAGTCGAGTCTGGGGGGCTTCAACATATTGGCGCTCTTTATTCAGGATCGCTTTGGCATCCGGGCGGGCAAGCTGCAGATGGGGCTCGATTGCGCCATTGTTGTTGCCTCGTTTTTCGTGGTGCAGCCCTGGATCCTGGCGCTCTCCATCGTGGCGGCGGTCATCTGTAATCTGGTGTTGACACTCAACCACAAGCCGGGCCGTTACCAGATTGCCTGACAAGCTGCGGCAGTGGCTCGATAAGACAAGCGTGACCCGATAGCACGAGGCGGCCTGATGGCCGCCTCGTCTGTTTCTACCCTGGGGTTTGTTCGCTGCGCCTAGCTTGCCTGCTCCAGCCTGCTGTCGCCGCTCGTAGTGTTGCCACAGATGGCGCTGCCGCTGATAGAGTGACTACCGACGGCAAGCGGGGTGTGGCAAGCCACCTGATGCTGGCTCTCATCGCACACGTCGAGCTTGGGGGCCTTGTTTTTGCACAGCTCGGTCGCATGGGGGCAGCGCTGGTGGAAGTGGCAGCCGCTCGGCGGCGAGATGGGGGAGGGCACATCGCCGGTCAGCAGGATGCGCTGGCTGCGCCTGCGCGGGTCCGGCACCGGAATGGCGGAGATCAGCGCCTGGGTATAGGGGTGACGTGGCGCCAGATAAAGCGACTGGGCATCCGCCAGTTCGACGATCCGTCCCAGATACATCACTGCAATCCGATCCGAGATGTGTTTGACCACCGACAGATCGTGGGCGATGAAAATGATGGAGAGGTTCATCTCCCGCTGCAGGCTGAGCAGCAGGTTGACGATCTGCGACTGCACCGAGACATCGAGGGCCGAGACTGCCTCGTCACACACCAGCAGCTTGGGTTTGAGAGCGATGGCGCGGGCGATGCCGATCCGCTGGCGCTGACCGCCGGAAAACTCGTGGGGGTAGCGATCCACCGCGCTGTTCGGCAGGCCCACTTTTGCCAGCAGATCCTGCACCCAGCAGCGGCGCTGCTCAGTGTTGCCTTTGCCGTGGATGATGAAGGGCTCCTCCAAAATCTGGCCCACGGTGTGGCGGCTGTTGAGGGATTCTGCAGGGTCCTGAAACACCATCTGCATCTCTTGGCGCAGGGAGCGCATCTCCTTCGGGCTGAGGGCGGTGATGTCGCGCCCCTCGAAGGTGATGGTGCCCGCGGTCGGCTCGAACAGCTTGAGCAGGCTGCGCCCGAGGGTGGACTTGCCGCAGCCCGATTCACCCACCAGTCCCAGCGTCTCCCCCTGCTTGAGATCGAAGCTGATGCCATCCACCGCATGAACCGTATATTGCTTGCGCAGGAAGCCGCCTCCCAGCCGGAAGTGCTGTTTCAGATCCCTGACCGATAACAGAGTGCTCATACGGTCAACTCCTTCCAGTAGTGACAGGCGACATGGTGGCGCGGATTGAGTTGCTCCACCGCCGGAATGGCGCTGACACAGAGATCGGTCGCATGGGGGCAACGGTTGGAGAAACGGCAGCCAGCGGGCATTTCGTGCAGGGCTGGCACCTGTCCCTTGATGGTCTTGAGCAGGCTCTTGGGCTCATCCTCGAGACGCGGGATCGAGCTCATCAAGCCGTGGGTATAGGGGTGACGGGGATGGTCAAACAGCTCGAACACATCGGCCTGCTCTACCGCGCGGCCGGCGTACATCACCACCACTTCGTCGCATAGCTCAGCTACTACCCCCAGATCATGGGTGATAAAGATGATGGCCATCCCGGTCTGGGCCTGCAGCTCTTTCATCAGTTCGAGGATCTGGGCCTGAATGGTGACATCCAGCGCCGTGGTCGGCTCGTCGCAGATAAGCAGGTCTGGCTCGCAGGAGAGCGCCATGGCGATCATCACCCGCTGGCGCATACCGCCGGAGAGGTTGTGGGGATAGACAGCAAAGCGCTGGGCCGGTTCCGGGATCCCCACCTTCTGCAGCATGGCGATGGCCGCGGTTTTGCGCTGGGCCTTGTCATACTCCGGGCGATGAAGGCGAAACACCTCCATCAGCTGCTCACCGACCGTCTGCACCGGGTTGAGGGCCGTCATCGGCTCCTGAAAGATCATCGAGATGCGGTTGCCGCGCACCTTGTACATCTGATCCGGCGCAAGCGACAGCAGCTCTTCCCCCTGAAAGCGGATAGAACCGGCTACCACCTGACCGTGGGGTTTGGGCAAGAGCCCCATGATGGCGAGCGAGGTAACGCTCTTGCCACAGCCGGACTCGCCGACGATCCCCAGCGTCTGACCCGGTGCCACCTTGAAGCTGACCCCGTCGAGCACCTTGATCTTGCCGTCATCGACGGCGAACTCCACCTCGAGATCGCGTACTTCGAGGATTGGGGCTTGGTGCTGGCCGTGATCAACGGCGAACTCCCCCCCGTTATCCGGTACGTCAAGAATGGGGGCCTGAGTGTTGGGCATAACTGCTGCTCCCTTCGCAATGGCCTGAATATCAATGACGTGCATAGGTCTTGTCGAGCAGGTTGATGGGCGCCAGCGCCTCCCCTGCCTCCTTGGCGTTGCGGGTCTCTTCCTTCACCTTGGGATCGAGCCAGAGCAAACCGCCGCTACTGTGAGGATAACCGTCCATCGGCCAGTAGAGCAGATCCGGTGTGTTCTTGGTGGCAGGCACCTCCGGCAGCATCACATAACGCCAGCTGCTGGCCCGCACATAGTTGAGCTGCACCCCAGGCACGAAGATGGCGAGATCATAGATGCGCTGCTGGATCTGCTGGGAGAGCTTGGCCCGTTTGGCCATGTCGAATTCGACGTTGTAGGCATCGATCAGCGCGTCGAGCTCCTTGTCCGCTACGTTGAACAGGTTGTTGGTCTGCGGTTTGTTGGCGTTGGCGGAGTGGAAAAATTCCCAATATTGCGGATAGAGACCGCCGCCGCCCCAACCGAGCCAGGCCGCCTCGTGTTTCTTCTCCAGCATCACCTTGAAGCCGGTGGCGCCATCCACTAGGTTAAGCTCCAGATCGAGACCCGCTTTCTTGGCCTCTTCTTTCAGCACAGTCAGTCGCTTGGAGTGCTCCTGACTGGTGTAGGTGAGCGCTAGTGTCAGCCGCTCACCCTTCTCATTTTGCAGGATGCCGTCCGGCCCCGGCTTGTTGTAGCCGCCCTTGGCAAAGTACTCCCGCGCCTTACCGATGTCATAAGCCCGCTCCGGCAACGTGATGTCGGTGAATTCGCCAAAGCCCGAGTCAAAGGTGGTGGCTCTGTCATAGTCGCCGCGCAGCACGGTCTCGATCATCTTGTCGATGTTGAAGGCGTGCTGGATGCCGAGGCGCACGTTTACGTCCGCCAGCTTGGGGTTGGCCACATTGAGGTGCACCCCCTGACCGCCCTGTTTGGTGTCGGTCATGGCCATCACCTTCTGCACGTAGCCTTTTTTGTACTCCGGGGTGACCGCTTTTTCATGCCACCAGTTGGGCAGGATCATCTCGAAGGTATCGATCTCCCCTTTCAGGAAGTGGCGGAAGGCGATGTTGTGGTCGCGGATCACCTGCACCTTGATGGTGTCGATGTTGAATCTGTACTGGTTGTAGCGATCATCCTTTGCCCACCAATCCTTCTGCTTGCTGAAGGTGACCGACTTGCCCTTCTTGACGTCGCTGATCACGTAGGGACCTGTGGTGGGCACCACGGCCCAGTTGTACTGCTTCACCCAGTTGGGGGTCAGCTTGTAGTAGTGCTTGGGCTGGGGCCAGAGCTCGGTGGTGTTGAGCAGGTCCAGCTTGGCCTTGCGGCTGCCCGCTTTGACCAGGATGGTGTGGTCATCGATCTTCTCTACCGCTACCACTTCGGTGGTGTAGTAGTTGTTGAACCAGGGCCCCTTGATGTGTTTGGAGCGCATCATCTCGTAGCCGAAGGTGTAGTCATCGGCATTGACCGGCTTGCCATCCGACCATTTGGCGCGGGGATCCAGCTTGAAGTAGACGGTCTGGCTGTCTGGCGCTATGGCCCAGTGGGTCGCCAGCGAGGGAATGGGGTTGCCGGTATTGGGGTGGAAGCTGATGAGTCGCAACTGGTTATCGAGAATAAAGGAGCGGAACGATCCGTTGGAGTCAGGCCCTACGGTGCGGAACGTCAGCGGAAAGCTGTCGACAAACATATTGAGGCTGCCGCCCGGCAGCGCCTTGGGGGAGGCGAACACAGGATCCGTGTCGTTGGTCTCCCATTTGAGATCCGCGGGCAGGCTGGCCGCCCAGACCCAGGATCCGTTTACCAGCACAAAGAGAGCACCTATCCATTTGATTTTATTTTTCATGTTTGACTTCCAGGTCTGGCCCCTGCACTGGGGGTCTTGATTGATAACGGGATTATCCCTTGCTCCCGGGACCGCCGATGGCAGCGGCCCGTCCTTCATTAATCACTGTTCGTTATCCGGCACCTGCCGATGTGTGTTGGCGCTGGCTGGCTTATTGGTAACGGGTAAATTTGCGCGGGTCGAACGCCTCGCGGATCGCCTCGCCGATAAAGGAGACCATGATCAGCACCAGACTCACCGCCGCCACTACCGAGCTGACTATCCAGATGGCATCCAGATTGTTGATGCCCTGGGAGAGCAGCTCTCCCCAGCTCGGGGTCGGCGGAGCCAGCCCGAAGCCCAGATAGTCGAGCGCCGTCAGGGTCGAGATATTGCCCACCACGGCAAACGGCGCCAGGGTGACGATCATCATCAGGGTGTTGGGCAGGATGTGGTTGAAGATGATCCGCCCGGTGGTCGCCCCTTGCGCCCGCGCCGCCATCACATAGTCCCGCGCCCGCTCCTTGTAGGTGAGGGTGCGCATATACCAGGTGATCCCCATCCAGCCGAACAGCACGTTGATGGCGACAAACAGGCCGAAGTTGGGCTTGGCCAGCGACACCAGGATCATGATGACGTAGAGAAACGGCACCTGGGACCAGATCTCGATAAAGCGTTGCAGAATGAGGTCAAAGCGGCCGCCGAGAAAGCCCATCAGACAGCCGATGGTGACCCCGATGGCGTAACTGGCCGCCAGCGCGATAAAGGCAAAGCCGATGGCGATGCGAAAGCCGTAAACCAGTCGCGCCAGCACGTCGCGGCCGCTGGTGTCGGTGCCGAGGAAGTGGCGCTCGGCCGCGCTGGGGGCGTAAGGCGGGTAGGCATCCTCCTTGAAATCCTGCTCGTAGGGGTTCCAGGGCACTGGCGGCAGCAGCACCCAGTCGCCCTGGCCCTCTGCGGCAAATTTGGCCTTGAGCTGGCGGTAGTTGGTTTCGTACTCGTAATCGAGCCCGAACTGCTGACCGGGGATCACATCGCCATAGGTGGGGAAATGCAGCTGGCCCTGATAGCTCACTATCAGCGCCCGGCTGTTGACCAGCAGCTCCGCCAGCAGGGAGAGCAGCACCAGGGTGGTGAAGATGATGAAGGAGTAGTAACCGCGCTTGATCGACTTGAAGCGCTTGAGTTTTTTCAAGGTAACCGGATTGAGCTTCATGGTCAGTCTCCAAACCGCACGCGGGGATCAACAGGAGGTGCAACGCAGATATCGGAGACGATATGGCGTGATATCAGCATCGGCATGGCAATAGAGGTCTGGTTCATGGTCAATCTCCAAACCGCACGCGGGGATCAACGAGGGCAACGCAGATATCGGAGACGATATTGCCTATCAGCATCAGCATGGAGGTGATGGCCAGAATGCCCATGACGGTGGGGTAATCCCGCTCGACGATAGCCTCGTAACCGAGCAGGCCGATGCCGTCGATGTTGAAGATGGTCTCGATGAGGAAGGAGCCGCCAAAGAAAACGGTGAGCACAGACCCCAGGTGACTGGCGATGGGGATCAGGCTGTTGCGCATGGCGTGGTCGGTGACCGCCTTGCGAAATGGCAGTCCCTTGGCCACGGCGGTACGCACATAATCGGCCGACAGGTTCTCCATCAGGCTGTTTTTCATGGTCATGGTGAGGATGGCGAAATCGCCGATGGCGTAGGCGATAAGCGGCAGCAGGGCGTGGGCAAAGACAGTGCGGATCTGATCCCAGCTGCTCTCCATGTACTCAAAGTCGTCCCCCGGAAAACCGCCCATTGGCAGCCACTCCAGATGGAAGGCGAAGACGGTGATGAGGAAGATCCCCACCACGTAGGCGGGCAGGGCATAGGCCATGTAGATAAGCATGGAGCTTAACGAGTCGAAGCGGCTGTTGTGCCTGAGCGCCTTGGCCACCCCCAGCGGAATGGAGACCGCATAGCTCAGCAGAAAGGTCGCCAGTCCAAAGAAGGCGGTAACGGGGAGCCGCTCCTTGATGAGATCCCACACCGGCTCGTAGTAGCGGGTCGATTCGCCCAGATCCAGCACCGCCAGCTTCTGCAGCCACTCCCAGTAGGCGACCAGCATCGGCTTGTCGAGACCATAGAAGGCCTTGAGCTCCTCGATCTGCTCATCTGAGAGGGCTTGCGCCCCCTTGCTGCCGCTGGAACGGCCGGATTCATTCTGGGAAACCTGGGCTTGCAGCAGCATGCGTTCGACCGGTCCGCCCGGCACGAAACGGGTGATGGTGAAGACGAGCAGGGTGATACCGAGAAACGTCGGGATGATCAAAAGCATCCGGCGTAGGAAATACGACAGCATGGTGGAACCTCGTCCTTGTTGTTCTTTTTTGCGGCCAGTCAAATCCGGTGACGGGCCTGTCCTTCCTGGCATTACGCGCTGGATTGGTTGCCAAACAGCAGACAATCCGCTTGGCCACTGTAAAAGCTCTGCAACAAAAATCAAGTACAAGGAAATGGAAAACTGGGACAAATGACCCGCTGAGACCAAAAGCACCGAAAAATGACGTTTTTTATCTGAAAAGTGAAAATCAAAACAAAACGCTACTGCTCAACATTATTTTAAAAAATATAAACAGCTGTTTGTTTGAATCTTGTTTTTGTTTATGTGATTGAATTTTAAGTGCTTTTGTTTCTGCTGTCAAAGAAGGGAAAACGATATCATCTCGACAAATTTATCTATCTCCCCCATCGGAGTGGTCAGTCACAATAATAATTAAAATAGAGTTTTATTCTTATTTTTGCCAATAAATCGAAATAAGATATAAAGAGACAGCACGTAAACAAATAAGTTCATCAACTTTTAATTCAGCGTCCTTTACATGTTTTAACAACGATTTCACATTGCGCGGGATGTTTTTGGCAGAATTATTCACTAATTATTCCGGTCAAAATTAATACACTCCGCTTATTCCACATCTCACCCTCCCGATCCCCCCACTCCATTGACGTCGCCAGTCAAAGATTGATAAGCCTTACGCATCGCTCCAAAGAGGGCGGTATCAGGAAGCAAACAATAAACAACCAGGAAGGATATAAGCGATGCTTAGGAAGAGCAGAATCTCTGCTGCGATTGCGTTCGCCTTGGCGAGCCTTGCGGCGGCCCCATCCGTATCTGCCGAAGAAGGGCAGAACGTCGAAAAACTGCAGAAAATCAAAGTCACTGGCTCCCGTATCTCTCGTGTTGATGTTGAGGGGGCGACTCCGGTTGTCTCTGTCAGCAAGGCCCAAATTGAACAGTCTGGCCAGCAGACTGTGGCTGATTATCTGAAACAGGCCTCCTACAACTCCTTTGGTGGTTTCTCTCCATCCTCCGGTAGCTCAGCCCAGTCACAAGCCACCGTAGGGCTGCGTGGCCTTGGTGAAGATCGCACACTGGTGCTGCTCAATGGCAAGCGTATCGCCGGTTCTCCCTCCATGGGGGGCACCGCCATCAACCTCAACACCATCCCCATGGCGGCCGTTGAGCGGGTGGAAGTGAACCTGGACGGTGGCTCTGCCCTGTATGGTTCTGATGCCATCGGTGGCGTTATCAACGTGATCCTCAAAGAGGGTTTTGAAGGTTTGTCATTCCAGGGGCGCGTCGGTTCACCGACCGAGGAAGGTGGTGACGAACAGAGTGGTTCCATCGTCAGCGGTATTTCGGGTGAGAAAGGTTCCCTGATGATGGTCTACGAGCATGATGTGAAAGACGAGATCTATTACAAGGATCGTGACTATCTGGCCAAGCAGGGGGCTGAGTCTCCTAGCCTCTATGGTCGCAATATCAAGGGAGTAGACGCGGCAACTGGCAAGACCGTAACCCGTACTCTGAATGGGGTCGACTGTGAAAGCACCGGCGCCGGTTTTGTCACCAAGGGTACGGCTTGCCGCTTCGACTTTGCCCAGGTCGCAGCCAAGACCGCCTCGCGTACTCGCGACACCGTCTATGTCAACGGCCGCTACCATATCAACGACAATGTGGATTTCGTGCCACAGATGATTGGTTCCCGGGTCACCAGTTTTGGTCGTTTCGCCCCTGCTGCAGGTGCCTTCACCGTGGATGGCTCCACCCCTGAAAGCGCTGCAGTCCTGTCTGCCAACAACTTCAGCACCGCCAAGGCTGCGACGGTTTACTACCGCTTCAACAACGTCGGTCCCCGTGACAACGAAGTGACCGACTTGACCGGTACTCTGAACCTGGGTTTTGAAGGGGTGGTTCCGACCGAGGCGGTTGGCGATCTGGAGTGGAACGCCGGTTACATGTACTCCAAGACAGATAACCAGAGTATTGGTAATGGCTATGTATTGGAGCCGGCGGTTCAGACTCAGGTAAACAGTGGAAACTTCGTCAACGGCAGCTTCTCCGCTGATGCCACCAAGGATCTCTCTTATACCACCAGCCGCAACTCCAAGATGGATTTCTTCCAGTGGTATGGCGGTCTGGGTTGGGAGATGGGCGAACTGCCTGCTGGCCCGGTCAGCTGGTATCTGGGTGCCGAGTATAACGATTGGGTTTACTCCGACACCTACGACAGCCAGTCCGAAGCGGGTAACGTACTGGGTTCATCCGGCAACTCCGGTAGCGGTGTGCGCGATGTGTTTGCCACCTACATCGAGAGCCTGATCCCCATCACCGAGCAGATCGAGCTGAACCTGGCGGGTCGTTACGACAAGTACAGCGACTTTGGCAGCGCCTTCTCGCCCAAAGCGAGTCTGCGTTATCAGCCACTCGACCAGCTGATGTTCCGTACCTCCTGGTCCCAGTCTTTCCGCGCGCCGGGTCTGAATGATCTCTATGCGGCGGATGCCCAGTCAGCGGACTTTGCCAAGGACTATGTCTACTGCCAGGCCAATGGTATTGCCAACTGTTCCGAAGAGCAGTACGAGACAACGCGCCAATCCAACAAGAACCTGAAGGAAGAGACCGCCAATACCTTCACTATCGGGGCGGCCTACAATCCGCTGGACAATCTGAACCTGTCGCTCGATTACTACTACATCAAGATTGATGACGTAATCCAGCTGGCTACCACCCAGACCCAGTTCTATCAGGAGCTCAATACCGGCAGCAACCCGAACGTCATTCGTGACGCCAACGGCGATGTCGAGAAGGTCTATGCCGGCATGGTCAACCTGGGGCAACTCAAGACCAGTGGTATCGACTTCAAGGCGGACTACAAGTACGACTTCAACTCCTTCACCCTGCGATACGACTTTGGCAGCAGCTACATCCTGAAATATGAGGAAGGTCTGTTTGCTGGTGGCCCAATGGTTGACAAGAAGGGCTGGAATGGCAAACCCGATTTCCGTTTCAACTCCGGGATCGGTGCCAACTTCCCGCAGCTGTGGAATCTGGATACCTACCTGAGCACCAACTATATCGACTCCCAGAGCCAGGACTATGTGGATGACAAGGAAGAGGGCCATATTGCTTCCAACACCATCTGGAACCTGAACGTCGCGGTCGATACCAGCTGGAATGCCAAGATCCAGACCGGCGTGAAGAACATGTTCAACCGTGGACCTTCCCTGTCAAATGATGGTTACACCTACGATGAATACCTCTACAGCATTGACGGACGGGTCTACTACATCGACTACACCCAGAAGTTCTAATCAACCCCGTTGATATACAACCTCAGTCGGCCCGGTCGGGCCGGCTGTGCCCAACGTCCAAGGAAGTTACGGAGATAGGGTAATCCTATGAAGACAAGGACCATTACAATGAAGAAAGCGCTCCTTGGCAGCCTGGTTTCGGCCGCCTTGTTGACCAGCTTCAATCTGAGTGCCGCCACTGCCGGTCAGGCCGTGGACGCTCAAGCCGCCACCGACAACGCATCCAAAGTTTCCCAGCAGAAGATCGACAGCTATGCCGAATCTGCCGAATCCGCACTGGCCCAGTACAAGGCAGCCCTGCGTCAGGTCGACAGTCTGCGCACCTACAACGAGCAGGTGAGCAAGATGGTCGAGTCCCAGAGTGCCGAGCTGGCGTCGATGCAAAAGCAGATCGCCCAGATTGATCAGACCAGCACCGAAGTTGTCCCCCTGATGCTCAAGATGATCGACTCCCTCGAGCAGTTTGTGGCGCTGGATCTGCCGTTCCAGAAGGTCGAGCGCGAGGACCGCGTAGCAGCCCTGACCGACCTGATGAACCGGGCCGATGTCACCATCTCCGAGAAGTACCGCAAGATCCTGGAGGCCTACCAGATCGAGGAGGGCTTCAGCCGCACCATCGAATCCTACAAGGCGAGCCTGGACAAGGATGGCAGCGAGAAGACCTACGAGTTCCTGCGCGTTGGTCGCATCGCGCTGCTCTATCAATCCCCGGATGGCAATGAGACCGGGATGTGGAACAAGAAGACTCGCCAGTGGGAAGAGTTGCCCCAGGAGTATCGCAGTGCGGTTGAACAGGGCCTTCGCATCGCCAAGAAACAGGCGCCTCCCGCGCTGATCAAGCTGCCGGTTCAAACTGCGGAGAAAGCATCATGAAAGGAATCAAACTTGCGATTGCCTCCCTGATTGCGGGAGCAACCCTGGTCACCCTGCCGGTGACCGCCGCCGAAAAACCGGTGGATCTCAATGCGCTGCTGAACCAGGTCAAGGCCTCCAGCCTGAGCGAATCCCAACTCAACAAGGAGCGGGAAGCCCGCTTCCTGGCTGACAAGAACGAGCAGGGGGCGCTGCTGGCCAAGGCCAAGGCCGAGCTGGCTGCCGAAACCGCCAAGGGCGAGCAGCTCAAGGCGACCTTTGATGCCAACGACAAGCAGCTGACCGAACTGACCGAAACCCTGCGCCAGCGTTCCGGCAACATGGGCGAGATGTTCGGCGTACTGCGTCAGTTCGCCGGTGAGTTCAAGGGGATCTTCAACGCCTCCGCCCGTCGGGTCGAGCATCCGGAACAGACCGCGCTGCTGACCCGTCTGGCCGAGAGTAAAGAGCTCCCCTCCAGCGACGATCTGGAAGCGTTCTGGACCACCACCCTCAGCCGCATGGTGGACGGTGGCAAGGTGAGCCAGATCCCGGCGACTGTGGTCTACGGCGAAGGCAACCAGGCCGAGAAGACGGTCACCCAGATCGGTGAGTTCAACACTGTCTCCGAAGGCAAGTACCTCACCTTCGTGCCGGAGACCGGCAAGTTCGAGCAGCTTTCCCGTCAACCTGACAAGGGGGTGCTGGAACCGATCGCCGAGTTTGAACAGGGCGGTGACGGGGTCAAGCCCATCTTTATCGACCCGTCTCGCGGCGTGATCCTCTCTCTGCTGGTGCAGTCACCGACTCTCAAGGAGCGGATCGATCAGGGTGGTGAAGTGGGTTACGTCATCATGGTGCTCGGCGTGCTCGGTACCCTGCTGGCCATCTTCTGCGGTATCCGCCTGTCGCTGATCGGCTCGTCCATGCGCAAGCAGCTGAAATCTGATCAGATCATCAAGGGCAACCCCATTGGTGACATGCTGGGGGCCTACCAGAGCCATCGCGGTGACAACATCGAGGATCTGGAGTCCAAGCTCGACGAGATCATCCTGCGCAACGTGCCCAAGTTCGAGAAGGGCATCAGCATCATCAAGCTGATCGCTTCCGTCGCGCCGCTGCTGGGGCTGCTCGGTACCGTAGTGGGGATGATTGCCACCTTCCAGGCCATCACATTGTTCGGCACCGGCGATCCCAAGCTGATGGCGGGCGGTATCTCCGAGGCGCTGGTGACCACCATGCAGGGTCTGGTCGTCGCGGTGCCCATGCTGTTCCTCTACACCATTGTGCAGACCCAGAGCCGTCGTCTGATCCAGGTGCTGGAAGAGCAGAGCGCCGGTTTCGTTGCCCGTTATCAGGAACGTCTGCACGCCTCCAAAGCCGCAGCGTAAGGAGTCACCCATGTGGTTCTGGTTGATTGAAGAAGTCGAGTCGGTCCGCCGGTTTTTGGGATTGGGGGGCGATGTACTGGTCGCCCTGTTCTTCCTGACCCTGATGATGTGGGCCCTGTTGCTGGAGCGCTGGTTCTACTTTATGGCGGTTTACCCCAAGCAGGTGAAGCAGACCAAGGCCACCTGGCTGGCCCGTACCGATCATCTCTCCTGGTCTGCCAAGCAGATCCGCCGCGAGCTGGTCTCACGGGTCGCCATGGCGGTAGATAAGGGGATGCCGGTCATCAAGGTGCTGATCGCTCTTTGCCCGTTGATGGGGTTGCTCGGGACCGTGGTGGGGATGGTGCAGGTGTTTGACACCCTGGCCATCACAGGCACCGGTTCGCCGCGGGCGATGGCATCGGGGATCTCCAAGGCAACGGTACCGACCATGGCGGGCATGATCGCCGCCCTTTCCGGCCTGTTTTTTGTCAACCAGCTCGATCACAAGGCCAAACTGGCGGTGCAAAAGCTGGAAGACAACCTGAAACACGGTTGATGCAGGATGCATACCCCCGGCGAGGCATGGCCTGCCGGGGGCACAGAACAAGCAAGGAGTTTCTGCTATGAGAAAACGTTACAGCGACAGCGGTGCTGACGAGGCGGCTATCGATTTGACCCCCATGCTGGACATAGTGTTCATCATGCTGATCTTCTTCATCGTCACCACCTCCTTCGTCAAGGAGTCCGGTGTCGAGATCAACCGTCCCAGTGCCAGCACGGCCGAGACGGTGAAGAAGGGCAATATCATGGTCGCGGTACGCGAAAACGGTCAGGTCTGGGTCGACAAGCGGGTGGTCGAGGTGGGGGCGGTGCGCGCCAACATCGAGCGGCTGCGGGCCGAAAACCCGGAGAGCGCCGTGGTGATCCAGGCCGATAACGAATCCCGTTCCGGTCTGGTGGTGCAGGTCATGGATCAGATCCGCATGGCCGGTGTCCAGAACATCTCCATCGCGGCAGACAAGAGCAGCTGATGCCGGAGAGAGACCTATGAGATACCTGATATCGTTGGCGGTCTCCTGTGTGGTGGTGTTCTTTCTGTTTCTGGGAATGAACAAGCTGATCACACCGGATCACCGGGAGCTGGTGGAGAAGGATGATGTCACCATGACCGATTTCATCCGCCTCAAGCCCCAGGAGACCCTGCAAGAGAAACAGCGGGAGCTGCCCAAACCGCCGCCGCCCAAGCGTCCGCCACCGCCTCCCGAGATGGAAGTGGCCAGCACGGATCGGCCGAAGATGGAGAGCGCGCCGATGGACATGCCCAAGCTCGACATCCCGGTCAACATCGGTGGTGGCAACGCGCTGGGTGCTTACAGCACCGGCGGCGGTGGTGGCGGCGTCGGTGGCAACAACGGCGCCATTCCGCTGGCCACCTTCGAGCCCATGATGCCCCGCAAGGCTGCACTGGCGGGGCTGGCCTCCGGCAAGGTGCTGGTGGAGTTCACCGTCACCGAGCGCGGTACCGTCAGCAACGTGCGGATCGTCAAGGAAGAGCCGCGCAGCTATGACCTCGGCAAAGAGGCGCGCAAAACCATTGCCAAGTGGACGTTCAAACCGGCCATGGTGGATGGCAAGCCGCAGGCGAGCCGTATGCAGCAAGAGATCGAGTTTGCGGTCAACTAAGGAAGGTGGCGATGAACAAGTTACACAAGATGATCCTCGCCCCGGTCGCCATGGCGGTGCTGCTCAGCACCGCCAGTTGGGCCGCCGAGCAGCCGGCCCTGTCGGATCGGGCCTATCGGGCGGTCAACAAGGCGCAGGAGCTGATCACTGACAAGCAATACGGTCTGGCGAATGCCAGATTGCAGGAGGCACTCTCCAGCGTGGGTGATCGGGTCTACGACAAGGGGGTCATATTGCAGACTCTCGGTTTCGTAGCCGCCCAGCAGGAGAAATACGGTCAGGCGACCAAGTACTTTGCCGATGCCATCGCGACAGGCGGCCTGCCGCCACCGGTGGCCCAGCAGGTGCGCTACAACCTGGCCCAGCTCTATATGGCTGAGGGTAATTATCAGGGCTCGATCAAGACCATGAAGGAGTGGTTTGCCAACCAGGGCAAGGATGACAAGCCCAACTCCCATGCCTATATCACGCTGGCCAACGCCCACGTGCAGCTCAAGCAGTACCGTGACGCGATCCCGGCGGTGGATCAGGCGATCAAGCTGTCGGCAGGTAAAGCGCCGGAGTCCTGGTATCTGCTGAAGATGGGCGCTCACTACGAGCTGAAACAGTACAAACCGGCGACCGAGGTGCTGACCTCTCTGGTCAATATGTTCCCGGAGAAGAAGAAGTACTGGACCCAGCTGTCGGCCATGCATATGCAGGCAGGCAACGATGGCAAGGCGCTGGCGGCGCTGGAGTCGGCCTACAACCTCGGCATGTTGACCGAGGCTGCCGAGCTGCAGCGTCTCGCCAACTACCTCGCCTTCACCGGCATTCCCCATCGCGCCGCACGGGTGATGGAGAAGGGGATGAAGGACGGGGTGATTGAGCAGAGCGCTGGCAACTACAAGACCCTGGCCAACTACTGGCATCAGGCCAAGGAGCTGGATCCGGCCATCGACACCCTGGCCAAGTCCTACCAGCTGGCCCCGAGCGCCGAATTGCAGCTGAAAATGGCGCGCATGATGATCCAGAGCAAACGCTATCAGGATCTGGTGGCGCTGGCCGCCAAACCGGCAGCCAATGCAAATGGTGAACAGCGGGCGGATCTCAAGTTCCTGACCGGGGTCGCCTATTTTGAGCAACAAAAGCCGAAGGAGGCCCTCAACGCCTTCACCCAGGCGGCTCAGAATGGCAACGTCAGCGGTCGGGCATCCCCCTGGATCAGCTTCCTCAAAGAGCAGAGTGGTGCGGCGGGGGAGGCGGCCGTCCAGTAATTCCAATGACAACGCTTGAAGTCCCTTTTATGGTTGCCTGGTGGCTCCATTAACCGCTCTTCGGAGCGGTTTTTTTATGGTGGCAGCCAGTCCCTGCTGTAGTCGAAGCGCTATTTTCCACCTTTTCGCTCCAATGAAAGTGCCACAGTCAACATTGGCCTATCTCCTCCGAGGTGACAAACGTTTCAGCCAGGGCTGCAACCGTGACACCAGGTGGCACAGCGCTGTGGTCTAAGGGGGCGGGGTTGGTCCGCAGAGAGGGGGCTATGCTGTACATCTCTCTTTCAATGGCGACTTGCCAAGGGGGCTTTTGCTCTGTTGATAAGCATCACACCGAAAACGGCCACTTTTAACAAGAAAAGCAACATATGGAAGTTGAAATTTTGGCCGACTCGGGAAAGAATGCGCGCTCGGTTATTTGGCGCCGTGGTGCAGGTTGACCCGCCACCGGCAGACCGAAGATAAGATGGCCTCCGGCCCATTTGGTACAGGAAACCACACAGGAATTTTATGAGCCCCCTTCGCACTGCCGCTTCGGCCCTTTTATGCACACTTGCGCTGATCAGCCAGCAGGCTGCCGCCGTCGAGTACCGTCTGCCTGCGGCCAACAGCCGTCTGATCGGTGAGAATCTGGAATATGTGGTGCCTGCGGACAATCGTCCGCTGGAGCAGATAGCCTCCGAGTTTCAGTTGGGTTTGACCAATATCATGGAGGCCAACCCGGGCGTTGATCCCTATCTGCCCAAAGCGGGCAGCACCCTGATCATCCCTCACCAGTTGATCCTGCCCAACGCGCCCCGCGAAGGGATCGTCATCAACGTCGCCGAGATGCGCCTCTACTACTATCCGAAAGGGAAGAACGTGGTACAGGTATTGCCCATCGGCATCGGTCAGCTGGGGGTAAACACCCCGGAGAACTGGATCACCAAGGTAGAGCGCAAGCGCGCCAACCCGACCTGGACCCCGACCGAAAACATTCGTCGTCGCTACGCCGCGAAGGGAATCACACTGCCTGCGGTCTGGCCAGCCGGCCCGGACAACCCCATGGGCCTGCACGCCCTCTACATCGGCAACCTCTATGCCATCCACGGAACCAATGCCACCTTCGGCATCGGTCTGCGGGTGAGCAGCGGCTGCGTACGTCTGCGTGCCGACGACATCAAGTATCTGTTCGACAACGTGCCGGTCGGTACCCGCGTCCAGTTCGTCAACCAGCCGGTCAAGACCACGGTCGAGCCGGATGGCGGTCGCTACATGGAAGTGCACGAGCCGCTGTCACGGACCGAGGAGGAGTTCAACTCCACCGCCTCCGTGCCGCTCCCGATGACACCGGCCATCACCCGCTTCATCGCTCACGCCGAGTCTGACTCCAACGTGGTCAAGCAGGTGCTGGAACAGCGTACCGGCATGCCGACCCGTCTCAATCCTCAAGCCTGATGACTTGAACTCGAGACCCGGTAATGACAACGGCGACCCTATGGTCGCCGTTGTTGTTTCTGCCAGCGGCAGTGGGCGTTATTTGTGACTGACGGTGACGATTGCCATAGTGTGGCGATCATCGACCCACTGGTAGGAGACCTGGCTGTGGGAGAGATTCAGGGATGCCTCTCTTGCCAGTTTTTGCAAATTAACTGTTTCGGTTGTTTGTGCGGAGCCTGAGAGGCAGGTGACCTGCATCTGCTTCTCTAGTTGGTTGACACGGCAGGCATCCTCCACGATGGCGCCGCTGAATTCGATGCGTCCTGTATTACTTGCCTGGGTCGTCTGTGCCATCGATATGCCCAGCGTGGCGAGAGTGAACACTACTGCGCTTGTTTTCATGCAGACCTCCTGATTGTCTTGCTCGCGGGCAGGAACCCGCTTGTTCATTGCCTCGCATTATCAGTATCGACAGTATTAGGTGGGGGATGAGCGTTATTTGATCCCTGCTCGGGAGGGGCAAATTCAGAAAGCAGTGTCTAGTCCTGAAATAGGTTTACACATTTTCAACTAGCATTTTTCTACTCAAAACCCTCTATGTACCGCATCG
>NZ_JAAKTY010000035.1:0-18728 GCF_049174875.1 Aeromonas sp. 600948
CCACCGAAGTGCTTGGCCAGCACGTTGGTGATAGCTGCAGTCAGGGTGGTTTTACCGTGGTCAACGTGGCCGATGGTCCCGACGTTTACGTGCGGTTTATTACGCTCAAATTTTTCTTTAGACACGACGTAGTCCTTCTAGGTTAAACCCGCCTACCGTCGTAGGCGGGGAATCTTAAATTACTTGGATTTGCGCTCTTCGATCACGGCTTGTGCAACGTTGGTCGGTGCATCGTGATACTTGGCGAATTCCATGGCGTAGGAAGCGCGACCCTGGGTAGCGGAACGCAGTGCAGTTGCATAACCGAACATTTCGGCCAGCGGCACCAGAGCACGCACGATCTTGCCGGACGGGCCATCTTCCATACCTTCGATCAGGCCACGACGACGGTTCAGGTCACCGATAACGTCGCCCATGTAATCTTCCGGAGTTTCAACTTCTACTTTCATGATCGGTTCGAGCAGAACCGGGTTGGCTTTCATGAAGCCAGCCTTAAAGGCCATGGAAGCAGCGATTTTGAACGCCAGTTCGGAAGAGTCGACATCGTGGTAAGAACCGAAGTGCAGACGCACACCCAGATCCATAACCGGGTAACCAGCCAGCGGACCAGATTTGAGCTGCTCACGGATACCTTTATCAACACCCGGGATGAATTCACCAGGAATGACACCACCTTTGATGTCGTTGACGAATTCGTAGGCTTTGCCTTCTTCCAGCGGGTACATGTCGATAACAACATGACCGTACTGACCGCGACCACCAGACTGCTTGGCATGCTTGCCTTCGATGTCTTTAACGGTGGTACGGATGGTTTCACGGTAGGCAACCTGCGGCTTACCTACGTTGGCTTCAACCTTGAACTCGCGACGCATACGGTCAACGATGATGTCCAGGTGCAGCTCACCCATACCAGCGATGATGGTTTGACCTGACTCTTCGTCAGTCCATACGCGGAAGGACGGATCTTCCTGAGCCAGACGGCCCAGAGCCAGACCCATCTTCTCCTGGTCAGCCTTGGTTTTCGGCTCAACCGCGATAGAAATTACCGGCTCCGGGAATTCCATACGCTCGAGGATAATCGGTGCGTTCGGGTCACACAGGGTGTCACCAGTGGTCACGTCTTTCAGACCGATAGCAGCAGCGATGTCACCAGCGCGTACTTCTTTGATCTCTTCACGCTTGTTGGCATGCATCTGAACGATACGGCCAAAACGCTCGCGCTTGTCCTTGACGGAGTTCAGCACGGTGTCACCGGAGTTGATCACGCCAGAGTAGACACGGAAGAAGGTCAGGTTACCAACGAACGGGTCGGTAGCGATCTTGAACGCCAGAGCAGAGAACGGCTCGTCATCAGAAGCGTGACGCTCGTCTTTGGTCTCGCCGTCCATTTTCAGGCCGTCGATAGCAGCAACGTCGGTCGGAGCCGGCAGGTACTCGATCACGGCATCCAGCATTGCCTGTACGCCCTTGTTCTTGAACGCGGAGCCACAGGTTACCAGGATGATTTCGTTGTTCAGCACGCGCTGACGCAGAGCACCTTTGATCTCTTCCTCGGTCAGCTCTTCGCCGCCCAGGTATTTTTCCATCAGGTCTTCAGACGCTTCAGCAGCGGCTTCAACCAGATTCATGCGCATTTCTTGCGCCTGTTCCAGCAACTCGGCCGGGACGTCTTCGT
Organism: Aeromonas sp. 600948; assembly: GCF_049174875.1. Classification (NCBI taxonomy): domain Bacteria; kingdom Pseudomonadati; phylum Pseudomonadota; class Gammaproteobacteria; order Aeromonadales; family Aeromonadaceae; genus Aeromonas; species Aeromonas sp. 600948. The sequence goes on from NZ_JAAKTY010000035.1 coordinate 1,676, forward strand.
AATCGAAGGATACGCCCTGATCAGCTTCATTCCAGTTGATGGCTTTCATCTTGACCAGGTCAACAACGCCCTTGAAGTTCTCTTCAGAGCCGATGTTCAGCTGAAGGGGAACCGGAGTACCTTTCAGACGGGTCTTGATGTGCTCAACGCAGCGCAGGAAGTTGGCGCCGGTACGGTCCATCTTGTTGACGAACGCGATACGGGGAACCTTGTACTTGTTAGCCTGACGCCATACGGTTTCAGACTGTGGCTGTACGCCACCTACGGCACAGTACACCATCACGGCACCGTCCAGAACACGCATTGAACGCTCTACTTCGATAGTAAAGTCAACGTGGCCCGGGGTATCGATGATGTTGATACGGTGCGGTTGGAACTGTTTACCCATACCGGACCAGAAAGCGGTGGTCGCGGCGGAGGTGATGGTGATACCACGCTCTTGTTCCTGTTCCATCCAGTCCATGGTGGCAGCGCCATCGTGAACTTCACCGATCTTGTGACTTACACCGGTGTAAAACAGTACGCGCTCGGTAGTAGTAGTCTTACCGGCGTCAATGTGAGCGGAGATACCGATGTTACGATAACGCTCAATGGGGGTTGTACGAGCCATTGTCATCCTCTTACTAAGGCGCTTGTCCCTAGATAATTAAAGGTGCGCAGAGTCAAAAGACCCTGCGCAAGCGGATTACCAGCGGAAGTGAGCGAAGGCTTTGTTCGCTTCAGCCATACGGTGAACGTCTTCACGTTTCTTGACAGACGAACCCTTATTGTCAGCGGCATCCAGCAGCTCGCCAGCCAGACGCTGAGCCATTGATTTTTCACCACGTTTACGAGCGGCATCAACCAACCAGCGCATTGCCAGGGCATTGCGACGTACCGGACGAACTTCTACCGGCACCTGATAGGTTGCACCACCGACGCGACGAGATTTAACCTCGACCGCCGGACGAATGTTATCCAGAGCTTCTTCGAATACGGCCAGGTGCTCTTTGCCAGATTTGGTGGCAATGATGTCCAGGGCGCCATAAACAATGGCTTCTGCAACAGATTTCTTACCGTCAACCATTACTACGTTGACAAATTTAGCCAGCAGCTCTGATCCGAACTTGGGATCTGGCAGGATTTTACGCTGACCAACAACACGACGTCTTGGCATTTCAAATTCTCCGTAACTTCAGGGATTACCCAAAACTAGAAAGCTATCTAACTAGAAACGAATTAACGTTTGGCCTTACTTAACGGAGAACCATTAAGCTTTAGGACGCTTCACGCCATACTTGGAGCGAGCCTGCTTACGGTCTTTAACACCGGCACAGTCCAACGCACCACGAACGGTGTGATAACGAACACCTGGCAAGTCTTTTACACGACCGCCACGGATCAGAACAACAGAGTGCTCTTGCAGGTTGTGACCTTCACCGCCGATGTAGGAGGTGACTTCGAAGCCGTTGGTCAGACGTACACGGCACACTTTACGCAGTGCAGAGTTAGGCTTCTTCGGGGTGGTGGTATATACACGAGTGCATACGCCACGCTTCTGAGGGCACGCTTCCAGCGCCGGCACGTTGCTTTTCACAACGAGCTTGATGCGTGGCTTGCGAACCAACTGGTTAATAGTTGCCATCAAAAGGCTCCTGATAATGACTTCATAAACGTGTGGAAAATCCTCCCCGCAGATACGGGGACGCGAAATTTTATGCCCTGTTGTCTGGGGAGTCAAGATTTATACAATTTGCGCCACAAAAGGGCAATTCGGATCCGTTTGATTTCACGATATCACCTTGAATTTTCTTGGAAATGTGCTTCTCAGCCACCCCAGGTGCGCGGGGAACCTTTTTGCGCAATCAGTGCCACCAGACCCGCCATATCGAGCACATTACCCACCCGATGCTGCAAACCGCGAGCTTGCAGATCTTCCTGCATCACATAAAGCGGGATACCCGCCAGCCGCGCGCTCCACTGGGGAGCCGATGCCGCAATTACGGCATCCTGCATCAGTACCAGCTCATCCTCGGGCTGAAGGTATGAGAGCGCCTCTGCCAGAGCCTGACTCTGAAAGGGAGAGTTCAATATCAGATGCAACATGGAGACCTCAAAAGCTGATGTGAGTCGAACATTGTGCCCAGCGCCGAGCCAGTTCCTGGCGCGGCAGACTCTCGACGGGGATCAGCAGATCATCCACTGTCACGCCACGCTCTGCCAGCGAGTCAGCACAAACATAGACCTCTTCGATGTCGTAGAGTTCCAGCATCTTGAAGGTGGGCGCGTAGTGGCGCTGCAAAATGGCGGCAGGCTGCTGTTCCTTGAGCAGTTGCAACACACCGTCCCCAATCAGGAAGAGGGCCAGCTCATCGGTCATGGCCGAGGTGGCCAGCAAGGCATCCAGTCCTTCCCGGCCGGCGGCATGGCCATGGGGACCACGACTGCAGATAAAGGCGATTTTCTTGCTCATGACTCCCCCTAGAACTGAACCAGCCGATCGGTGGTGAGCGCCGCCTCGGCCAACTGGCCCAGACCGCTCAGGCAAAATGGCGCTTGCAGATTGAAGTGCTCCAGCCCTGCCCCCTTGGCTTCCTGTTCATCGAGCACACCGCGCCGCATGGCGGCGGCGACACAGACGTCGATACCGATCCCCTGCTCTTCCGCCAGCTCTCGCCATAGACGCACCAGGTCAGTCTCATCGGATGCAGGCAGATGCAAACCGTTGCCGTTGCAGACCCCGTCCTGATAGAAGAACAGGTGGGACAAGGTATGCCCCTGTGCCAACAAGGTGCGGGCAAAACGATAGGCGGTGCTGGCCGACTGGGTGCCATAGGCAGGCCCCGTGACCAGGATGGCAAAACTCAGACTCATAGCAGGACTCCTGTGCTGACCCGGTCCATTTTACGCCAAAAACAAAAAAGCCCCTGCCAGGAGGGGCTTGATTCGATCTGTTGATCAGAGATGGGCAATCGCCTCGACCTCGACCAGCACATCTTTCGGCAGACGGGCCACCTCTACGCAGGAGCGAGCTGGCGCCGCATCGCCAAAGTAACGGGCATAGACCTGATTGAAGGCAACGAAGTTGTTCATGTCGCTCAGGAAGCAGGTGGTTTTGACCACTTTGCTGGCATCGGCACCCGCAGCGTGCAACACGGCAATCAGATTCTTCATCACCCGCTCGGCCTGCTCTTCAATGCCGCCAGCCACGATTTCCATGGTGGCAGGATCGAGCGGGATCTGCCCGGAGGTGAAGATCATCTCGCCAACCTTGGTAGCCTGAACATACGGACCAATCGCGGCAGGCGCCTTGTCGGTTGCAATCACTTCTTTAGCCATTCATCTATCCCCTTCTGGAATGAGTTACTCGTTCTCGTCTTCACCCTGCTTGCGCTGTCGGATGTAAAGATAAACGGTATGTTTTGAAATATTGAGTTTGTCCGCCACCAGATTGATCGAATCCTTGATGTCAAAAATGCCCTTCTCGAACAGCTGGGTCACGATGAAGCGATTCTTGGCATTGTTGGCCACGGTGGGATCGCGATTGATCTCGTCGATGGTGTTATCCACCGTCTGGGCAACCAGCTCTTCCACGCTGTTGGCAAAGGTCTCTGGTGACTGGCGCGCCGCCTGCTGGGGCGTCGGGAAAAATTCGGCCACGAACTCGTGGAAAGGCGCATTGATGTGCAGGTTGATGCAGATAAGCCCCACCACTTGTCGCTCGCGGTTGCGAATGGCGATGGTGCTCGACTTCATCAGCGCGCCGGTACGGCTGCGAGCGAAATAGCTCTGGGTGTAATCCTGGCCGGTGCTCTCGATGTCTTTGAGCATGCGCAGGGCGAGATCGGTGATGGGCGCCCCGAGGGTGCGTCCGGTATTGAAGCCGTTGGCGATCTTGATCACCGACTCGTGCAGATTTTCCAGGGAGTGGAGTACCACTTCACAATGCTTGCCGAACAGCTCGGCCAAACCATCGATGAGCCCATCGTATGAGCGCAACAATTCCCTGTCTTCATCTGTAAAAGTGCGGCTGATCAGCTGTTCTTCGGGAAGCATGGCTTCCTCGATACCGACAGTCATGTTCTACCCCTGTAATAACCATTCAACTTTCCCGAGTGTTAAATTGCAGGGGAGCAAAGTCAACTTTTTTTGATTTTTTACTCTACAACTTTGCTCTGGATCATCCTGAAACCCGCGCTGCGTCTACCTTTGCCGAGGAATTGGCCAACAAAAAGGGCTCCTTGAAGGAGCCCTTTTCAATCACGGATGACGAGTTACTCTTCGTCGAAGCTACCGGCTGCGTTCAGCAGATCCGCCAGGTTCTGCTCCGCTTCATCAGCGGTCACCTGCGGGGTGCCAACAGCACGAGCTGCGGCAGCACGCTGGTTGATCCGGCTGTGGTGGTAGGCAAAGCCGGTACCAGCCGGGATCAGACGACCCACGATGACGTTCTCTTTCAGACCACGCAGTTCATCACGCTTGCCACCTACGGCGGCTTCGGTCAGAACGCGAGTGGTTTCCTGGAAGGAAGCCGCGGAGATGAAGGACTCGGTGCTCAGAGATGCCTTGGTAATACCCATCAGTACATGACGGTAGGTCGCAGGGGTCTTGCCCTCGGCAACCAGCTTACGGTTGGCAATCTTCACACGAGCCACTTCAACCTGTTCGCCTTCGATCAGATCGGTATCGCCAGCGCTCAGGATCTCGCACTTGCGCAGCATCTGACGAACGATGACTTCGATGTGCTTGTCGTTGATCTTAACGCCTTGCAGACGGTAAACGTCCTGCACTTCGTTGGCGATGTAGTTGGCGACCGGGCTGATACCGCGCAGACGCAGGATGTCGTGAGCAGACTCAGGACCGTCCGCCAGCACTTCACCCTTCTCAACTTTTTCACCTTCGAACACGTTCAGGTTACGCCACTTCGGAATCATCTCTTCGTAGACGTTGCCACCATCGGTCGGGGTGATGACCAGACGGCGTTTGCCCTTGGTCTCTTTCCCGAAGGAGATGGTACCGGAGATCTCGGCCAGAATTGCCGGTTCCTTCGGTTGACGTGCTTCGAACAGATCCGCAACGCGCGGCAGACCACCGGTGATGTCCTTGGTACCGCCGGACTCTTGCGGGATACGCGCTACCGCGTCACCCACGCCCACATTGGCACCATCTTCCAGGTTCACGATCGCCTTGCCCGGCAGGAAGTACTGGGCGGCTACATCGGTACCCGGGATCATCACGTCTTTGCCGTTCAGGTCGACCAGTTTAACGGTCGGACGCATCTCTTTACCGGCGCTCGGACGCTCGTTGACGTCCAGAACAACGATAGAAGAGAGACCGGTCAGCTCGTCGGTCTGACGAGTGATGGTCACGCCATCGATCATGTGTTCGAACTGCAGGCGACCAGCCACTTCGGTGATGATCGGGTGGGTGTGCGGATCCCAGTTGGCAACGGTCTCGCCAGCGCTCACGGCCTGGCCGTCCTTCACTTCCAGCACGGAACCGTAAGGCAGCTTGTGGCTTTCCTTGGTACGGCCCATGTCGTCCATGATGGTCAGTTCGGTAGAACGTGAGGTGATAACCAGTTTGTCATCGCTGTTGTGAACGAACTTGGCGTTCTGCAGCTTGATGGTACCGGTGTTCTTGACCTGGATGCTGCTTTCAGCAGCGGCACGAGATGCAGCACCACCGATGTGGAAAGTACGCATCGTCAGCTGGGTACCCGGTTCACCGATGGACTGGGCGGCGATAACACCGACAGCCTCACCCTTGTTAACCAGGTGACCACGGGCCAGATCACGGCCGTAGCAGTGAGCACAGTTACCGAAGTCAGTTTCACAGGTGATGGCAGAACGAACCTTCACACGGTCAACGGAGTTACGCTCCAGCAGGTCACACAGCTGCTCGTCGAGCAGGGTGTTGCGAGCAACCAGGATCTCGTCCTCGGTACCCGGCTTGATGACATCTTCTGCCACCACACGACCCAATACGCGCTCACGCAGCGGCTCGACCACGTCGCCACCCTCGATCAGCGGAGTCATCCACAGACCGTCGGTAGTGCCGCAATCGTCCTCGGTGATCACCATGTCTTGCGCCACGTCTACCAGACGACGAGTCAGGTAACCGGAGTTCGCAGTCTTCAGTGCAGTATCCGCCAGACCCTTACGAGCACCGTGGGTAGAGATAAAGTACTGCAGTACGTTCAGGCCTTCGCGGAAGTTCGCGATGATCGGAGTCTCGATGATGGAGCCATCCGGCTTGGCCATCAGGCCACGCATACCGGCCAGCTGACGGATCTGAGCGGCGGAACCACGCGCACCAGAGTCAGCCATCATAAAGATGCTGTTGAACGAGGCCTGCTCTTCTTCTTCACCCAGCGAGTTGACGTTACGCTCTTTGGACAAGTTCTCCATCATGGCCTTGGAGACGCGCTCGTTGGCGCTGGCCCAGATATCGATAACCTTGTTGTAACGTTCGCCCGCAGTTACCAGACCGGACAGGAACTGGTCCTGGATCTCGGCAACTTCGGCTTCGGCAGACGCGATGATGTCTTTCTTGGCATCCGGGATGACCATGTCATCGATACCAACGGAAGCACCGGACAGCGCCGCGTAGTGGAAACCGGTATACATCAGCTGGTCAGCGAAGATAACGGTGTCCTTCAGCCCCTGCTTGCGATAGCAGGTGTTCAGCAGACGGGAGATGAGCTTTTTGCCCAGCGCCTTGTTGGATACGCATTTGATCCAGTTCTGCGGATTGGCTTCCAGATCGGCCTGCTCGGCAGCAGTCAGCACCTTCGGCTCGTCGATCAGGGCGTATTCCATACCTTTCGGCAGGATCAGGCTCAGGATCGCACGACCAACGGTGGTGTTCTTCATCTCGGTCTTGGCAACCAGCTCACCGGCTTCGTTCTTCACGTACTCGGTGATGCGGCACTTGACGCGAGCATGCAGGTCGGCCAGACCAGCACGGTACACTTTCTCGGCCTCTTTCGGGCCGGACAGCACCATACCTTCACCCTTCGCATTGATGCGGGCGCGGGTCATGTAGTACAGACCCAAGACCACGTCCTGAGAAGGAACGATGATCGGCTCACCGGAGGCTGGCGACAGGATGTTGTTGGTAGACATCATCAGCGCACGCGCTTCCAGCTGGGCTTCCAAGGTCAGCGGTACGTGAACCGCCATCTGGTCACCATCGAAGTCCGCGTTATACGCAGCACAAACGAGCGGGTGCAGCTGGATTGCCTTGCCTTCGACCAGAGTCGGTTCGAATGCCTGGATACCCAGACGGTGCAGAGTCGGTGCACGGTTCAGCAGAACCGGATGTTCGCGGATCACTTCGTCCAGGATATCCCAAACGACAGCTTCTTCGCGCTCCACCATCTTCTTGGCGGCCTTGATAGTGGTCGCCAGACCGCGGGTTTCCAGCTTGCCATAGATGAACGGCTTGAACAGTTCCAGCGCCATCTTCTTCGGCAGACCGCACTGATGCAGACGCAGAGTCGGGCCTACGGTGATAACGGAACGACCGGAGTAGTCGACACGCTTACCGAGCAGGTTCTGACGGAAACGACCCTGCTTACCCTTGATCATGTCGGCCAGGGATTTCAGCGGGCGCTTGTTGGAACCGGTGATGGCACGACCGCGACGGCCGTTATCCAGCAGCGCATCGACGGACTCTTGCAGCATACGCTTTTCGTTGCGCACGATGATGTCCGGAGCAGCCAGATCCAGCAGACGCTTCAAGCGGTTGTTACGGTTGATCACGCGACGGTACAGATCGTTCAGATCGGAAGTCGCGAAACGGCCGCCGTCCAGCGGTACCAGCGGACGCAGGTCCGGCGGCAGCACAGGCAGCACTGTCATGATCATCCACTCCGGCTTGTTGCCGGACTGCAGGAAAGCTTCCATCAGCTTCAGACGCTTGGTGGTCTTCTTGCGTTTGGTCTCGGAGTTGGTTTGATCCAGCTCCTCACGCATCGCTTTGACTTCACCTTCCAGATCGATGGCGCGCAGCAATGCCAGGATTGCTTCGGCACCCATCTTGGCGTCAAATTCGTCGCCCCACTCTTCCAGCGCATCCAGGTACTGCTCTTCGGAGAGCATCTGGCTGCGTTCGAGGTTGGTCATGCCCGGCTCGATAACTACGAAAGATTCGAAGTAGAGCACGCGTTCGATGTCGCGCAGGGTCATGTCCAGCAGCAGACCGATACGGGACGGCAGGGACTTCAGGAACCAGATGTGGGCAGTCGGGCTGGCCAGCTCGATGTGGCCCATACGCTCACGACGGACCTTGGTCTGGGTCACTTCAACGCCGCACTTCTCACAGATCACACCACGGTGTTTCAGGCGCTTGTACTTGCCGCACAGACACTCGTAGTCCTTCACCGGTCCGAAGATACGGGCGCAGAACAGACCATCACGCTCCGGCTTGAAAGTCCGGTAGTTGATGGTCTCAGGCTTTTTGACCTCACCGAATGACCAGGAGCGGATCATGTCAGGAGAGGCCAGACCGATCTTGATACTGTCAAACTCTTCGGTCTTGGTCTGAGCCTTCAAAAACTTGAGTAAGTCTTTCACGTGTTTCCCCTGTCAGGAGTCTAACCTCGGCGCCCCGGCTGCCAAAACAGCGGGGCGCCCACGTCAATTCTCGAACAATAAGAGCGAGCTCTTACTCTTCGTCCAGCTCGATGTTGATACCCAGAGAGCGGATTTCCTTCAGCAATACGTTGAAGGATTCGGGCATGCCCGGCTCCATACGGTGGTCGCCATCCACGATGTTCTTGTACATCTTGGTACGGCCATTCACATCGTCAGACTTGACGGTCAGCATCTCCTGCAGGGTATATGCCGCACCGTAAGCCTCCAGGGCCCACACTTCCATCTCACCGAAACGCTGACCACCGAACTGAGCCTTACCACCCAGCGGCTGCTGGGTAACCAGGCTGTAAGAACCGGTAGAACGCGCGTGCATCTTGTCGTCGACCAGGTGGTTCAGCTTGAGCATGTACATGTAACCAACGGTTACTTTACGCTCGAAGCGGTTACCGGTACGGCCATCGAACAGATCAATCTGACCGGACTCCGGCAGATCGGCCAGCTTCAGCAGGGCTTTGATTTCGCGCTCTTTGGCACCATCAAACACTGGAGTAGCAACCGGCAGACCCTTACGCAGGTTACCCACCAGGGTACGTACGTCGTCGTCAGACAGTTCGGCGATGTTCACTTGCTGGGTGTCCTTCTCGCCCAGGTCATAGACCTGTTGCAGGAAGTTGCGCATCTCGTGCAGCTCGCGCTGCTCTTTGACCATGCGATCGATCTTCTCGCCGATACCCTTGGCCGCAAGGCCCAAGTGCACTTCGAGGATCTGACCGATGTTCATACGGGATGGTACGCCCAACGGGTTCAGTACGATGTCGACCGGACGGCCGAACTCGTCATGAGGCATATCCTCGACCGGACAGATCTTGGAGATAACACCCTTGTTACCGTGACGGCCCGCCATCTTGTCACCCGGCTGGATGCGACGCTTGACTGCCAGATAAACCTTGACGATTTTCAGTACGCCCGGCGCCAGATCATCACCCTGGATAATCTTGCGACGCTTGTTCTCGAATTTCTTGTCGAACTCGGCTTTCAGCTCAACGTGCTGTTCAGCGATCTGTTCCAGTTCGGTCTGCTTGCCTTCGTCTTCGATGGCCAGTTCAAACCACTTGGAGCGATCGAGCTTGTTCAGACGATCTTCGCTGTAACCGGCGGCCAGCAGCAGGTTGCGGGAGCGGCCGAAAATGCCGTCTTCCAGGATCTTGAACTCTTCGGTCAAGTCCTTCTTCGCTTCCTTCAGCTGCATCTCTTCGATTTCTTTGGCGCGCTTGTCTTTTTCCACGCCATCGCGGGTAAAGACTTGCACGTCAACCACGGTACCGTACACACCGTTCGGTACACGCAGGGAGGAGTCCTTCACGTCGGACGCCTTCTCACCGAAGATGGCGCGCAGCAGCTTCTCTTCCGGCGTCAGCTGGGTTTCACCTTTCGGCGTTACCTTACCAACCAGAATGTCGCCGCCCTTCACTTCAGCACCCACGTAGACGATACCGGACTCGTCCAGCTTGGACAGAGCGGCTTCACCCACGTTCGGGATGTCAGCAGTGATCTCTTCCGGACCCAGCTTGGTGTCACGGGAGATACAGGCCAGTTCCTGGATGTGGATGGTGGTCAGGCGATCTTCCTGAACAACACGCTCGTTCACCAGGATCGAGTCTTCGAAGTTGTAACCGTTCCACGGCATGAACGCGACGCGCATGTTCTGACCCAGCGCCAGTTCACCCAGATCGGTGGACGGGCCGTCAGCCAGTACGTCGCCAGCCATGACCGGCTCACCCAACATCACGCAAGGACGCTGGTTGATACAGGTGTTCTGGTTGGAACGGGTGTATTTGGTCAGGTTGTAGATGTCGATGCCGGCTTCGCCTGGCATCAGCTCATCTTCATTTACCTTGATAACGATACGGGAGGCATCGACGTAGTCGATCATGCCGCCACGCTTGGCAACTACGGTTACACCGGAGTCAACGGCCACAGCGCGTTCCATACCGGTACCTACCAGCGGCTTGTCAGCACGCAGGGTCGGTACAGCCTGACGTTGCATGTTTGAACCCATCAATGCGCGGTTCGCGTCATCGTGTTCCAGGAACGGGATCAGGGCCGCTGCCACAGATACGATCTGCTGCGGGCTCACGTCCATATACTGGATCTGGTCGGCGTTCATAAAGGTGGATTCACCTTTGTGACGGCACGGGATCAATTCATCTTTCAGACGGCCATCTTCGGTGGTCGCGGCGTTAGCCTGTGCGATCACGTACTTGCCTTCTTCAATAGCAGACAGATAGTCCACTTCGTCGGTGATCACACCGTCAATGACCTTGCGGTACGGGGTCTCGAGGAAACCGTACTCGTTGGTACGAGAGTACACGGACAGGGAGTTGATCAGACCGATGTTCGGACCTTCAGGAGTCTCGATCGGGCACAGACGACCGTAGTGGGTCGGGTGTACGTCTCGGACTTCAAAGCCGGCACGCTCACGAGTCAAACCGCCCGGGCCCAGCGCAGAAATACGGCGCTTGTGGGTCACTTCGGACAGCGGGTTGTTCTGGTCCATAAACTGGGACAGCTGGCTGGAACCAAAGAACTCTTTAACTGCGGCGGAGATCGGCTTGGCGTTGATCAGATCCTGCGGCATCAGGGTGTCCAGGTCGCCCAGGGAGAGACGCTCCTTGACCGCACGCTCGACACGCACCAGACCGACGCGGAACTGGTTTTCAGCCATTTCACCGACAGAACGGATACGACGGTTACCCAGGTGGTCGATATCGTCCACTTCGTCGTTACCGTTACGGATGTCGATCAGGCGCTTCATTACATCGACGATATCGTCTTTGGTCAGTACACCAGCGCCAGTCTCGTCTTCACGACCCAGACGGCGGTTGAACTTCATCCGACCTACGGTAGACAGGTCGTAACGTTCGGCGGAGAAGAACAGGTTTTCGAACAGCTGCTCTGCTGCTTCACGTGTCGGCGGCTCACCCGGACGCATCATGCGGTAGATTTCTACCAGCGCTTCCAGACGGTTGGTGCTGGAATCGACGCGCAGGGTCTCGGACATGTAGGCACCGTGGTCCAGTTCGTTGGTGAACAGAACCTCGAAATGCTTGAAGCCGGCCTGGGACAGGTTGGCAATCGCTTCCAGACTCAGAGCCTGGTTGGCTGCCACTACCAGTTCGCCAGTTTGCGGATGTGCGTAGTCCTTGGCAGCAACTTTGCCAACAACGTACTCAACCGGTACCTCAATCTGGGTAACGGCATCTTTTTCCAGCTGACGGATGTGACGGGCAGTCACACGACGACCGGTTTCAACAACCACGGCACCATTGGCCACGATGTCGAAGGTCGCAGTTTCGCCACGCAGGCGCTCCGGCACCAGATCCATCATCAACTTGCCATCTTTGACCTCGAAACCGATGGTTTCGAAGAAGGTGGCCAGGATCTCTTCGGAAGTGAAGTCCAGGGCGCGCAGAATGATGGATGCCGGCAGTTTGCGACGACGGTCGATACGGACAAACAGGTTGTCTTTCGCATCGAACTCGAAGTCCAGCCAGGAGCCACGGTAGGGGATAACGCGAGCGTTATACAGCACCTTACCGGATGAATGTGTTTTGCCTTTATCGTGGTCGAAGAAGACGCCCGGGCTGCGGTGCAGCTGGGAAACGATAACCCGCTCGGTACCATTGATAACAAAGGTGCCGTTCTCGGTCATGAGCGGAATTTCGCCCATGTATACTTCTTGTTCCTTGATGTCTTTGACGGTGCCGGCAGCTGCTTCACGGTCGTACAGAACCATACGAAGCTTGACACGCAGCGGCGCGGAGTAGGTCACTCCACGGATCTGGCATTCTTTTACGTCAAATACCGGCTCACCCAGGCGATAGCTGACATACTGAAGCTCAGCACTACCGGAGTAACTGGTGATCGGGAAAACGCTACGGAAAGCGGCCTCTAGGCCATATTCACCTTCCGGGTCAGCCTCGATGAACTGCTTGAAGGAGTCCAGCTGAATGGACAACAGATAAGGCGTGTCCAGTACCTGGTCTCGCTTACCGAAGTCCTTACGAATGCGTTTTTTTTCGGTATAAGAGTAAACCATAGGGTTCCTCAGCTCGCTGATAAGTGACCCACTCTGTCCCGCGGGACAGCTCTGTCTCAACACCGTTTTGTGTTGGCCCGGACGAAAGAAGACAGTCCGGATTGCTGGTGCACCGAGAGTCGTAAACGGTGTGAAATGCTCTCAGTCTACAGCGCAAAAAGGCTGGTGAACAAAAATTCACCAGCCCTAGCCTGTTTTATCAGGCTAATCTACATAAATGCAGATTATTTGATCTCAACAGAAGCACCGGCAGCTTCCAGCTCTTTCTTCAGAGCTTCAGCTTCGTCTTTGGAGACGGCTTCTTTCAGGTTAGCCGGAGCAGCTTCTACCAGATCTTTGGCTTCTTTCAGGCCCAGACCGGTAGCGCCACGAACGGCTTTGATAACGGCAACTTTGTTAGCACCGGCAGCAGTCAGAACTACGTCGAACTCGGTCTTCTCTTCTACTGCTTCAGCAGCAGCCGGGCCAGCCATTACGGCAGCAGCGGCAGAAACGCCGAACTTCTCTTCCATAGCTTCGATCAGCTCAACAACTTCCATTACGGACATGGAAGCAACGGCTTCGATGATTTGGTCTTTAGTGATAGACATGACAAAAATTCCTGATGTTGAATAAACTCAAACAGCCTAGATAGGCGAGAATCAAGCAGCAGCTTGTTTCTGGTCGCGAACAGCAGCGATAGTACGAACCAGCTTGCCAGCAGAGGCTTCCTTCATGGTAGCCATCAACTTCGCAATTGCTTCTTCGTAAGTCGGCAGCGTGGCCAGACGATCAATTTGTGCTGCGGCGATAAACTCACCGTTAAAAGCGCCAGCCTTGATTTCGAACTTTTGGTTCGCTTTGGCAAACTCTTTGAACAGACGAGCAGCAGCGCCCGGGTGTTCGTTAGAGAAAGCAATCAAGGTAGGACCGGTAAATGCGTCGTTCAGGCACTCGTATTCGGTACCTTCTACCGCGCGACGCAGCAGGGTGTTACGCACAACGCGCATGTACACACCGGCTTCACGAGCGGTTTTACGCAGGACGGTCATCTTGTCTACAGTTACACCGCGAGAATCGGCAACAACTGCAGAAAGAGCGCCTTTGGCAGCTTCGTTGACTTCAGCAACAATTGCCTTTTTGTCTTCGAGTCCCAATGCCATTGGCTTAACTCCTGGATTGAATCCGGGTCAAATGACCCAGTACTGACACATCCCCCCTACCTTTACAACAGAGGGGAACGATGCGGTAGCAGGATTCCAGAAGAGAAAGAATCTTTCTCGCTGGGTTTCCGGCACCGTCTACGCAGGAAACATTAAGGCTTTGCAGCCTCCTGCGGTCTTGGACGGAGGTCGAAACCCCCAACCAATCAAGGCGCAAAATTATAGATTAAATTTTGCGCCTTGTAAAACCCATCAATTAGGCCTGAGCTTCCAGAGAAGCTTGGTCTACGGCAACACCGGCACCCATGGTGGTGGAGATGCTGACTTTCTTGATGAATTGACCTTTGGCGGAAGAGGGCTTGCCTTTTTTCAGGGCAACCAGCAGAGCTTCCAAGTTTTCTTTCAGCTGAACTTCGTTGAAAGAAACCTTACCCAGAGTGGTATGGATGATACCATTCTTGTCGTTACGGTAACGAACCTGACCAGCCTTGGCGTTCTTGACGGCTTCGGCAACGTTCGGGGTTACAGTACCAACTTTCGGGTTCGGCATCAGACCGCGCGGGCCCAGGATTTGACCCAGTTGACCAACAACGCGCATGGCATCCGGGGATGCGATAACTACGTCGAAGTTCATCTCGCCTTTCTTGACCAGATCGGCCAGGTCATCCATACCTACCAGGTCAGCACCGGCAGCTTTGGCAGCTTCGGCGTTGGCACCTTGGGTAAATACGGCAACGCGAACGTCACGACCGGTACCGTGCGGCAGTACAGTTGCACCACGTACGTTCTGGTCAGATTTACGAGCGTCGATACCCAGGTTGACAGCAACGTCAACGCTTTCAACGAACTTGGCGGTAGCCAGTTCTTTCAGCAGGGCAATGGCTTCGTTGATGGAGTACTCTTTGGTACCGTCAACTTTTTCGCGAATAACGCGCATACGCTTGGACAGTTTAGCCATTGTCTTACTCCTCCACTACCAGACCCATGGAACGAGCGGAGCCGGCGATGCAACGTACTTTTGCATCCAGATCGGCACCGGTCATATCCGGCTCTTTGGTCTTGGCGATTTCTTGCAGCTGGGCAACGGTCACCTTACCAACCTTGTCTTTGTTCGGCTTGGAAGAACCAGACTTGATGCCAGCAGCTTTCTTCAGCAGGAAGGAAGCAGGCGGAGTCTTGGTTTCGAAGGTGAAGGAACGGTCGCTGTAAACGGTGATCACGACCGGAGTCGGTGAACCTTTTTCCAGCTTCTCTGTACGGGCGTTGAACGCCTTACAGAATTCCATGATGTTCACACCGTGTTGACCCAGTGCAGGACCAACGGGAGGAGACGGGTTGGCTGCACCAGCAGCAACCTGCAGCTTGATATAAGCTGTGACTTTCTTAGCCATTAGGAAATTACCTCAAAAATGGGTTCTAGCGCCTCGGAGACATGCTCCTGCAAACGGCTCCCCAACTAATAAAGGGGCAGCGAATTATAGAGATATTCGCTGCCCCTGACAACTGTTGAGTGAACAGAAATCAATCAGCCCTTTTCGACCTGACCGAAATCCAGCTCAACGGGAGTAGAACGACCGAAGATCAGTACAGAAACCTTCACGCGGCTCTTCTCGTAGTCCACCTCTTCAACGGTTCCATTGAAGTCGGCAAACGGACCATCGGCAACCCGCACCATTTCACCCGGTTCAAACAGGGTTTTCGGACGCGGCTTGTCGTGGGCATCCTGCAGACGGTTCAGGATGGCATCGGCCTCTTTGTCGGAGATCGGTGCCGGACGGTCGGAAGTACCGCCGATGAAGCCCATGACGCGCGGTACGTTACGCACCAGGTGCCATGTGGTTTCATCCATGATCATCTGAACCAGGACATAGCCCGGGAAAAACTTGCGCTCACTCTTGCGCTTCTGGCCTGCACGCATCTCGACCACTTCTTCGGTCGGGACCAGTACTTCACCGAACATGTCTTCCATGCCATGCATCTTGATATGCTCGCGCAGGGATTTGGCGACACGGCCTTCATAGCCGGAAAACGCCTGCACGACATACCATCTCATACGCTGTTCACGTTGTTCAGTCATGGCTTATCCTTACACACCGGTAATCAGGTTGACCAACCAGACCAAGGCGCCGTCCAGAACGAACAGCAGCAGCCCCATCACGGCGGTCACCGCCAGCACAATCAGGGTTGTCTGAATGGCTTCCTGACGGGTTGGCCATACGACCTTGCGGACTTCCAGGCGAGACTCACGGGCGAATGCCAGTGTTGCCTTCCCTTTGGTGGTTTGCAGGGCTACTGCACCGGCAGCAGCGATGACAATGACCACACCCAAGGCGCGGACGGCAGCAATAACATCGCTCAGTAGATAATTACCTACTACAGCGGCCACCAGGATAATGAAAACCAGGCCCCAAAGCAGGGTATCCTTGCTTCCGCCCTGGTTCTCAGAACTAACACTCATACAACCCACCTGTATCTGACGTAACCAAAGACACAAAAGCCCCGTACGAGACGAGGTATATGGCAGGGGCGGCAGGACTCGAACCCGCAACCATCGGTTTTGGAGACCGCTGTTCTACCAATTCGAACTACGCCCCTGCATAAGAAAGCCCCTATTATAGGGGCTTTGCTTTATTTATGTAAGCCAAAGATTAAGCGATAACTTTAGCTACAACACCAGCACCTACGGTACGGCCACCTTCACGGATAGCGAAACGCAGGCCGTCGTCCATTGCGATCGGTGCAATCAGGGTAACAACCATCTTGATGTTGTCGCCCGGCATTACCATCTCTACGCCTTCCGGCAGTTCGATGGTACCGGTCACGTCGGTAGTACGGAAGTAGAACTGCGGACGGTAGCCTTTGAAGAACGGGGTATGACGACCACCTTCTTCTTTGGACAGCACGTACACTTCAGATTCAAACTTGGTGTGCGGCTTGATGGTGCCCGGCTTGGCCAGTACCTGACCACGCTCTACGTCTTCACGCTTCACGCCACGCAGCAGTGCACCGATGTTCTCGCCTGCACGACCTTCGTCCAGCAGCTTACGGAACATTTCAACGCCGGTACAGGTGGTCTTGGTGGTATCTTTGATACCAACGATTTCCACTTCTTCACCAACTTTAACGATACCGCGCTCTACACGACCGGTAACTACAGTACCACGGCCAGCGATAGAGAATACGTCTTCGATCGGCATCAGGAACGGCTGGTCAATCGCACGCTCCGGCTCCGG
>NZ_JAAKTY010000036.1:0-18429 GCF_049174875.1 Aeromonas sp. 600948
GCCGAACTCAGAAGTGAAACGCGGTAGCGCCGATGGTAGTGTGGCATTCGCCATGCGAGAGTAGGACACTGCCAGGCGCCCAATACAAGAAACCCCGCTCATCGAGCGGGGTTTTTATTGCCTGCAATTCAGCACGTCACCGGATTATTAGACTTTCCCCTTCTTGTCATTCATTGATTACCCTTCTAAAGCCCCAAAAAGACCTCTTTTTCTGTTCGATATTTGCTCACCAGTTCAAGGTGTTGGATACAAAAAGTACAGAATGTGATGCCTCTACCTTTCTTGTGATACCTACTCTGGTTTAATTCTTCAGTCCACATGGATGGACCAAGGAATCACAATAATTTAAGGAATAGACCCATGTTCAAAAGAACAGTAACGATGATGCTGGCGGCGGGAACCCTGGTATTAGGCGGTTGCGCATCCAATGGTGGTGCAGAGCAGGCTGGGGCAGACAACGGCGATTTCGGTGGCAAGTCCATCTACCTGCGCGGGGAGATGAACGACTGGATGGCCACTGATGAAAGCAAGGTAGTCAAGGTGGCCGACAAGCTCTATATGGCCAAAGGCACCCTCAAGAAAGAGTGGGCCCCCTACAAGTTCAAGTTTGCTGATTCAGGCTGGAGCTGCGGTACCAACTTTGGCTATAAGAGCCCGAGTGATGGTGTTGCCGTGTTGGGTGGTGAGGCGGTGCCGGTCAACCCATGCTCCAAGTATGAGGACATGAAGTTCTCACCAGATGCTGATGGCGTCTACGAGTTCTATCTGAATATGGCGGGTGAAACACCGACCGTTTACGTCAAGAAGCCCTGATCTATCTCTGAGTGTTAAATCTCTCAGCAAATTAATCAGTTAAGTGCCCTGGCCCAGAAATCTGCTGGCCGGGGCATTTTTTTAGGTTAGAATCGGCGCCCTCATGGCATCAGGTGTACTATATGTTGTGCCATTAATTTTAGATGGCACCATTAGTTGTGTTTTCTGCTGTTGTCATGATGTTAATGCATTCACATAAGGTTGATTGAAAATGGCTAAATCGAACCCGGTGCTGGAGAGTGAGCTTGGCTCCCGCCTTATCCCCATGCAGGAAACGTCCCTCGAGATCTGGGATAGCAAGTATCGCCTCAAGAGCAAGGATGGCACTCCCATCGACAGCTCTATCGATGAGACTTACCAGCGGGTAGCCCGTGCGTTGGCAGAGCAGGAGCTGGAACCGGAGGCCTGGTATGAGCCGTTCCTGTGGGCGCTGCGCAATGGTGCTATTCCGGCGGGCCGCATCACCTCCAATGCGGGGGCGTTTGAGCACAAGCCTGCCACTTCAACCATCAACTGTACTGTTTCCGGTACCATCGAAGATTCGATGGACGATATCCTTGGCAAGGTGCACGAGGCCGGTCTGACCCTGAAAGCCGGGTGCGGTATCGGCTATGACTTCTCGACCCTGCGCCCGCGGGGTGCCTTTGTCTCCGGTGCCGGTGCTTACACCTCCGGCCCGCTCTCCTTCATGGATATCTATGACAAGATGTGTTTCACCGTCTCGTCAGCCGGTGGCCGTCGCGGCGCCCAGATGGGCACCATGGATATCCGCCATCCCGATGTGATCGAGTTTATACAGGCCAAGCGTGAAGATGGCCGCCTGCGTCAGTTCAACCTCTCCCTGCTCATCACCGAAGATTTCGTCAAGGCGGTGAAAGAGGATGCCCCCTGGTCGCTGATCTTCCCCTATACCGCCAAAGAGGTGGAGCAGGATGGCATTGCGCTGGACGATCTCGCTCAGGTGCTCTGGGCCGACTGGCCCAACAAGGAAGGGGTTGTATTCAACGAGTTGGGGCAGGTCGCCTGCAAGGTCTACAAGACCATGCCCGCCCGCAAGCTGTGGAATGTCATCATGACCTCCACCTATGACTATGCAGAGCCCGGCTTCATCCTGATCGACAAGGTCAACCAGATGAACAACAACTGGTTCTGTGAAGAGATCCGCGCGACCAACCCCTGTGGTGAGCAGCCGTTGCCGCCCTACGGTGCCTGTCTGCTGGGCTCGGTCAATCTGACCAAGTTTGTGCGCGACCCTTTTACTGAAAACGCGGCATTCGATTGGCAGGCGTTTCGCAAGGTGGTAGCCATCTTTACTCGCATGCTCGACAACGTGGTGGAGATCAACCAACTGCCACTGGCCAAACAGCGCGAGGAGATCACAGCCAAGCGTCGGCATGGCATGGGTTTCCTGGGTCTTGGTTCGACCCTCACCATGCTGCAGATCAAGTACGGCTCTGCGGCATCCGTAGCCTTTACCGAGCAGGTATCCCAGGAGCTGGCGATGACCGGCTGGCAGGAGTCCTTGCGTCTTGCCAAGGAGAAGGGCCCAGCCCCCATCATGGAGCAGGAGTTCGAAGTGACCGGCAAGATGCTGCGTCTGCGCCCGGAAATGGCGGCTGATGGCATCAAGGTGGGCGACAAGGTGAAGGGCAAGGTGCTGCATGCGCGCTACAGCCGCTACATGCAGCAGGTTGCCGAAGTGGATCCTGCGCTGGTCGCCGAGCTGGCCGAAGTGGGTGGGCGTTTCACTCACCACAGCAGTATTGCGCCGACCGGCACCATCTCGCTGTCACTGGCCAACAACGCCAGCAACGGTATCGAGCCGAGCTTTGCCCACCACTACAGCCGCAACGTCATCAAGCCGGGCAAGAAGAGCAAGGAGAGCGTGGATGTCTACTCCTTCGAGCTGCTGGCCTATCGTGAGCTGGTTAATCCGTCCGCCATGCCCTATGCCGATGATGAGGCGAGCCGTCTGCCGGACTACTTCATTACTGCTGATGACATCACCCCGGCGCAGCATGTGGACATTCAGGCTGCGGCCCAGCGCTGGATCGACTCCTCCATCTCCAAGACTGCCAACGTGCCAACCGATTTCCCGTTCGAGCAGTTCAAGGACATCTACATGTATGCCTCGGATTCTGGCCTCAAGGGCTGCACCACCTTCCGCTTCAATCCGGAGGCCTTCCAGGGCGTGCTGGTGAAGGAGAAGGATCTGGAGAACACCCTGTACGATTTCACCCTGGAGGATGGCTCCGTCATCTCCGTCAAGGGGAACGAAGAGATCGAATACGATGGCGAGCTGCATACGGCCGCCAACCTCTACGACGCCTTGAAAGAAGGCTATTACGGTAAATTCTGAGAACGACATTATGGTCAAGAAGATCGACAAGAAAATCGTCGCCTACAAGGTGCGTACCAAGGATGAGCCGCAAGAAGATCTCTCTGTGCAGGATGACGTGGTGCATATGCACGAAACCGTGCTGCGCCCGGAGCGGCTGATGGGCACCACCTACAAGTTGAAGACGCCGGAGCATGTCTCCGAGCACTCACTGTTCATCACCATCAACGACATCATTCTCAACGAGGGCACGGTTCACGAAACTCGCCGTCCGTTCGAGATTTTCATCAACTCAAAGAGCCTGGAGCACTATCAGTGGATCGTGGCGCTAACCCGCATCATCTCGGCGGTATTCCGCAAGGGTGGGGATGTCACCTTCCTGGTGGAGGAGCTGCGCTCGGTGTTTGATCCCAAGGGCGGATACTGGAACAAGGGCAAGTACGTTCCATCGCTGATCGCCGAAATTGGCAACGTGATCGAGAGCCATCTCACCGAGATAGGCATGCTCAAGGCGCCGGGGTTGGACGAGCATCAGCAGGCGTTTCTGGCCGAGAAGCAGGCCGAGTTGAAGGCGGCTCAGGAGGCTGAAGAGCAACAGACTGGCAGTGGTTTCCCGGCCAATGCCGCGCTCTGCTACAAGTGCCACACCAAGGCGCTGGTGCTGAAGGATGGCTGCATGACCTGCCTCAACTGTGGCGACTCCAAGTGCGGCTGACAAACATGCCCAAGTAGTTGAACGATAGAAAAAAGACCGGCCACAGTGCCGGTCTTTGTATTGCTGTTTTTATGCGCAATCAAATCAGGCGGCCAAGTGATTTGTTGCGCGATAGTAAAATCGGGCGTAGCGTTGAGGGTAATAAAACTGTCACGGCCGTGTGGTTTCAATGACATCCGAGATTCACACACGTGGCCCTTCAGTGCCAAGGAGGATGCTTATGGACAATACGGACCGAAAGCTGTTTATCCTGGATACCAACGTTCTGCTTCACGAACCCCTCGCTATCTACTCCTTCAAAGAGCACGACGTGCTCATCCCCATGACGGTGCTGGAAGAGCTCGATAACATCAAGGATCGCCACAAGGATGTCAGCCGCGATGCGCGGGTGGCCATTCGTGCGCTGGAAGATGTGTTCCGCGATGCAACCCCGGATCAGATCACCCAGGGCGTGCCGCTGGCCGGCGAGGCGAGCGGCCATATCTGCATCTTCAGCGATCACCATCTGCCGCAGGATGCCGAGGTGTTTACCGACAAGGAGGCCGACAACCGCATCATCAACGCGGCCCTCTATCTGCAAAAGCACGAGTTGAAGCGTCAGGTGGTGCTGGTCACCAAAGACATCAACATGCGCCTCAAGGCCAAGGGGGCCGGGCTTGCTCACGTTGAAGATTACCGCAGCGACCAGCTGATCGACGATATCCGCCTGCTGGCCAAGGGTTTTCAGGTGGTGCCCGGCAGCTTCTGGGAGCGGGTTGGCGAGTGCGAGAGCGAGACCCACGGCCGCGACACCATCCATGTGATCGATGCCAATCTGCTGGAAGGGGTTCACGTAAACCAGTATCTGGTGGATGAAGAGAATTTCTTCGCCGCCCGGGTGCTCAGCCACGATGGCAGCAAGATCCGCATCAAGGATCTGGGCCGCGAGCGGCTGATGTCCCGCAAGGCGTGGGGTGTCCATCCCAAGAATGTCTATCAGGGGATGGCGCTGGATGCACTGCTCGATCCGCACATCGATCTGGTGATCCTGACCGGCCCGGCGGGTTGCGGCAAAACCTTGCTGGCCATGGCTGCTGCGCTGGAGCTGGTGATTGAGAAGGGCATTTACGAGAAGGTGATCGTCACCCGTAATACCCCGGAAATTGCCGAAAGCATCGGCTTCCTGCCCGGCACCGAAGAGGAGAAGATGATGCCCTGGTTGGCGGCGGTGACCGACACCCTGGAGGTGCTGCACAAGCAGGACGAGAACATGAGCGGCTCGCTCAGCTACATCATGGAGAAGGCCAATATCCAGTTCAAATCGGTCAACTTCATGCGCGGGCGCAGCATCCAGAACACCTTCGTATTGCTGGATGAATGCCAGAACCTGACCGCATCCCAGATCAAGACCATCATCACCCGCTGCGGCGAAGGCACCAAGATCGTCTGCTCCGGTAACCTGGCCCAGATCGACTCCAACTATCTGAGCCCGGTGACCTCGGGTCTCACCTACATCGTCGAGCGTTTCAAGGATTTTGACGGCAGTGCCAACATCTTCCTCAATGGCGTGGTGCGTAGCAGATTGGCATCCTTTGCCGAGGAAAACCTCTGATTTAGCTGACTATCTTCATATGAAAAAGGGAAGCCACTTGGCTTCCCTTTTTTGATCCCGTCACCAGTTCAGTGTCCTTGGGTCACTGTCCAAGGTAGCGCAGCAGCCCCGGGTGGTCGCTATTTTGCAGAATATCCGGCTTGCCTTGCAGGGCGATGCGCCCCTCGTCGACAAACAGCACCTGATCGGCAATCAGCTGGGCATCTTCAGGATTGTGGGAGACCATCAGTACGGTAATGCCTTGCTCGCAGGCTAGCCTCGCCACTTCCGCCAGCATCTCCCGGCGCAGGGCGGGATCGAGGGCAGAGAAGGGCTCATCCAGCAGCAGCAGCGGTTTGCCGCGCACCAGCGCGCGAGCCAGCGCGACCCGCTGCTGCTGGCCGCCGGAGAGCTGCTCCGGCAGACGGTTTAGCATCTCGCCAAGACCAACCCGCTCGGCTGCATCGATCACCTGTGCCCGCTGGGCGGCACTCAGGCGCAGACCCGGGTGCAAGCCGATGGCGATATTGTCGAACACCGACAGGTGCAGGAACAGGTTGTGATCCTGAAACAGGGTGGTGACTGGCCGCTCGGCCGGGCCCAGCGGCAACAGATCTTCGCCATCGAAGCTGAGGCTGCCCGACTCCACCGGCACGAATCCGGCGATCATCCCGAGCAGGGTCGATTTGCCTGCGCCGCTTGGGCCAATCAGCGCGGTGATCTCCCCTTTGGGCAGCTTCGCGCTGAAGCTGACGCGCCAGTCGGGGTAGCTGGTCACCAGCGTATCAATGTTCAGCATGTTTTCCTCCAAGTCCCCGTTCCACCAGCCAGAACAGGGAGAAACAGAGTGTCAGCAGCAGCAGGGCGGTGGCGGCCGCTTCGGTCAGCCGGTAACTGCCGAGCTGCTGGTAGAGCAGCCAGGGCAGGGTGGTGAGCTCCTGGCTGCCAAACATGGCGATGGCACCAAGATCCCCCAGCGAGAGGATCATCGACAGCGCCATCGCCAGTGCCAGCGGACGGCGCAGCAGCGGCCACTCCACCAGCCGCAGGCGATGCAGGCCACGTACCCCCAGGCTGTCCGCCAGCCGGTCATACTGGCGCACCACCAGCTGCATGGGGGCGGAGAGGGTGCGAAGCACATAGGGTAGCGCCATCAGGGCGTTGACCAGCACCACCAGCCAGGGGCCGAGGGCGAACACGTCGGCAAAGGGCATAAACAGGATGAACAGGCCGGTAGAGAGCACCACTGCCGGGATCATCAGGATCACCGAGCCGCTGGCTTCCCACAGGGCGGCAGCCCGTCGCTTGCGAACCCGTACCCGCAGATGACGGCTGGTGAGCAGCAGTGCGCCACCGAGCAGGGTGGCCAAGGCACCGGCTGCCAATGCAATCAACAGCGACTGGCCGCTCGCCTGCCACAGCTTGGCGGAAGTGAGTGCCATCAGCAGGCCGGGGTGGAGGCCGGCGACGACGATGGCCAGCAGCGGCGGCAGAAAGATGGCGAGGCCGATACAGAGCGAGAAGAGATCCACCACGGCCGTGCCCGGCTGATGGCGATCCGGCCGCAGGCAGGGACGACGGGGAGTCACCCGACTGGCCGGCGTAGTCTGCAGCTTGTGCTGCAGGAGCAGCAGGGTGGCGGTCAGGATGAGCTGCACCAGCGCCAATCCGCCAGCGGTGGCGAGATCGAAGTCAAAGCGCAGCGCCTGATAGACGGCCACTTCCAGCGTGGTGGATTTCGGCCCGCCTCCCAGCGCCAGCACTGTGGTGAAGCTGGTGAAGCAGAGCATAAAGATGAGGCTGGCAAGCCCCGGCAATATACCGCGAATGAGCGGCCACTCCAGCAGCCGGAAGATATGGGATGAGCGCATGCCAAGCTGGCTGGCGAGGCGCCAGCTAGATTCGGGGATACTCTCGATGCTCTGCAGGATGAGACGTGCCGCCAGCGGCATGTTGAAGAAGACATGGGCCAGCAGGATACCGAACAGGCCGTAGAGATAGTTGCCGGGATCCAGTCCCAAGCTGCGCAGCAGTTGCGGCAGCCACCCCTGTTTGCCATGAACCGCCACGATGCCGAAGATGGCGATGATGACCGGCAGTACCAGCGAGAGACCGAACAGCTTGATCAGCAGGGTTCGGCCAATGAAACGGCGCCGAGCCAGCGCGCGGGCCACCGGAATGGCGAGCCCCAGGCT
This sequence comes from Aeromonas sp. 600948, assembly GCF_049174875.1. Classification (NCBI taxonomy): domain Bacteria; kingdom Pseudomonadati; phylum Pseudomonadota; class Gammaproteobacteria; order Aeromonadales; family Aeromonadaceae; genus Aeromonas; species Aeromonas sp. 600948. Next base: position 7,632 of record NZ_JAAKTY010000036.1, read on the forward strand.
CAGCAGGGTGGAGAGCAGCGCCTGCCAGAGGCTGAAGCCCAGCACATGGCGCAGATAGGGGTCTGCCAGCAAAGTGCGCGGCGCCAGTGAACCGGCCTGCCACAGCAGGGCCGCCAGCGGCCCGAGGGACAACAGCAGGATCAGCAGGGTGGCTGCACTGCCCGGCAGCCACCAGAGGGGGCGATCCTGTCGCTTCAGCGCGAGCTGACTCACTGGGCGACGGCTTGCAGCCATTCGCGGATCCACCCTTTGCGATTGGCAGCCACCTCATCGGCACTGAAGGCGAGCGGCTTGGCTACGGTGATCATCTGCTCGAAACCCTTGGGTAGCGGCGTGTCGATAACCGGATACATCCAGTTGCCGGTCGGGATCTCGTTCTGGAAGGCGGGGCTCACCATAAACTGCAGGAACTGATCAGCCAGCTTCTCCTGTTTGGCACTTTTCAGCTTGGCGGCCACTTCCACCTGACGGTAGTGCCCCTCTTCAAACGCCGCTGCCTGATACTGAGGCTTGTTCTCGGCAATCAGGTGGTAAGCGGGGGAGGTTGTGTAGGAGAGCACCATGTCCGCTTCGCCATCGAGGAACATGCCATAAGCCTCGGACCACCCCTTGGTGACGGTGACCGTCTTTTTGGCAAGCTCGCCCCAAGCGGCAGGCGCCTTGTCGCCGTAGACAGACTTCATCCACAGCATCAGCCCCTGCCCCGGGGTGGAGGTGCGGGGATCCTGATAGATCACCTTGAGGTCGGGACGCTCCACCAGCTCTTTCAGGCTCTTGGGCGGCTGCTTGAGTTTGTCTTTGTCATAGACGAAGGCGAAGTAGCCGTAGTCGTAGGGGACGAAGGTGTCATCCTGCCAGCCACCCGGCACCTTGATGCCATCCAGCTTGGCGGGATGGGGGGCGAACAGACCGCTCTGCTTGGCTTCGCTGATGAGGGCATCGTCGAGCCCCAGCACCAGATCGGCCTTGCTGTGGTTGCCCTCCAGTCGCAGCCGATTGAGGATGGCGACCCCATCTTCGAGGGGAACCAGATTGAGGGTGCAGTCGCACGCTTTCTCGAAGGCCTGTTTGATCTTGGGCCCCGGACCCCACTCGGCAGTGAAGGAGCTGTAGGTGTAGACGGTGAGAGTGTCGGCGGCGAACACATTGGCCGACAGCAGGCCGGTGGTGACCAGCAGCAGGGTCTTCATGGGTGGCATTCCCTATTACTTGTTAATAACGAGGTGCCAGCGGGTGAGGGCGCAAAAAATGAGCGCCATGCCTCAAATTCCTCCGCCAGCATTATCTGGATCAGGTACACGGGTATAATCTCAGCGGTAAACCGCACCCCGTTTGAGAAACGAACCGCATTGTATTAACGTTCTTTTGGGTAGACCAGCACAATTGTGCAATACCCATGAGATGACGCCCACCCAACAGAGGATGTTCGCGTGCTTACCAATACCAAGGAAAGGCGTGCCTTTGCGCGCATGGTCATCAATGCTCCGGTCACCGTCTATCAGCAGCAGCTGGTGCTGGAGGGGATCTGCCGGGATCTCAGTGCCAACGGCATGGGAATTGCGGTCTCTGAACACCAGCTCGACATCAATCAGCCCATCCGGATCAGTCTTGCCACCAACAACAATCTGTTGCCTCCCTTTGAAGCCCATGCCCGTATTATCCGGGTGCTGGAGGAGGAGAGCGGGTTGCTGCTGGCGGTAGAGTTTCTGCCTCAGGGTTAATCCTCTCTCCCCATCGGCAGAGGGAGGGGATTAGCCTTTTTCCTGAACCGGCTGCACACTCAACTGCTTGCTATCGACCAGCGTTTTGCTGGTCGATGCTATTTGGCCCGCAGGCAAGGTGGCTGGACCGGTAGGTTCGAGCAGCAGGTAGCTCTGCCCCTGCCAGTTGAGGGTCACATCCCCCGGCTTGGCGGGCAGGTCAACGGCCAGCAGGGCATGGCCGGGGACGAACACCATGGCTTGTTTCAGCTCGGGAAAGAGCTGGGCCAGCATGGCGGCCATCAGGGTTACCTTGCTGTCGCAATCCCCCCGGTTCTGCTCCAGCACCTGACGGGGCGGGAGAAAGCCCTTGCCCTGTCTTCCATTCAGGCTGTCGAGCTGCTGATAGGGGATGCTCTGGATAAAGGTGAGCATATGGGCCACGGTTTTCTGGCGTGCTTCTGTTTCGGTACTGCCCTGTTGTTTGAGTTGATCCGCCAGCGGAGCCAGCCCGCTGCGGCTCTCCAGCGCGATGCGCACATGATCCTGCTTCACCGCCAGCTGCCCGTCTGGGGTGTTGAAGTACTGGAAGTAGTGTTTGGTCAGCCACGCCTGCTCCTCTTTGCTCCGCTTGGACTGCAGAAAGGCCATCGCCTCGCGCGCCTTGTCCTGATTGCGGCTTTTCAGATGCAGCTCCAGCGAGGGACGGGCGAGGGTGAACTGCACCTCGGGGTAGTTCTGGCGCACCTCCCGCAGCAACACCTGCAGGACCTCCTCCTGCATTCTCGCCGGGCGATAGGCGATGAGAGGCGGCAACTTGCCCTGTTCGAGCCGGTAGGTGAGTTGTTGGGGTTTGCCTTCGCTATCCTGCCAGCCGACGCTGATCTGGCCGAGGCTGTTGTTGAAGCTGGTTTGATTGGCCCCCGCAGGCAGGGCAAGCAGCAGGGCACAGAGCAGAGGAATTGCCGTCGGTCTCTTCATCATCCTTTCCTGTGGCACGGGCCAGTTCCGGTGGCCTAAAGTGGGAAGCGTAGCGGACAGTAAAACAGGGAGCCGAAGCTCCCTGTTGATTCTACTCATTTTTTTGCAACTGGCGCGTTAAATCCAGCTCGGCTGCTTCGCCTCAAAGGCGCTGATGGCGGCCTCGTGCTGCAGGGTCAGACCGATGGCATCCAAGCCGTTGAGCAGACAGTAACGGCGGAATTCATCGATCTCGAAACCGAAGCAGAGGCTACCTGCACATACCTGATTCGCTTCCAGATCCACTTCGATCTGGATGCCTGGCTGGGCGGCAACCAGCTGGAACAGGGCGTCAACCTCCTCCTCCTTCAGGCGCACCGGCACCATGCCATTGTTGATGGCGTTGCCGTAGAAGATGTCGGCAAAGCTCGGCGCTATGATGGTCTTGAAGCCGTAGTCGGCCAGCGCCCAGGGGGCGTGCTCGCGGCTCGAGCCGCAGCCGAAGTTCTCGCGGGCCAACAGGATGCTGGCACCGGCGAATTGCGGTTGGTTGAGCACGAACTCGGGGTTGGGCTGCTGGCCGGCATCGTCCAGAAAGCGCCAGTCGTGGAACAGGTGCTTGCCAAAACCGATGCGGTTTACTTTTTGCAAAAACTGTTTGGGAATGATGGCGTCGGTGTCGACGTTGGCGCTGTCGAGGGGGACGACGATCCCTTTATGCTGTTTGAATCCTGTCATCGCTCTTTCCTCTTACAGTGCGCGAATGTCGGCGAAGCGGCCGGTGACGGCGGCGGCGGCGGCCATGGCCGGGCTGACCAGATGGGTGCGGCCGGCGCGGCCCTGACGCCCTTCGAAGTTGCGGTTGCTGGTGGAGGCGCAGCGCTCTCCCGGTTGCAGCCGGTCGTTGTTCATGGCCAGACACATGGAGCACCCCGGCAGGCGCCACTCAAAACCGGCCTCGATGAAGATCTTGTCCAGCCCCTCGGCTTCGGCCTGCGCCTTCACCTGCTCGGAACCCGGCACCACCAGCGCCTGCACGCCAGCGGCTACCTTGCGACCGCGAGCGATGGCGGCGGCGGCGCGCAGATCCTCGATGCGGCTGTTGGTGCACGACCCGATAAATACTTTGTCGATGGCAACGTCGGAGAGCTTCTGACCCGGTTGCAAGTCCATGTAGGCGAGCGCCTTGCGGGCTGACTGCTGCTCCATCAGATCGCTGAAGGATTCCGGCGCCGGAATGGGTTCATTAACGGCAATCACCTGCCCCGGGTTGGTGCCCCAGGTGACCTGTGGGGCGATATCGGCGGCATCGAGCATCACTTCGGCATCGAAACGGGCACCTTCATCGCTCTTGAGGCTCTGCCAGTAGGCGATGGCCTGCTCCAGCACCTCGCCCTTGGGGGCGAATTCCTTGCCGCGAATGTAGTCGATGGTGGTCTGGTCGGGGGCGATCATGCCCGCCTTGGCGCCCAGCTCGATGGCCATGTTGCACACCGTCATCCTCCCTTCCATGGAGAGGTTCGCAATGGCATCGCCAGCGAATTCCACCACGTAGCCGGTACCACCGGCATGGCCGACCTTGCCGATAATGGCCAGTACCACGTCCTTGGCGCTGATGCCCTCGGCCAGCTTGCCGTTGACCGAAATGCGCATGGTCTTGGCGCGGCCCTGTTTCAGGGTCTGGGTGGCCATCACATGCTCCACTTCGGAAGTGCCGATGCCGAACGCCAGCGAGCCGAAGGCACCATGGGTGGCGGTGTGGGAGTCGCCGCAGACGATGGTGGTACCGGGCAGGGTAATGCCGAGCTCGGGGCCCATCACATGGACGATCCCCTGATATTTGTGGTTGAGATCGTAGAGGCGAACCCCGAACTCCTTGCAGTTGTCCGCCAGCGTCTCCATCTGGATGCGAGCCATCTCGCCGGAGGCCGCGATGTCCTTGGTAGTGGTGGAGACGTTGTGATCCATGGTAGCCCAGGTCAGGTCCGGGCGGCGCAGCTGGCGATTCATGGCGCGCAGGCCGTCGAATGCCTGCGGGCTGGTCACTTCATGCACCAGATGGCGGTCGATGTAGATGAGGGGGGTCTCCCCTTCCACTTCCCGTACCACGTGGGCGTCGAATACTTTCTGATAGAGGGTCTTGGCCATTGCTTCTCTCTTCCTTGTTCTCTGTTATGCGGCTCAGATCCGGGCGGCGATCTGGCTACCCATCTCGGACGTGCTCTGCACCGGATGGCGGGCGCTGGCCTGATGCAGGTCGGCGGTGAAGTAACCCTCGGCCAGGGTCTGGGCCACGGCCTGCTCGATGGCCTGTGCGGCAGCCTCCATCCCTAAGCTGTAGCGCAGCATCAGGGCGGCGGAGAGGATCTGGGCGATGGGGTTGGCAATCCCTTTGCCAGCGATATCGGGGGCCGAACCACCGGCCGGTTCGAACAGGCCGAAACCCGATTCGTTGAGGCTGGCGGAGGGGAGCAGCCCCATGGAGCCGGTGATCATGGCGCACTCGTCGGAGAGGATGTCACCGAACAGGTTGGAGCAGAGCAGCACATCGAACTGGGACGGATCCTTGATGAGCTGCATGGTGGCGTTATCGATGTACATATGGTTGAGGGTTACGTCCGGATAGGACTTGGCGACTTGCGTCACCACCTCGCGCCACAGAATGGAAGAGGCGAGTACGTTGGCCTTGTCGATGGAGGTGACCTTGCCACGGCGCACGCGAGCCGACTCAAAGGCAATCTTGGCGATGCGCTCAATCTCGAAGCGATGGTACACCTCGGTGTCGAATGCCTTCTCGTTCGCCCCCTCTCCCTCACGCCCCTTGGGCTGGCCGAAGTAGATGCCGCCGGTCAGCTCGCGCACGCAGGCGATGTCGAAGCCGCGATCGGAGATGTCGGCACGCAGCGGGGAGAACTGTTCCAGACCGGTGTAGATGCGGGCCGGGCGCAGGTTGCAGAACAGTTTGAAGTGGGCACGCAGGGGCAGCAGGGCACCACGCTCAGGCTGATCGTTGGGCGGCAGATGCTCCCATTTCGGGCCGCCCACCGAGCCAAACAGCACGGCATCGGCCGCTTCGCAGCCTTTGATCGTGCTTTGCGGCAGCGGGGTACCGTGGTTGTCGATGGCGATGCCGCCCACGTCATGGTTATCATACTCGAAGGCGAGGCCGAACCTGGCCTGCACCTTCTCCAGCACCTTGACGGCTTCGGCCATCACTTCCGGGCCAATGCCGTCACCCGGCAATACTGCGATCCGATAACTGCTCATACACTCTCCATCCTGATATTGTCTTTGAGATCCCTCTGTCCGGTTTCCCCGACGCTGCGCGCGGTTGCCGGTTCAGACGTTCCCCGTCTTGATGTTGTCATTCCATGCCGTCTGTGTGGCAGCGAGTCCTGCTCAGACGGTTTCTGATTTGATGCTGTTATTGCGTTCCATCTGTTCGGCGACCTGATCGGCGCGCCAGATGCTGTTGATCACATGGAGCAGGGCGTGGGCCGAGGATTCGATGATGTCGGTGGCCAGTCCCATGCCGTGGAATTTGCGCCCTTTGTACTCGGCGACGATATCGACCTGACCGAGGGCATCTTCCCCTTCGCCCTTGCTCTTGAGGGCGTATTTGTCGATGCGGATCTCATAGCCGGTGATGCGGTTGATGCACTGGTAGACCGCATCCACCGGGCCGTTGCCGGTAGCCGCTTCGCAGATCAGATCCTGTCCTACCTTCAATTTGACCGAGGCGGTGGCCAGTACCGAGCTGCCGCTCTGCACCCCGAGGTACTCCAGTTTGAAGTGCTCCGGCTCTTCGTGGATCTGGCTGAAGAAGGCCAGCGCTTCGAGGTCGTAGTCGAACACCTGACCCTTCTTGTCGGCCAGGGTCAGGAATTTGCCGTAGAGGTGGTCGAGGTCGTAGCTGCTCTCGGCATAACCCATGGACTCCATCCGGTGCTTGATGACGTGGCGGCCGGAGCGGGAGGTCATGTTGAGGTTGTTCTGGGTCAGGCCAATGCTCTCGGGAGTGATGATTTCGTAGGTATTTTTCGCCTTGAGCACCCCATCCTGATGGATGCCGGAGCTGTGGGAGAAAGCATTGGCACCGACGATCGCCTTGTTGGGTTGCACCGGCATGTTGCAGAGCTGGCTGACCAGCGTGCTGGTGCGATGAATTTCGTTGTGGCGGATATTGGTTTGCACCCCGAGCAGGTCGGCGCGGGTTTTGAGGATCATCGCCACCTCTTCCAGCGAGCAGTTGCCCGCCCGTTCGCCGATGCCGTTGATGGTGCACTCGATCTGGCGGGCCCCCATCTGCACCGCGCCGATGGAGTTGGCCACCGAGAGCCCCAGATCATCGTGGCAGTGGACCGAGATGATCGCCTTGTCGATGTTGGGGACCCGGTTGAACAGGGTGTGGATGATGCCGGAGAACTCGGTCGGCACCGTGTAGCCGACGGTATCCGGGATATTGATGGTACGGGCCCCCGCCTTGATGGCGGCCTCCACCATGCGGCAGAGATTATCAATCGGCGTGCGGCCCGCATCCTCGCAGGAGAACTCCACATCATCGGTGTAGCGCAGGGCGTGCTTGATGGCGCCGACCCCCATCTCCAGCACATCCTCGAAGCTCTTTTTCAGCTTGCTCTCCACATGGATGGAGGAGGTGGAGATAAAGGTGTGGATGCGAAACGCCTCGGCGACCCGCAAGGCTTCACCGGCGGCATCGATATCTTTTGGCAGGGCGCGGGCGAGGGCGCAGACTCGGCTGTTCTTGATGTGGCGGGCGATGGTCTGCACCGATTGAAAATCGCCGGGAGAAGAGACCGGGAAGCCCACCTCCATGACGTCGACACCGAGCCGCTCCAGCGCCTGGGCTATCTGCAGCTTCTCCTTGACTGTCAAACTGGCCGCCAGGGCCTGCTCACCATCACGCAAGGTGGTGTCGAATATGATGACCCGATCTGACATGTGACTTCCCTCTTCCTAAGTTCGGTAACGTGCATCCTGCGGCGGCATAAAAAAACCCGTGCAGGGTGCACGGGTTTTTGTAAATTCCGGCTATGCCTTAGCCCGGCTACAAGGATCCCGCGCGAGTTAACGCGATTAGGGAGATTAGTAGTAGCGGGGTGGCGATACGCATGACGTTGTTATTCCTTCCAGTCGATAACGCTTTTACCAATATCGAGATTTTTATGCTGTGTCAACACGGAAGGTCAGGGGCAATCTGCTGACGTATTTAATCGGATTGTAAAGGATTGCAAATTTCCTTGTCCCATATTCGGCCCATGACCGATTATCTGGTCATTCCTGCTGTGCTCTATTCTCTGCACAACCAGATCGACTTATCAGCATTGGCTGAATTATCTGAGGTGTTAAATGGAAAAACGTAGACCTGGTCGTCCGGTCGGACGTTCTGACATTCGTGACAAGTTACTTGCTGCCGCCCGTGAGCGTTTTCTCAATACTCCCTATAGCAAGGTAACTACACGCGAAATCGCGGAGCTTGCTGGCTCCAATCTGGCAATGATCCACTACTACTTCGGCAGTAAAGAGGGTCTTTACAAGGCGGTGCTGGGCGATGTCGCCGAGCCCCTCGACCATGCCTGGCAAGATGAACACAGCAATCACAGCCTCAACGAGCTGCTCAATACCTACTATCAGGTGATGGCGCCCAACAGCGAGCTGACCTCTGCCATCTCCAGCGCATTGTCGACCGAGAAGAGCCCGGGCCGGGATTTTGTGCTGAACCGCCTGCTGGAACGTCAGCTGCCGCAGTTCGATGCCCTGCTGGAAACCATGAAGTCCAACGGTGAGCTGGGTGACAACCTGGATCCCGACATGCTGAAGATCTCCTTCCTCAGCATGATGTGGCAGCCGTTCGTGATGAAAGATCTCTACGAGCAGGTGTTTGGCCTGAAAGTGGATGAGCACTTCATGGCCCGTCTGGCTGACCACAACTGCCGTCTGATGGAGACCGGTCTGCGCGGCAGCCACTGATTTTGCCGAAACATCGAGATTAAAAAGGGCCATTCGGCCCTTTTTTCATAAATCTGTTATCCCTTGTTCAACGTAACGTCATCCCGCTTTCTTACTCTGCAAGCAGAATTCAGGGAAGGAGGGGATATGAACAAGATCCAGCAATGGGACCTGCAGGTGTGCCGTGTCTGCCTGCTTCACGGCTACAACCGGCAGCAGGCGAGGGTGAGTCGTCTCATTTCCCGTACCGGTGATGGCCCGCTTTACGCCGTGCTGGCCGCCCTGCTCTGGTGGCAGGGGGAAGCAGAGCGGGAATTGGTGCGACTGGCGCTGCTTGCCTTCGCCATCGAACTGCCCCTCTATCTGCTGCTAAAAAACAGCCTGAAACGGCAACGGCCGGTCGGCTTGCCAGTCTTTATCACCCCCTCCGATCGCTACAGCCTCCCCTCCGGCCACACCGCCGCCGCTTTTCTGATGGCCACCATACTGGCCACCGGCTTTCCGCTCTGGGCGCCCCTGCTGTTTGGCTGGGCGGCGCTGGTGGGAGCATCCCGGCTACTGCTCGGGGTACACTATCTGAGTGATTTGGTAGCCGGTGCCCTGCTGGGGGGCGGTTGCGCCGTGCTGGCGCTCGGCTGGAGCCACTCATGAGGATACTGTTTGGGGTGCAAGGCACCGGCAACGGTCATATCAGTCGCAGTCGCACTCTGGCCCGGGCGCTGCGCACGGCAGGGGTCGAGGTGGATTATCTCTTTAGCGGCCGCCCCGCCGACCGCTACTTCGACATGGAAGAGTTTGGCGCCTACCGCGCCTTTCCCGGCCTCACTTTTGTCAGTCACGAGGGGCGCGTTTCTCCGTGGCGCACCCTGCAAGCCGCCTCGCCGCTCACCTTCTGGCGGGATCTGCGGTCTCTCGATTGCAGCGCATACGATCTGGTGGTGAGCGATTTTGAGCCGTTGACCGCCCATGCCGCCCGCCGCTATAGCAAGCCGAGCCTCACCGTCAGTCATCAGGCCAGCTTCAACTGGCCCATCCCGCGCTGGGGGGAGGATGGGGTCAGCCGTCAGCTGATGCGCCACTTTGCTCCTGTGGATCAGCCGCTCGGGCTGCACTGGTTTCACTTTGGTCACCCCTTGCTGCCACCGGTGATCGACCCCATCGCCGCCGCGCCGGATAATGGCGAGATCCTGGTCTATCTGCCGTTCGAGCAGACCGAGGCGATCGCTGCCCTGTTGTCGCGCTTTGGCCAGCAGCGCTTCGTCTGCTTTCACCCCGCCATTCGTACCCCTAGCCAGTGGCGCAACCTGCGCTTCGAGCCGCCGTCGCGGCACGGATTTATCGCAGTGCTGGCCGGTTGTCGCGGCGTCATCTCCAACGCGGGTTTCGAGCTGGCTTCCGAGGCGCTCACCCTCGGCAAGAAGTTGCTGGTCAAGCCCCTCGGCGGCCAGTTCGAGCAGCTGACCAACGGCAAGACGCTCGAGATGATGGGGCTGGCGACCCTGATGGATGTGCTCGATGCCAATCTGGTGCGTACCTGGCTCGACAGCGCCTCGCCGGGGGCAGTCTGTTACCCCGATGTAGCGGGGGAGCTGGCCCGCTGGCTGGCGGCGGGCGCTGACGAGAGCGTGGCCTCTCTGTCACGTCGGCTCTGGGCGCGCACCCTGTTTCCGGAGGAGGTGAGTGATCGCCTGAGCGAGCTGGATGGGGGCGACTGTTTATCCAGTTGCTGGTTATCGCAAGTGAGCGTTGTTGACTAGACTGAAAGGCGATCCCACCAAGGAGAGGACGGAGCAAATGCGCTTTACCAATGAAAACGGCGAAGTCATGAACCTGGCTGACAATCTCACCCTGCACGAGTTGCTCGATATGGGTGTCAGCATTTCGGTCAGTGAAGAGACCGATCCGGATCAGCAGATCTGGCTGGCGGAGCCGGATCAGGACAACTGAGTCATCATTCGGCATCAAGCCCACCGCTGAGCGGTGGGCTTTTTTGTGGCTGTTGTCCCGTCCTGAATATGGTTTACACCTTTCCCCCCAATAAATGGAGAACCCGATGGGACAAGGGGTGAAACGGACACAGCGCGATTACTAGCTGACTTTTAAACTGGCACTGGTCGAGCAGATTGAAAAAGGCGAGCTCACCTACAAACAGGCTCAGGTGCGTTATG
>NZ_JAAKTY010000037.1:0-15414 GCF_049174875.1 Aeromonas sp. 600948
TTCAAAGGCTTTTCGAGGTTATCGACTCGGCTGTTTGCGTTGCCGCTTGCCCTGTCGATGGAGGCGCATTATAGGGATCTGGATCACGCTTGCAAGGGCCTTTTCGAATTAAATTCGCATTTTTGGCTCAACCGCTCACTAATCACCCAAAAAGCGTATTTATCCTGCAATAGCATACCCGTTTGGCGAGCTCGCTATCCTCTATATGGCGTGGCGGTGGTAGCAGATCAAGGTTGTGGCGATTTGGTCTCTCTACATCTATATGCATGGTGATCGAGGTCACGCCTTCGGGTAACATAGCGCCCCTTTGCGATTCACACACTCTTGGGCTTTGGAGAGTTTAATGCCTTTTGCACTTGGCCAGCGTTGGATTAGTGATACAGAGACGGATCTGGGGTTGGGGACTGTCGTTGCTGTTGAAGGACGCATGGTTACCCTGTTGTTTCCGGCTACCGGTGAAAACCGCATGTATGCCAAAGAAGAGGCGCCGGTCACCCGGGTCAGCTTCAATGTGGGCGATCAGATCACCAGTCACGAAGACTGGACCATGACGGTCGAAGAAGTGCAGGAGAAAGACGGCCTGCTTATATATGTAGGTGTGCGCACCGACAATAATGAGCCCGTTGCCCTCAAGGAAGTGTTTCTCAACAACTTTATCAAGTTCAACAAGCCGCAGGATCGCCTGTTCGCCGGTCAGATCGATCGGATGTCCCGCTTCACCCTGCGCTACGAAGCGCTGATCAACCAGCACCAACGTCGTCGCAACCCGACTCGCGGTCTGGCCGGTGGCCGGGTCAGCCTGATCCCGCACCAGCTCTATATTGCCCATGAAGTGGGTCACCGCTACGCTCCGCGCGTACTGCTGGCCGATGAAGTGGGTCTGGGCAAGACCATCGAAGCGGGAATGATCATTCATCAGCAACTGCTCTCCGGCCGCGCCCATCGGGTGCTGATCCTGCTGCCCGAAACTTTGCAGCACCAATGGCTGGTCGAAATGCTGCGCCGCTTCAACCTGCATTTCTCCCTGTTTGATGAGGAGCGCTGCATCGAGGCATTCGCAGATGCGGAGAACCCCTTCGAGACCGAACAGCTGGTGATCTGCAGCCTCGACTTCCTGCGCAAGAAGCGTCGTCGCTTCGAGCAAGTGCTGGAAGCCGAGTGGGATCTGCTGGTTGTCGACGAAGCGCACCATCTGGAGTGGAGTGAAGAGGCGCCGAGCCGTGCCTATGAGATGGTGGAAGCGCTGGCCGAACAGGTGCCGGGCGTACTGCTGCTGACCGCTACCCCGGATCAGCTGGGCCACCAGAGCCACTTTGCCCGTCTGCGCCTGCTCGACCCGGAGCGTTTCTACGACTATGAGGCTTTCCTCGCCGAGGAGCAGGCCTATGGTCAGGTCGCCAGCGCAGCGCAGGAGCTGCTGGATGGCGAGACCCTGAGCGATGAAGCCAGACAGATCCTCGCCAGCCAGCTGGAAGGGCTGGACTTGAGCGATGCTGAGGCCCGTCAGCAGGCGGTCGCCAAGCTACTGGACCAGCACGGCACCGGCCGGGTGCTGTTCCGCAACAGCCGCGCCAATATTCAGGGCTTCCCCGAGCGTCACCTCAACGTCTACCCCATGCCGCTGCCGGAGCAGTACAAAACTGCCATCAAGGTGATGGGCATGATGGGTGGTAACGGTGGCGATCTGCAGACCCGTGCCCTGCGCTACCTCTATCCCGAGAAGATCTTCCAGCAGTTCGAAGGCGACAACGCCACCTGGACCCAGTTCGACCCGCGCGTAGAATGGTTGCTGGAGCTGCTGCTCTCAGCCCGCCAGCAGAAGGTGCTGGTGATCTGCTCCGAAGCGGCGACCGCCATCGCGCTGGAAGAGGCGCTGCGTACCCGTGAAGGGATCCGTGGTGCCGTGTTCCACGAAGGGATGTCGATCCTCGAGCGGGACAAGGCCTCCGCCTATTTCGCCCAGCAAGAGGGTGGCGCCCAAGTGCTGCTCTGCTCCGAGATCGGTTCAGAAGGACGCAACTTCCAATTTGCCAGTCATCTGGTGCTGTTCGATCTGCCGCTCAATCCGGATCTGCTGGAACAACGTATCGGCCGACTGGATCGTATCGGTCAGCAGAATACCGTCGAGATCCACGTTCCCTATCTGGAAGGGACTGCCCAGCGCGCCCTGCAACTCTGGTATCACGATGGTCTGGACGCGTTCGAGCAGACCTGCCCGACTGCCCGCCCGGTATTCGAAGCGGTACGTGAAGAGCTGTTCGAGCTGCTGGCCGCCAACACCGGCGATCAGGCGGCCCTCGACGCCCTGCTAATCAAGACCCGCGAACTGCACGAACCGCTCAAGGCCAAGCTGGAACAGGGCCGCGATCGCCTGCTGGAGATCCACTCCAGCGGTGGCGCCGCCGCCCAGCAGCTGGTCGATAAGCTGGCCGCCGAAGATGACGACACCGGCATGATCTCCTTCGCCCTCAAGATGTTCGACGAGATCGGCGTCAATCAGGACGACAGAGGTGAGAACGCGCTAGTGCTGACTCCCGGTGATCACATGCTGGTTTCCAGCTTCCCGGGCTTGCCGCAAGACGGCATGACCATCACCTTCGATCGCAATACCGCCTTGTCGCGGGATGACATGGCGCTGCTCTCTTGGGATCACCCCATGATGCGCGGCGGTATCGACCTGATCCTGGGCTCCGAGATCGGTGCCACCTCGGTAGCACTGCTCAAGAACAAGGCGCTGCCCATCGGCGCCATCCTGCTTGAGCTGATCTTCGTTGCCGAATCTGCGGCCCATCCCCAGCTCTACCGCTTCATGCCGCCGACGCCGATCCGTCTGCTGATGGACAAGAACGGCCAGAATCTGGGTGAGAAAGTGGCGTTCGATGCCTTCAACCGCCAGCTGACGCCGGTCAATCGCCACCTCGGCAGCAAGCTCGTGACTGCATCCCAGCCGGTGATCCACGGTCTGATTGGCAAGGGGCAAGCCATTGCCGAAGAGCTGAAAGCCGGGATTGTCGACAAGGCCCGCACCCAGATGGCGCAGACCCTGCAGCAGGATCTGGATCGTCTGGAAGCGCTCAAGGCGGTCAACCCGAACGTGCGAGACAGCGAACTGGATTATCTGCGCAATCTGCAGGCAGAATTGCACCACCTGATCGATCAGACCCAACTCAAGCTGGACGCCATCCGCTTTATCGTGGTCACCCATAACTGACAAGGTACCGACCGACAGCGGCCAGAACCAGCTCAAACTGGATACCCAAGGCCGCTTTGTCGTGGTTACCCATAACTGATGGGGGCTTGCCCCCACCTTCTGATGCGAGACATTTATGTTTGAATACTCACCGCCTCTGGAACCCTGGCTCGATATCCTGTTCAAGGACAAGGACATCATGGTGGTCAACAAGCCCACTGGCCTGCTAAGCGTCCCCGGGCGCGGCCCCGAGAATGAAGACAGCGTCCTGCATCGGGTGAAACAGCAACACCCCAAGGCGGCGGCAGCTCATCGCCTCGACATGTCCACCACTGGCGTCATTGTCATTCCCCTCAATCCCAACTCTCATCGGGAACTGAGCCGACAATTTCGCGAGCGGGAGACCGAGAAGCACTACCTCGCCTGGGTGTGGGGCGAGCCGGAAGCAGAGTCAGGGCAGGTTGACCTGCCGCTCTGCGTCGACTGGCCCAACCGCCCGAAGCAGAAGGTGGATCACGAGGAGGGGCGTAACGCTCTGACTCTGTGGCAGAAACTGAAGGTGGAGAACGGCAACAGCCTGATCAAGCTGACCCCCATCACAGGTCGCTCACACCAGTTGCGCGTCCATATGCTGGAGCTGGGGCATCCGATCCTGGGTGACAACCTCTATGCCCATCCCGATGCGCTGGCGGCGGCGCCCCATCTCTACCTGCATGCGGCCATGCTGACCATCAGTCACCCCCGCAGTGGCGAGCGGATGACCTTCGAGGCACCAGCCCCTTTCCCGGTCTGATCCCGCAAATCGCAGAGATAAAAAAGCCCCCATCGCGAGATGGGGGCTTTTTCATTAGGGTCAGACGCGAATATCGATCTTGCTTCCCAGAGAAGCGCTGGCCGATGTCGGTGCAACCGGCGCTGATTGCGCTGCGTTTTGCAGCAGCTTCAGCGCAGCTTCGCCCTCTTGGGTCTGCTGTTTCTTGGCCAGACTGGCCGTCATCAGAGCAGAACCAAACGACGCATTTGCAGAACTTGATATATCCATAGGGTTCCTCCTGCACTCAACAGTATCGACCAAGCGGCCCCGAACATAAGCACTGAATGCAAAACAATCTGACAGTTGCTTTTCTATCAATCAGATAGCAATAGCATTCATGGTCCCTGTTCACCGCTGGATGACGCCTTCAAGCTCCTGTGCCGTCATCGCCCGAAGCACCTTGCAAGGGTTGCCAGCCGCCACCACGTTGGCGGGCACATTTTTGGTCACCACCGAACCGGCACCGATGACGCTGTTGTCACCGATGGTGACGCCGGGGCAGATGACGACGCTGCCGCCAATCCAGACGTTGTGACCGATCCGCACCGGCTTGCCAAATTCCACCCCCTTAATGCGTGGCGCCACCGCCACCGGGTGAGCGGCGGTGTAGATCTGCACCCCGGGCGCCAGCAGCACGTTGTCGCCGATGTGCACCTCGCAGACGTCGAGGATGGTGCAGCCCACGTTGGCGTAGAAGTTCTCGCCGACGAAGATATTGGCGCCATAGTCGCAAAAGAACGGCGGATTGATGGCACACTCCTGGCCGCGGCTACCGAGCAGCTCGTGAAGCAAAGCATCCCGCGCCGGTTTCTCCTGCCAGCTGGTGTTGAAGGTGTGATAAAGCCTTCGGCAGCGCTCACGTGCCGCTTTGAGCTCAGGGTCAGCCGCGTCATAGGGCTGCCCCGCCACCATCTTCTGCCACTCGGTACCGCGCACCACCTTCTCCATTACCTACTCCATCAGCCAGATCAGGGATTCATAAGGGCGCAGCATACCCGATTGCGGTCGGGCCGGGCTATCCGGGTAGTTACCCAGCAGCAGCCGACCTTCAGCAGCTTGCAGCTCGGCAGGCAAGGTAAATTCAACCGGCTCGCCATAGAAGTTGCTCACCACCAGCAGGGTCTGGCCGTTGGCACTGCGGGTATAGGCCCAGACTTTCTCATGCCCCGCCAGCAGCTCCTGATAATCCCCTTGAGTGAAGATGGGGTGCGCCTTGCGAAGGGTGATAAGATCCCGATAGTGCCAGAACACCGAGTTCTGGTCGGCCAGCGCCGCCTCGGCATTGATCTCGAGGTAGTTGGCCGCAGGCGTGAGCCACGGAGTGCCTGCCGTAAAACCGGCGTTCGGGGCGGCGCTCCACTGCATCGGAGTACGCGAGTTATCCCGGGACTTGGCACCGAGAATGGCGAGGATCTCGGCCTCGCTCATCCCTTCCGCCTGCTTGATGGCGAAGATGTTGCGGCTCTCCACATCCTGATAGTCGTTGATGTGCTGATAGCCGGGGTTGGTCATGCCGATCTCCTCCCCCTGATAGATGTAGGGGGTGCCCTGCAGGCCATGCAGCGTGCTGGCCAGCATCTTGGCGGCTACAACCCTATGCTCGCCCTCATCGCCGAAGCGGGAGACGATGCGCGGCTGATCGTGGTTGCACCAGAACAGCGCCGACCACCCCTTGCCGTGCATACCGCTCTGCCAGTGGTTGAAGATGCGCTTGAGTTCGAGGAAATCGAACGGTGCTTTTGTCCACTTGTCGCCGTTGGGGTAATCCACCTTCAAATGGTGGAAGTTGAACACCATGGAGAGCTCGGAGCCATCCAGCGCGCCGTAGCGCTGGCAGTGCTCCAGACTGGTGGAGGACATCTCCCCCACCGTCATGGCCCCCACCGGGGCGAAGACATCACGGCTCACATCCTGCAGGAATTCGTGGATGCGCGGCCCGTCGGTGTAGAAACGGCGGCCATCGCCAATCTCGTCGTTCGGGAACGTCTGATCCTTGGAGATAAGGTTGATGACGTCTAGGCGGAAACCATCCACCCCCTTGTTCGCCCAGAAGTGGATGATCTTTTTGACCTCGGCGCGCACTGCAGGATTTTCCCAGTTGAGATCCGCCTGCTCGCGGGCAAACAGGTGCAGGTAGTACTGACCGGTGGCTGAGTCCAGCTCCCAGGCGCTGCCACCAAACTTGGATTGCCAGTTGTTGGGCACGCCGCCATCCACCGGATCGCGCCAGATGTAGTAATCGCGGTAGGGGCTGTTTTTATCCCCCAGCGCCGACTTGAACCAGGCGTGCTCGGTGGAGGTGTGGTTCACTACTATATCCATCACGATACGGATGTCGCGCGCGTGGGCGGCGGCCAGCAGCGCCTCGAAATCATCCATGGTGCCGTAGGCGGGATCGATGGCGTAGTAGTCGGCGATGTCGTAGCCGTTGTCCACCTGCGGGGAGACGTAGACAGGGGTCAGCCAGAGGGCATCGACGCCCAAGGTCTTGAGATAGTCGAGGCGGGCCATGATCCCCTTGAGGTCGCCGGTGCCACGGGCAGCGGAATCCTGAAAGCTCTTGGGGTAAATCTGGTAAATCACGGCACTCTGCCACCAGGGTGTTTGGCTCATGGGTCTTTCTCTTGTCTCGAATATGAAATGGAGAGGGCGACCCGCGGGTCGCCCTGATAATCAGTGTCAGGCGCTGGCTTGGGCCAACTTGCCAGCGGCTTGCTGGCGCTTGTAGACCAGCAGGGTCAGCACCACCGGCACCACGATGGCAACCAGCATGGCGATGGAGAACACCGCCCAGTATTGCGGCTGGATGGAGAGGATGCCCGGCAGGCCCCCTACCCCGATGCCGTTGGCCATCACACCGGCAAAACCGCAGATGAGGGCGGCAAGGCTGGAGCCCACCATGGCGCACAGCATGGGGAACTTGTACTTGAGGTTGATACCGTACATGGCCGGTTCGGTCACCCCGAGGTAGGCGGAGATGGCGGCAGGCACCGAGATCTCCCGTTCGTTCTCCTTGCGGCTAATCAGAATGATGCCCACTACGGCAGATGCCTGAGCGATGTTGGAGAGAGCGATCAGCGGCCAAATCGGAGTGCCACCCATGCTCTGCATCAGCTGCAGATCCACCGCGTTGGTGGTGTGGTGGATACCGGTAATGACCAGCGGTGCATAGAGGAAACCGAACAGGGCAGCGCCGATGGGAGCGAAGGAGCCAGTCATGGCGGCCTTGGCAGCGAAACCGACGCCATCACCAATCCAGCGACCAAACGGGCCGATAAAGGCGTGGGCCACGATCACTGCCAGCAGCAGCGAGACAAACGGCACAATCACCAGATAGAGGTAAGCCGGAATGATCCGCTTGAGGTTGGTCTCAACCCAGGCGAGGAAGACACCCGCCAGCAGCGCCGGAATGACCTGGGCCTGATAACCCACCTTCTGGATCACGAACAGGCCGAAGTCCCACACCTCCGGGGTCTGCTGACCGATGCCGTAGGCGTTCATTAATTGCGGCGACACCAGCGTCACCCCCAGCACGATACCCAAGATCTCGGAGCCGCCCATCTTCTTCACTGCAGACCAGCAGACACCTACCGGCAGGAAGTGGAAAATCGCCTCGCCCAGCAGCCAGAGGAAGGCGTGTACCTGAGCCCAGAACTGGCTGATCTCGGTGAGGGTGTGAGTGCCATCGTCAAACATCTTGATGTCGCCGATGACGTTGCGAAAGCCCAGGATCAGACCGCCGGTGATGATGGCAGGCAGCAACGGTACGAAGATCTCCGCCAGATGGGAGATGCTCCGCTCCAGCGGGTTCATGTTCTGGCGCGCCGCCTGCTTGGCGGTCTCCTTGCTGCCACCGCTGACGCCGAGCTGCTCGGTCAGCGCCTTGTACCACTGCTCTACCTCGTTGCCGATCACCACCTGGAACTGACCGCCCTGGGTGAAGCTTCCCTTCACCGCCGGGATGGTTTCGATGGCCTTGCTGTCGGCCTTGGCCGGATCGTTCAGGACGAAGCGCAACCGGGTCAGGCAGTGGCTGACAGTGGCGATGTTATCCTTGCCGCCGATCTTGTCGATCAGGGTGGCAAGCTGCTGTGCGTTGATCTTGGACATGGGTCTTCCCTCTGTGACGCCATTGAATAGTGGTCTGTATCGCCCTTTTGAGCCAGTCTGTCGGCCGGAGCGTTTTTGGTATCGTTCCCATTTAGCATGCCGACAATCTGGCCAGATCAAAATGGGAACGTTCCCAATTCGTGGCCGGCGTCACAAAAAGCACACTTTTTGTTCAGTCGGAAGTGATGGGGCTCACAGGGTTCGGCAGGGGGCGATAGTCACCAGCGGAGGCTGATCCTGCTCAATCTGACCGAGCAGCTGACGCGCCGCCTGCTCCCCCGCCCCCTTGTAGCCAAGATCGAGACTGAGGGCGTTGGGGAAGAGGAAGCTGAGCATGGGGTTGTTGCCAAGGCCGGTCACCAGCACCTCGCTACGCCCTTGTTCTTGCAGGTATTTTGCCGCACCGATGGCGAGGGTGTCGCTGGCGCAGACCAACGCCTGGGTGGAGGGCGTCAGCAGCTCGGCCGCCAGCCGGTAGCCGCTCTGCAGGCTGAGATCACCGAGGGCACTGCGCGGGCGCAACCCCTGCTCTGCGCAGTAAACGAGATAAGCATCTAGGCGGCGCTGGCCGGTGGTGAGATCCGAGGCATCCACCCCCAGATAGGCGATATCGTGGGCGCCACGGCTTGCCAGCTGCGCCAGCATGGTGCGCACCGCACCAGCGTCGTCAAAGCAGACCGAGGAGAAACCGGGATATTCACGAGCGACCAGCACCAGCTTCTCTTTCAGCGGCGCCATGGCGGCATAGTCCAAGTCATTGAAGGCGAACAGGATAATGCCATCCACCCCGCGCCGCTCCAGCACCGCCAGATGCTCCTGTACCTTGGCGGGGGAGAACTTGCTCTCCATCAGCACGGCATCGTAGCCACGCTGGTAGAGGGTCTCCAGCATGCCGCGCACCGCCTGATTCTCCGAGCTGGAGTCGAGCCGCGAGACGATGATCCCCACCACCTGCTGGCTCTGGCTGCGCATGGCCCGCGCCGACTTGCTCGGCACGAAGCCATGTTCGGCGATGACCTGCTCCACCCGCTCGCGGGTCTCCTGCTTCACCTTGGGATCCTGATTGAGCACCCGGGAGACGGTCGACTTGCCGACGCCACTCAGTCTGGCGATATCGAGGATGGTCAGTTTCTTGTCCATGAATTGGCTCACAGGAGGCTAGGCGGTGGATTTGCCCACATTGTTGTGATTAACCCCTGTGAATACAAGCCCATGGCGTTAGAATGCCCTTTTTGCCCCGCCGTCAGCGGTGTGTGGGCACAGCACAGGATGCCCATCATGGATCTGCTGGCCAGTCTGCTCTTCTCCCTCTCCATCACAGGCCCCATCTGCGTGGTGCTGCTGCTCGGCATCTTGCTCAAGCGGCTGGGGCTGCTGCCGGATCCCTTTACCGAATCCGCCTCGCGGCTGGTGTTTCAGGTCACCCTGCCCGCTCTGCTCTTTCTCAGTATTCTCGGTACCAACTTCGCCACCATGCCGAGCCTCTGGTTTATCGGCTATGGCCTGCTCGCCACCGTTATCAGCTATCTGGTGCTGGAGCTGCTGGCCGGGCGTTTTATCGGGGAGCAGCGGCTGCGCGGGATCTTCGTGCAGGGGAGCTTTCGCGGCAACAGCGCCATTATCGGGCTCGCCTATGTGCAAAACGCCTACGGCCACGAAGGGTTGGGGGCGGCGGCCTTCTATGTCGGCGCGGTGACCGTGCTCTACAACATTCTCGCAGTGATCACCCTCACCCGCAGTCT
Organism: Aeromonas sp. 600948; assembly: GCF_049174875.1. NCBI lineage: Bacteria > Pseudomonadati > Pseudomonadota > Gammaproteobacteria > Aeromonadales > Aeromonadaceae > Aeromonas > Aeromonas sp. 600948. The sequence goes on from NZ_JAAKTY010000037.1 coordinate 9,857, forward strand.
CGGCGGTGCCACCGGCATGCGCCCCATCCTGCTCGGCATCATCAAGAATCCGCTGATCATCGCTATTGTGGCGGCGCTGCCCTTTACCCTGCTCGGTATCAAGATGCCGCAACTGCTGCTCACCACCGGCAGCTACTTCGCCAACATGACGTTGCCGCTGGCGCTGCTCTGCACCGGCGCCTCCCTCAGCCTGGATGCTCTGCGTGGTGGTGCAGCCATTGCGGGCTGGGCCAGTATCATGCGGCTCTGCCTCATTCCGGCTGCGTTCACTCTTGGGGCTGCCCTACTCGGCTTCAGCCATCTGGAACTGGGGATTCTGTTTCTCATCAGCGCCACCCCGACTGCCGCCGCCAGCTATGTGATGACCCGTGCCATGGGGGGCGACAGCGTGCTGGCCGCAAACATCATCGCCACTACCACCCTCGGCTCACTGCTCACCACTAGTCTGGGGGCAACTCTGATGAACTATCTGGGTCTTATGTACTGACGGCTTGACCTTGCCGGAGGCGGCAGCTTTAGGCTGGCGCTCATCAACAGAGGAGATATCCCATGACCATCGAACTCACAGTGTCCGGCATGTCCTGTGGTGGCTGCGCCACCAGTCTGCAAAAAGCGCTGCTGGCCCAGCCTGCGGTCACCACCGCGACCGTCGATTTCGCCAGCAGCAAGGCCGTCATCGAGAGCGAGCTGAGCAAGGCAGAACTGATCGCCCTGATCGAAGCCAAGGGTTTCTCTGCGAGTTAAATTATCTCTATAGAGGTATAAAACAGGTTAAAAATCTGTACTCACCTGTCTTTTGGTGAGTTTTATCACAGACCCAGGTTATTAAACGGGCAAACTTGCTGCGATTATTCCAACCATAAGGATTTGCAGCATGACCCTACCGATCCGCAAGACCCTGCTCGCCGCTGTCGTTGGCCTGACCCTCTCCCCCATGGCGATGGCGCTGCCCAACGTCCATATTCTGGCAACCGGCGGCACCATTGCCGGAGCTGGCCAGTCGGCTACCCAGTCCAACTACGAGGCTGGCAAGGTGGCCATCGAAACCCTGATCGCCGCCGTGCCCGAGATGAAGAAAGTGGCCGATGTGCAGGGTGAGCAGGTGGTGAAGATCGGCTCCCAGGACATGAACGACGAGGTGTGGCTCAAGCTGGCCAAGCGGGTCAACGAGCTGCTGGCCAAGGATGACGTGGATGGCATCGTCATCACCCACGGCACCGACACCATGGAAGAGACCGCCTACTTCCTCAATCTGACCGTCAAGAGCGACAAGCCGGTGGTACTGGTCGGCGCCATGCGCCCCTCTACCGCCATGAGTGCCGATGGCCCGCTCAACCTCTACAACGCCGTGGTGACCGCCTCCGACCCTGCCTCCAAGGGCCGTGGCGTCATGGTGGCGATGAACGACACCGTGCTGGATGCCCGTGACGTCACCAAGACCAACACCACCGGGGTGCAGACCTTCACCTCCCCCAACTTCGGCCCACTGGGTTACATCCACAACGGCAAGATCGACTATCAGCGCACTCCGGCCCGTCTGCACACCAGCAAGACGCCGTTTGACGTGAGCAAGCTCAACAAGCTGCCGCAAGTGGGCATCGTCTACAGCTACGCCAACGCCACCGACTTGCCGGCCAAGGCGATGGTGGATGCCAAGTTCGACGGCATCGTCAGCGCCGGGGTGGGCAACGGCAACCTCTATCACACCCTGTTCGACACTCTGGCCAAGGCGAGCAAGGATGGCATCCGCGTCGTACGCTCCGCCCGCGTGCCGACCGGCGCCACCACCCTGGATGCCGAGATCGATGATGCCAAGTACGGCTTCGTGGCCTCCGGCACTCTCAACCCGCAGAAGGCGCGGGTGCTGCTGATGCTCTCCCTGACCCAGAGCAAGGACCCGGCCCAGATCCAGCGCTGGTTCCAGCAGTTCTGACAACGGTTGCCTGACAAGTGACAAGCAAGGGCGGGACTTCCCGCCCTTTTCACTCCTGCAATGCTGCCTCGCCCATTACGCCGTTTGGCAGGGTCGTCTTTCCCTTTTCCGGCCATCTTTTTCGGCCACCGCAGAGCGCGGTCATCAAATTAGCGAGCCGGATCACCCGCTTTCACAAGCGCATCGCCGCCAAATTCATTACACTGCCAGCGATCTTATCTACTCAAGAGGTGCTGTTGCTGTATGGAAATATTGATCCTGCTGGGATTGATTTTGCTTAATGGCGTCTTCGCCATGTCAGAAATCGCCATCGTCACCGCACGCAAGGCGCGCCTCGGCAAACTTGCCAATGAAGGCAACCGCTCCGCCGCCATCGCCCTCAAACTGGGTGAAGACCCGACCCATTTTCTCTCTGCCGTCCAAATCGGCATCACCAGCATCGGCCTGCTCAACGGTATCTACGGCGAATCGCTACTGGCCCAGCCCTTCTCGCTCTGGTTGCAGGAGTGGGGACTCCCGGCCAAGAGCAGTGGCCTGATCGCCACCGTCATCGTGGTAGTGGTGGTCACGTACCTCTCCATCGTGGTGGGGGAGCTGGTGCCCAAGCGCCTTGGCCAACTCAATGCCGAGCGCATCGCCTGCCTGGTGGCCCGCCCGATGCACTGGCTCGCCACCCTGACTCGCCCCTTCGTCTGGCTGCTGTCGGCCTCTACCAATGCCAGCCTGCGGCTGCTGCGGGTCAACCAGAACGGCAGCGCCAACGTTACCGAGGAGGAGATCCACGCCATGCTGGTGGAGGGCTCTGAAGCCGGGGTGATCGAGGATCACGAGCACACCATGCTGCGCAACGTGTTTCGGCTCGACGAGCGCAGCCTCTCTTCCATGATGGTGCCCCGCAGCGATATCCGTTATCTGGATCTGGCACAGCCGCTGACCGTCAACCTGCAACGACTGGTGGAATATCGCCACAGCTTCTTCCCGGTCTGCGATGGCTCATTGTCAGAACTGATAGGTATCATCAATGTCAGCAAAGTGCTGCACGCCTATATCAAGGGGGAGACCATCGATCTGGCGGCCCTGACCCAGGAGTGCAGCCTGCTGCCCGAGACCCTAAATGGCGTCGAGCTGCTCAACCACTTCCGCACCCACAGCGAGCAGATGGTGATGGTAGTGGACGAGTATGGTGAGCTGCAGGGGCTGGTCACCCAGCAGGATCTGCTGGAGGCGCTGGCGGGGGATTTCCAGCAGGAGGATGGCGAGGACAACTGGGCATTCCAGCGTGCCGACGGCAGTTGGCTGCTCGATGGCCTAATCCCGCTACCGGAGCTGAAGGACTGTCTGGAGCTGGTTCGTCTGCCAGAAGAAGAAAAACATCACTATCACACCCTTGGAGGGCTTATCATGCTGCTCCTTGGTCGAGTTCCAAAAACCGGAGATCTGGTAACACTGGAACAGTGGCAACTGGAAATTGTTGACATGGATGGTCTGCGCATCGACAAGGTGCTCGCCATGCCCTTGACCGATCTACCCAGCTAACCTGCGGAGTTTGCAAGTATGGAGCAGTTTTACCAACTGGCTCACGCCTTTATGAATCACGACCTGAACACACTTTCCGATCCCAAGATGGCCTTCATGATCTGTGGTGTGATTTTAACGTTTCTGATACTGGAAAACGGCTTCATCCCTACCGCCTTTCTGCCCGGTGACAGCCTGCTGATCCTCACCGGCGTGCTCATCTATCAGGATGTATTGTCTCTCGGGGTGATCCCGCTGCTGATCGTGGCCACCTTTGTCGGCACCTGGCTCGGTTACATGCAAGGGCGCTTCCTTGGCCACACCCAGCTCTACCACCGACTGATGTCCCATGTTGAAGAGCGACACCAGCAGAAGGTATACCATCTGCTGGACAAGTACGGGATCATCACCCTGATCACCGCTCGCTATATAGCCTTCGTGCGCACCGCCTACCCCTATATCGTCGGCGCCACCGAACTGCCCCAGGGACGTTTCCTCATCGTCAATCTGGTCAGCTCCATCATGTGGATCTGCCCGCTGGTAGGGTTTGGCTACTACCTGAGCCACACCAAGCTGGCCGCCGAATACCAGACCCAGTTCTTCAATATCATCATCTATCTGCCGGTGGCCCTGCTGGTGGGTGGCATGGTGGCACTGGTCTGGCGCTGGATCAGCAAACGCAGGGCCGCGCAGCCGCGGGATTGACCCCTCGCCCAGCGCCCAACCCGAAAGCCCTCGCTAGAGGGCTTTTTTGATCGCCAATTTTGCGCAAATAGCAGAAATAGTCCCGCTCGGCCCTTGTAAAGCCGGGGTAAAAATGAGTGAATCTAGCGCCTTTTTTTGGATGGGAATGGAGTCGGTTGTATGTGGTGTCGGATTCGCGCAGCAGCGCTGGTTGTCGGGTTGATGGGAATGCTGGGATTGCCTGCGGTCAGCGCGGCACCCAACCCAGCCAAACTGGAAGTACGCTCAAGCAGCGCTCTGGTCGTGGATGTAAAAACGGGCAAGACGCTCTACCAGAAGAATGCCACCAAGGTGCGTCCCATCGCCTCTCTCACCAAGCTGATGACAGCGCTGGTGGTGCTGGATGCCAAACAGAGTCTCAACCAGACCATCACGGTCGACAAGAACGATCTGGATCGGGTCAAACACACCCACTCCCGCATCCGCATGGGCACCAAGGTGACCCGCCGCGACGCCCTGCATCTGGCGCTGATGTCCTCCGAAAACCGGATGGCCTCGGCACTGGCGCGTCACTATCCGGGCGGTCGCAGCGCCTTCGTGCGAGCCATGAACAACAAGGCCAGACAGCTGGGTATGCGTAATACCCACTTCTACGACTCCACCGGCCTCTCCACCCGCAACGTCTCCACCGCCCAGGATCTGGGCAAGCTGGCCGCCGCCGCCTATCGCCAGCCGCTGATCCGTCAGTTCACTCAGGATGAGAACCGGGAGATGCGCTTCAGCGCCCCCGCCTACAGCCTGATGTTCAACAACACCAACCCGCTGGTGAAAAACCCGGATTGGGACGTGCGCCTCTCCAAGACCGGCTTCACTGACGAAGCGGGTCGCTGTCTGGTGATGCGCGCCAAACCGGACAGCCGCGAGCTTGCCATCGTGCTACTCAACTCGGTGGGCAAACGCACCCCCATCGGCGATGCCAACCGCATTCGCAAATGGTTGAAAAGCTGAGTAAATATCTCGACACAAAAGGATGCTGCGGCATCCTTTTTTATTGCCTGCAGAACGCCTCTGCAGGCCTTGCAGGATGTTGATGAGCGAACCCTTAGTGATGTCTGCGCGGCATCTGCCGTTGCAACGGCAGGCATACAGCGCGCCTATAGATGAGGCAAAGGGTAGTGAGGCGGTGCAACGATCAGAAGAACTGTGCGCAATCACAGAAAGGGGAAGAAATGAGGACAAGAACAGCCAGGTAAACGGGCGATCCCCCCGCAACAGCGCACGGGGATCCGCACCAAAGAGTTAAATGTCGCCCATAAAAAAACAGCCCCGACCGAAGTCGAGGCTGTCTGTATGGTGCGCCCGAGAGGATTCGAACCTCTGACCACCTGGTTCGTAGCCAGGTACTCTATCCAGCTGAGCTACGGGC
>NZ_JAAKTY010000038.1:0-14428 GCF_049174875.1 Aeromonas sp. 600948
CAGAGCAGAGCAGAGCAGAGCAGAGCAGAGCAGAGCAGAGCAGAGCAGAGCAGAGCAGAGCAGAGCAGAGCAGAGCATCGGCCACTGTGGAATAGGAAGAGTGGGTTGGTGGCAGATTTCAGCGCAGATGGTGGGGGGAGGTGACGCCACACCAATGAACCTGATCTACATCTCTCTAGCGGGGCAGATAGCAAGAAGGGAGCCTGAGGCTCCCTTCTTTGTTAGCGGTAATGTGATGGCTGTTGGCTAGAACCAGAAGCCGATGATAAAGGAGCCCGCCAGCGTCAGCATCACGTTGGCCACCGCATAGGTACCGGCATATCCGAGCGCCGGAATGGAGCTGTTGGCTGCCTCGTTGACCACATCCATCGCCGGGGCACAAGTACGGGCACCTGTGATGGCACCGAGCAACAGCGCCGGGTTCATTTTGAGCACCCAGACCCCGAACAGATAGCCTACCAGCACCGGCAAGGTGGTCACCAGCATGCCGGAGAAGAGCACTACCGTACCTACCTCGCTGAGGTGGTCGAGGATGCCGCCACCGGCTTTCAGTCCCGTGCTCACCATAAAGACCGCCAGACCGAGATCCTTGGCCAATCTGAGCGCGCCGGGCGGCACATAGCCGACCGTCGGGTGGTTGGCCCGCAGGTAACCCATCAGAATGCCTGCCAGCAGCAGGCCGACGGCGTTGCCGAGGCCAAACTCGATCTGACCGAACACCAGCGAAACGGAGCCGATCAGCAGGCCCAGCACGAAGAAGGTGGTGAAAGCCACCAGATCTGTGGTCTGGCTGTGGATGCTGATAAAGCCGATCTTGTTGGCCAGCAGTTTGACCCGCTGTTTCTCGCCACTGATCTGCAGCACGTCGCCTTTTTGCAGCATGATGTTGCGATCGAACGGCATCTCGATCTGGGAGCGTACCACCCGGTTGAGGAAGCACCCTTTTTCGGTGAGGTTGAGCTCCACCAGATGGCGGCCTACCACGGAGTCATTCTTTACCACTATCTCTTCGGTGACGATCTGTAGGTCAAGCAGGTTGCGGTCGAACACCTCTTTACCGTTGCGGTAGTTTACATCCAGCTTTTCGTGGCTCTCGGGATAGCCCACTAGGGCGATCTCATCCCCTTCCTGAATGACGGCATCGCCATCGGGACTGGCCAGAATGCCGTTGCGGCGGATCCGCTCTACATAGCAACCGGTATGGGGATAGATGCCGGTCTCTCGCAGGGTACGACCACCTATCCATGCCGCCAGCTCGGGGCCGACCCGATAGGCGCGGATGATGGGTAGATAGGTCTTGCGACTGTCGCTGTCGGAGAGACCCCGCTCACGGGCGATTTTTTGCGCTTCGGTATTGAGATCGAGTCGTGCCAGTGACGGGAGATAGCGCACCACCAGCATCAGACCAACCAGACCCACCAGATAGGTCAGGGCGTAGCCGATGCCCATGTTATCGAGTACCGCCTGCATATCGGTTTGATGGGGCAGGTTGAGCAGACCACTGCGCAGGGCATCCTGTGCACCCACCAGCGCCGGGGTCGATGTGAGGGAACCCGCCAGGATCCCCGCCGCCATGCCTGGCCCCAGATTGAAGAACTTGGCCAGCCCCACTGTCAGCAGCAGAGCTGTCAGCAAGATCACCAGAGTCAGGGTGATGTAGTGGATGCCATCGCGCAGGAAGACGCTGAAGAAGTGGGGGCCAGCCTCAATCCCCACACAGAAGATGAAGAGCATAAAGCCGACGTTTTCTGTGGTGGCAGTAAACTCGAAGCCCATCTGGCCAAACAGCAGGGCGGTAAACAGCACACCTATGGTGTTGCCAATCTGGAAGTTGCCAATCCGCACTTTGCCAAGCAGCAGGCCGAAGGCCAATACCACGAAGAGCAGCAGGGAGTCGCTTTGATGTAGCAGTGTCACGAAATCTATGGTCATGCCCGGAAAAACCGAGGAAAAAAGTGGGGTCGATATTGTGCCGGATCTATCCCCAATAAAGAAGCGCAAGGGTGCGATTAATCGGACGTTATCGGACGCTATCTGTGGAGCCGGCGGCGTGATAGGGAGACAAGTGGAAGAAATCTGGCAATTTTTGCTGTAACCGTCGTTGTCAATTAGTGAAATCTGCTGCCCGCGACCGAAGTGCTCTGGCGCAGGCCGATATTTTAGATTCTGCTGTCCGGCCGCTTGGCGGGGATCAGTTTCAGCAGATTCAACCGATGGCCACCATGGTTGGCTGAGGGGCAAATCAGCTTGATATTTACCCGTTCTCCCACGGGGCATGGGTTGGCAAAAAGATGCCTCTGAAAAGTGCCAATAGAGCCTGTCACCCCGCTGTTCCTGAGGGGGCAAAAAAACAGCATAAAATCAGGTTAGCCAGCAAAATGACTCTTTGCCGGGGGCCATCAAGGGCAATCCCGCGTCCTGACAGGGCTTGCTGCACTTACCCACAGATTCTGTGGATAACCCTGTTTATGAAACTTGTTCATCGCCCTGAAAGCCGCGCCAGTACTGGGATGCAAGGGCTGTTCAAAAAATACCGGAAGAAAAATGTTTGTATAAAAATCAAATAGTTAGATGCGACAGGAGAAAACTCTGTCGAGCCGGGACGGGTAACAAAAGGGAGCGTCAGCAGCAAGAAGGATCTTGTGCATTAAAATTGGCAGAGGAGGGCACTAAAGTGGATAACTTGCACCGAGATGGTGAGGAATTGGCTCCCCCGACTGGACTTGAACCAGTGACATACGGATTAACAGTCCGCCGTTCTACCGACTGAACTACGGGGGAACATCAGGCAAGGAGGAGCATCATACAGAAGGTGTCCGAGGTGGTCAAGCCATTCGCGGGATGATGGCACGGGTGTACCGCTGCCAGCCCCTCGGTTACACTGCTCTCCTGCTGTTTTGTGTCGGGAGTGTTCATGAGCAAATTGTTCAAGTTAGCCAGCCAGTTTCAACCCGCCGGGGATCAGCCCACGGCGATTGCCCAACTGCTGAATGGCATCGAGTCAGGGCTGGCCCATCAGACCCTGCTCGGGGTGACCGGTTCGGGCAAGACCTTCACCATGGCCAACGTCATCGCCACCCTGAACCGCCCGACCATGATCCTGGCTCCCAACAAGACCCTGGCCGCCCAGCTCTATGGTGAAATGAAGGAGTTCTTCCCCGACAACGCGGTGGAGTATTTCGTCTCCTACTACGATTATTACCAGCCCGAAGCCTATGTGCCGACCACCGACACCTTTATAGAGAAGGATGCCTCCATCAACGATCACATCGAGCAGATGCGATTGTCGGCCACCAAGGCGTTGCTGGAGCGGCGCGATGTGGTGATCGTTGCTTCGGTGTCGGCCATCTATGGTCTGGGGGATCCCCAAGCTTATCTGAGCATGATGTTGCATCTCAAAGTGGGGGATGTGATCAACCAGCGGGATATCCTGCGTCGCCTCGCAGAGCTGCAGTACACCCGCAACGACATGGCGTTCCAGCGCGGCACCTTCCGGGTGCGGGGGGAGGTGATCGACATCTACCCCGCCGAATCTGACAAGCTGGCGCTGCGGGTAGAGCTGTTTGATGAAGAGGTGGAGCGCCTCTCCCAGTTCGATCCCCTGACCGGCGCTATCGAGCAGACGGTTGTGCGCTACACCATCTACCCCAAGACCCACTACGCCACCCCGCGCGAGACCATTCTCGGCGCCATCGAGCATATCAAGGAGGAGCTGCGCAGTCGCCGCGAGCAGCTGTTGTCCCTAAACAAGCTGGTGGAAGAGCAGCGCATCAGCCAGCGCACCCAGTTCGACATGGAGATGATGCAGGAGCTGGGTTACTGCTCCGGCATCGAGAACTACAGCCGCTATCTCTCCGGCCGTGCGCCGGGGGAGCCGCCGCCCACCCTGTTTGACTACCTGCCAGGGGATGGCCTGCTCATCATCGATGAGTCCCACGTCACGGTGCCGCAGATTGGCGCCATGTTCAAAGGGGACCGCTCCCGCAAGGAGACCCTGGTGGAGTACGGCTTCCGGCTCCCCTCGGCGCTGGACAACCGGCCGCTCAAGTTCGACGAATTTGAAGCGCTGATGCCGCAGACTGTGTTTGTTTCGGCGACTCCCGGCCCCTACGAGCTGGAGAAGTCCGGCGGCGATGTGGTGCAGCAGGTGGTGCGCCCTACCGGCCTGCTCGATCCGGAGATCGAGGTGCGTCCGGTGACCACTCAGGTGGACGATCTCCTTTCCGAGATCCGCAAGCGGGTCGCCGTCGAGGAGCGGGTGCTGGTTACTACCCTGACCAAGCGGATGGCGGAAGACTTGACCGAGTATCTGGCGGAGCACGACGTCAAGGTGCGCTACCTCCACTCCGATATCGACACGGTCGAGCGGGTGGAGATCATTCGCGATCTGCGCCTCGGCAAGTTCGATGTGCTGGTGGGCATCAACCTGCTGCGGGAAGGTCTCGACATGCCGGAAGTGTCGCTGGTGGCAATTCTGGATGCGGATAAAGAGGGCTTCCTGCGCTCCACTCGCTCGCTGATCCAGACCATCGGCCGGGCGGCGCGTAACCTCAACGGCAAGGTCATTCTCTACGGCGATACCATCACCAACTCGATGAAGGTCGCCATTGAGGAGACCGAGCGGCGCCGCGCCTTGCAGCATGCCCATAACCTCAAGCATGGCATCACCCCCAAAGGGCTCAACAAGTCCATTGGCGATGTGATGGACATGGGAGGCAGCCGCACGGCAGGCAAACCTGGCAAGGGGATGCGCAAGGCGGCCGAGCCGCAAGGGGAATACCATGTCCGCTCAGCCAGCGAGATTGCCAAAGAGATCAAGCGGATGGAGGAGCAGATGTTCCAGCATGCCCGGGATCTGGAGTTCGAACAGGCGGCGGCACTGCGGGATCAGATCCAGCGGTTGCGCAGCGAGTTGATCGAATCATGAGCCGCAAACGCTGGCTGATTTGGCAACGACTTCGTCGTCTCTATCAGGGCTTTCGCCATCCCGGTACCCCCTGGTGGGCGAGGGGGCTGGTGATCCTTATCCTGCTCTATGGCATCAGTCCGGTGGATCTTATCCCTGACGTGGTGCCCTTGCTGGGCTGGTTCGATGATGTGACCCTGCTGCTGGTGTTGCTATGGGGCTGGGAGCGTTGTTTGCCCCCCGCAGTGCGCAGCGATCTGGAACAGGCCTCCTAGTTCACCTTTTCAACAACATACTCGGCTTCTCTCTTTGTGCTCCCACCCTCGAAGGAAGCGGAAAAACGGTTTCATTTGAAGGTGGGCACTGCGGGACAAAAAAGAGGCTGCCCCGGTGATTGTCGCCCGGATGGCATTGGCGTAGACTCCACGCCGTTCACTTTATGGGTATGGAAAAAATGGATCTGATCCTCTTTGCAATCGACTTTATCCTGCACGTTGACGTGCATTTGAAAGAGCTGTTCGAGAACTATGGCGTCTGGGTTTACGCCATCCTGTTTCTGATCATCTTCTGTGAAACAGGGTTGGTAGTGACGCCGTTCCTGCCGGGTGACTCCCTGCTGTTTGCCGCCGGTGCGCTTACCGTGGGCAGTGTGCTGGACGTCCACACCTTGGCGGCCGTGCTGATCATCGCAGCTGTGCTGGGCAACGTGGTCAACTACACCATTGGTCACTTCTTCGGCGAGCAGCTGTTCCGTAACCCGGACTCCAAAATCTTCCGCCGCGACTATCTGGAGAAGACCCACGCTTTCTATGCCAAGCATGGCGGCAAGACCATCATCATCACCCGCTTCCTGCCTATCGTGCGCACCTTTGCGCCGTTCGTTGCAGGGATGGGGGCCATGACCTATCCGCGCTTCCTAGCGTTCAACCTGGTTGGCGGCCTGCTGTGGGTACTCTCCTTCGTCTATGCCGGCCACTTCTTTGGCAATCTGCCGGTGGTGCGTCACAACTTTACCCTGCTGATCTTCGGCATCATCGGTATTTCCCTGTTGCCCATGGTAATTGGCGCGGTCAAGGCCAAGATGAGCACTGCCAGGGCGTAACCAGAAATACGGTCAGCCAGAACGAGAAAGGGGGGAGCCATAATGGCTCCCCCCTTTTATCTCCACACGGCCATGATGATCAGTTGCAGCAACGCCCTTTCACCAGATTGCCGATGGCCACTACGGTGAAGACCAACAGGTAAGCGGCGAAGATGACGACCAGCCACTGGGGCATGGAGTAACCGAAGAACTGCCAGGTGATCTGGGCACAATCCCCTTCCGGCATAAAGAGCCAGGGGAGCCACTGATCGAGCGGAGCCCAGCTCGGGAAGTCGGCAAACGGGCTGCAGACGTTGAACGGGGAGGGGTTGACCTGATAGTCCACATGCTTGAGGGCCAGCTGGAAGCCGCGGAAGGCACTGTAGCCCCACAGCAACATGGCACTCCAGCGAACATACCACTTATCCGGCGCCACCATGCCGAGCAGTCCAGCGGCCAGCACACCCAGGGTCGCCAACCGTTCGTAAACACACATCACGCACGGGGAGAGGCCCAGCACATGCTGGAAGAAGAGGGCGCACAACTCGAGGAACAGGGCTGATGCTGCCAACAGACCCCAGGCCAGCCGATGGGCGGCGATACGGCGGAGAAACTCGATCATCTCATTGATCTCTCAGAAAAAACAGTGGCTGAATTAGAGCAGAGCGGAACCGAAAAGAAAAGGGCCCTGAAAGGGCCCTCGGAAACCGTCGCAACGGATTAATGCAGTGCCGGCTGTACCGCTGGCAACGCACTCTCCATCACCAGCCATCCGTGCTGATAGAACCACTCAGTGGCAGGACCAAGCAGCAATTCGACAGAGAAAAAGCCGATCAGCCCCAGCACCAATGTGTAGGGCAGCGCCATCCAGACCATGCGGCCATAGGAGAGGCGCAGCAGCGGCGCCAATGCCGAGGTGAGCATAAACAGGAAGGCGGCCTGACCATTGGGGGTGGCGACCGATGGCAGGTTGGTACCTGTGTTGATGGCTACCGCCAGCAGATCGAACTGGGCGCGGTCAATGGCGCCATTGAGCAGGGCAGTCTTGACTTCGTTGATGTAGACGGTTCCGACAAAGACGTTGTCACTGACCATGGAGAGCACCCCATTGGCCAGATAGAAGAGAGCCAGCTGGTTCTCCGGCTTGGCAGCCAGTACCAGCTGGATCACCGGCTTGAACAGCTGCTGATCGATGATGACGGCGACCACGCTGAAGAAGACCGCCAGCAGGGCGGTGAAGGGGAGTGCCTCCTGGAAGGCTTTACCCAGCGAGTGCTCCTCGGTGATCCCGGTCAGGGAGGTGGCCAGCACGATGACCGAGAGGCCAATCAGACCAACGGCTGCCAGGTGCATGGCCAGACCGACGATCAGCCAGACCGCAATCAATGCCTGAACGATCAGCTTGGCCTTGTCTTGCGGGCTGCGTTTTGCCTCTTCGTAGCGGTTGTACTCCTCCATGATGGCGCGCACTGTGTCCGGCAAGCGGGCGCCATAGCCAAACCAGCGAAACTGCTCCACCAACACGCAGGTCAGCAGACCGCAGATAAAGACGGGGACGGTCACGGGGGACATGCGAATGGCAAATTCGGCGAAGTTCCAGCTGGCTTGCTCGCCGATGATGAGGTTTTGCGGCTCGCCCACCAGGGTGCAGACACCGCCCAACGCGGTCCCGATAGCGGCATGCATCATCAGGCTGCGGAGGAAGGCGCGAAAATCATCGAGATCCTGGCGATTGCGCTCAGCCACTTCATTATCGTCGGTATGGTCATGGCTGTGACCAAACTCCTTGCCGGAAGAGACCTTGTGATAGATAGCGTAAAAGCCGGTGGCGACGCTGATCACCACGGCAATCACGGTCAGGGCATCGAGAAAAGCTGACAGGAAGGCGGAGACCAGACAGAAGGAGAGGGAGAGCAGGATCTTGGAGCGTACGCCGATCAGCAGCTTGGTGAAGACATAGAGCAGCAGCTGCTTCATGAAATAGATGCCTGCCACCATGAACACCAGCAACAACAGCACTTCGATATTGGCGACCAGCTCGTGCTTGACCTGATCGGCGGAGGTCATGCCGATCAACACGGCTTCGATCGCGAGCAGACCACCCGGTTGCAGGGGGTAGCACTTGAGGGCCATGGCCAGGGTGAAGATAAACTCAACGACCAGTAACCAGCCCGCAATGAAAGGATCAAGGTGGAAGGCAATCGGATTGATCACCAGAAATAGCAAGATGGCGCTTTTATACCACTGTGGTGCATTGCCCAAGAAGTTCTTGGCGAATGCCTGCCCTAGGCTTATTGGCATGATAATGGGTCTCAACTTTGTTGTTAGGATCTGCTTCTATGCAGTCAAGGATGATTCGACCTGTGCCTCCGGATGTTGGCCTTTATCTGTCTGATTCCTCGTGATTTTAATCAAAAAGCGTGACGATTATAAATGATAGCCGATGGATCTCTGCCCATCTGTCTGTTTTATAACCACCTTGTCGGGGTTGGCTGGCTCCCTCGTGGCGATTAGATACATATTCCCAACACTATATTTGCCATATGTGAGCAGAGGACTGACCTTATGCTTGCCAGCCATCATCGCTTTGATATCATTCGTCAGCCTTTTTACGCATTACAACAGAGTCAATTCATGGTTATAAAAGCGCAGAGCCCAGCTGGGTTTGCCGAGGAATACATCATCGAGTCCATCTGGAACAATCGCTTTCCTCCCGGATCTATTCTGCCCGCCGAGCGTGAATTATCCGAGTTGATCGGGGTGACGCGGACTACCTTGCGCGAAGTGCTGCAGCGACTGGCCCGTGATGGCTGGTTGACCATACAGCATGGCAAGCCGACCAAGGTGAACAATTTCTGGGAAACCTCCGGCCTCAATATTCTGGAGACGTTGGCTCGTCTGGATCAGGACAAGGTACCTGATCTGATAGCTCAGCTGCTCTCCGCCCGTACCCATATCTGCACCATCTTTATCCGCGGGGCGATCCGTCACAATCCGGAACAGGCCGCCGAGATCCTGCGTGGTGCCGATGGGGTCGAGAACAACGCTCAGGCTTATGCCGAGTTCGATTATCGCCTGCACCACCAGCTGGCGTTTGCTTCCGGCAATCCGATCTACGCTTTGATCCTGAACGGTTTCAAAGGGTTGTACAGCCGGGTTGGCAGCTACTACTTCTCCGACAAGCAGGCCCGCGAGACCGCAGATGCCTACTACAAGACTCTGCTCAATCTGGCGGAGACCAAGAACCACGAAGCCGTGTTCATGACGGTGCGTCAGTACGGTATCGAGTCCGGCAAGCTGTGGACCCGCCTGCGTCAGGACATGCCAAGCGATCTGTGCGACAACTGATCCCTTGCCTGTGCTGTCCAAGAAACGCGCCATCCGGCGCGTTTTTTTATTCTGCCGTGTTTGTGTCTATCCTAGATTGGTGATGGTAATTGCTTGAACTGCATGGATATTTGGCCAAAAAGCTTGATCCAGCGCAAATGAACCCTGCATTTATCACTTTGGTGGCATAGGACCCAACCGCTGATTGAGGTCAAATGGAGGCATCAAGAGCGGAGCCAATATCCGCCAGAAGGAACACACCTTTCACCGGATGAAGGACACAACAATGAGTCTTCTTGAACACACCATCTGGACAGTACTGGGATACGGGGCCATGCCCTTTATCTTTCTGAGCGGATTCGTGGCGGTGGCAGTGACCTGTTGCATGCTGCTGAATGCGTTCGGGGTACAGTCCGCCGAGAAGTGAGTCGCTTCTCCATGCCGCCAAATGCCAGTCTTCGGACTGGCATTTGTTTTGTGTGTCTTTTAAAGCACTTATCCCGGCAGGGAAGGGGAAATCTTTGGTCAGGATGGTCGAACCTGCCGCCGATTTTGATTACACTGGCGCCCGTATTTCTCACTCACCCTTCTCTTATCAGGGGTTCAAGGTTTTCTATGGCTCTCAAGGCAACCGTATTCAAGGCCCAGATCAGTTTGTCTGATATGGATCGCAATCTGTATCAGGACTTCTCCCTCACGCTGGCGCGCCACCCCTCCGAAACCGATGAGCGGATGATGATCCGGCTGGCGGCTTTTGCCTGGCACGCCGCCGAGCGACTGGAGTTCACCAAGGGATTGAGCGCCGATGACGAACCCGAGCTCTGGTGCAAGAACTACTCGGACGAAATAGAGCTCTGGATCGAGCTGGGCCAACCCGATGAAAAACGGCTGAAAAAGGCCTGTAACCGCGCCCGTCAGGTGGTGCTCTACCTCTACGGCGGTCGTGGTACAGCCGTCTGGTGGAAGCAGAACCAGGGCAAGCTGAGCCAGCATGACAACCTCAGCATCATCGAACTCTCCGACAGCCAGACCCTGCCGCTCACCGCTATGGTCGAGCGTACCATGCAGCTCACTTGCACCATTTCCGATGGTCAGCTCTGGGTCAGTAACGGCGCACTGGAAGTAACGCTGGATCCGGTGGTGCTGATGGGCAAACCGGCCCGCGAACTGTAACGGACGCCGCCCATGTTCAGCGCCCTGCTCAATATCGTCATCCCGGTGTTCGGTGTGGTCGGGCTCGGCGCTCTCTACGGGCGATTGCAACCGGGGGCCGCCCTCGGTTACGTCAATCGGGCCAATATCGAGCTGTTTACCCCGGCGCTGGTCTTCTCCGCGCTGGTCAAGTATCCGCTGGCGCTGGCGGAGCATCTGCCGCTGATTGCGGCGGGGGCGCTGGTTATTCTGTTACCCGGTCTGCTGCTCGCGCTGCTCAAACTCAAAGGGATTGAGCGGGCAGCGCTGATCTTGCCCGCCATGTTCCGAAATACCGGCAATCTCGGTATCCCCTTGATGGTGCTGGCGTTTGGCGAGCAGCAACTGGGGGCCATCGTGATCCTTTTTGTGCTCTCCAATCTGCTGCACTTTTCGGTCGGCATGTTTATCCTCTCGGCCAATACCTCCCGCTGGCTATGGCTGCGCAGCCCTGTGTTGTGGGCCGCGCTGGCCGGTTTGCTGGTGGCCAACCTGCACATTACGCTGCCGGAATATGTGGTGACCACGGCCTCGCTGCTCGGCCAGATCTCGGTGCCCCTGATGCTCTTTGCGCTGGGCATTCGCCTGATGGAGGGAGAGCTTGATCACCTTGGCCTCGCGCTCAAGTGCAACCTGCTCTATCTGTTGGCGGGGGGATTGTCGCTGCTGCTGGCGATCTGGCTGTTGCCGCTCAAGACGGAGTGGATCCCGCTGTTGATGTTGTCGGTTTCCTTGCCCCCTGCGGTCTTGAATTACATGCTCTGCGAGCAGTATCACTGCCAGCCGGACAAGGTGGCCAGTATCGTGCTCGGCGGCAATGCCCTCTCTGTGCTGGTGATCCCGCTGGCGGTCTGGCTGGCACTTCATCTGCCCGGCTAAGCCAGATTGCATTGGTGCGACGGTGCGACTCACTGGCCAATTGCTTGATCGAACCGAGTCACAGTCGTTCGCATCTAATCCATGCGATTTCTGTCCAACATTGCCTCCGTGATACATCTGTCGTCCCCGTATCCGGCCCCTGAGCCCCGAGCCTAAGGGTGACAGCTATAGTATGAAAAAGAGCTGACTGACACTGTTCAACCAATGCCAGTGAGGGAAACCGGATGAGCACAAGTGAGCAATCTGATCCTGTGGGGCAGGCAAAATCGCGCTATGACCCGGCATTGCCTACCGGTTATGACTGGCGCAGACACCGCCGTTTTATCCTCAGTGGTGGTGGTTACAAGGCAGAATGCAGCCGTCGCAACTGGTTTCTGGAGTTGCTCAATCCGGTACCCTATGTGGTAGTGCGCGACATAGCCATCGGCGGCATCGGTATTCTGGGGGCCATACGGCTGAAAGAGGGGGATGAGTTGGTGATTGCCATTCCCTCTGGCGAGAAGCTGCGCGGTCTGGTCGTGAGATCCCAGCCAGACCCGCTCTTTCCCAAACTCTATCGCACCGGTATTCGTCTGCATCGATATCCGACGGCCGAGCTGTTTGCCCGCTGGCAAAGTTACATTCAGCCGCAAGATAAAGCGGATTTCGACCATGAGTGTCAAGTCTTGAAACAGGTACGTGGCGCGTGAGCCAAATGCCATTTCAGTGGCTGTTTTCCCCACCTTCAGCATGATTTGTCGATGGATTCCGCAGATCAGCAGGCTTGGCTGTTCCGAGTGGTTTATCTTGCTGCATGTGTTTTCATCTTTATGTTTTTATTGAATTTTATCTGTGCCTCTGAAGTCACGGAGGATACGGATCATTTTCCCTTTTCGTGATCCCCCCCGAAGTAGTTCCCCCTGATATCCCTTAGTATCTGGCCAGCATGACTCCCTTTAGGGGGAGGATAACAAGAACAAAAAGGAATGATGGATGAGATCCGTGAGCAACCAGTGTCTGTTGATGCAGATCCAGCCGACCATCTTGCGCTTTGCCAAGATGCTCGCGAGTGTGCTGCAGCTTGAGGTCGAGATTGTGGATGCCGATATGGTTCGGGTGGCTGGTACCGGGCCCTATGGCAAGTTCTTCGGACGTCAGCTGGAGGGGGATTCCCGCCTGCTGCGCTATGTGATTGATAATCAGCGGGAGAAGATCGTTACCCACACCAGCGATGATCCCGTGTGTGACGGCTGTACCTGCAAGGAGAGCTGCCGTGAGCGCGCCTTCCTCGGGGTGCCCATCATGGTGGACGAGCGCTGCATAGGGGTGATCAGTCTGGTGGCCTTCAGCGACGAGCAGCAGGCGCGCCTCAACAACAATCTGCAGGATGTGTGCGACTATGTGCGCCACATCTCCACTATCTTTGTGGCCAAGTTGCTCGATTCACGCGGGCTGTCGGACGGGGTCAACAAGGTGTTCCTCAATCTGATGACCAACATGGATCAGGGTTGCCTGCTGCTCGATGACAAGAGTCAACTGCTCTACGCCAACGAGGCTGCACTCCATCATCTGGGTTGCCAGCAGGAACAGTTGCAGGGGCGTGAAGTGGGGATCCGTCCGCTCACCTTCTCCCAACATGGGCTGAGTGGTCATCTTCAGCACATCATCACCTTTGAAGGCCGTCAGGAGCTGATCATTGGCCAGCTACACCATGTGCAGGGCCAGCAGCTCTTTCTGATGGCGTTTCACCAGTCCCACTCCGGTCAGGTTCAGGAGCCGGATCCGGATGTGCGGATCGATCAGCTGATCGGCGAGAGCAAACCGATGCGCACCCTCAAGCGGCTGCTGCACCGCATCGCCCAGAGTCCCTCCAGCGTGCTGATCTGTGGCGAGAGTGGCACCGGTAAAGAGGTGGTGGCCCGCGCTGTCCATCGCCTCAGTCCGCGTCAGGACAAGCCTTTTATTGCCATCAACTGTGCCGCCATTCCCGAACAACTGCTGGAGAGCGAGCTGTTTGGTTATGTGAAGGGCTCCTTTACCGGTGCCTCCAGCGGTGGCAAACAGGGCCTGATCCAGGCGGCCCATCAGGGCACCCTGTTCCTTGACGAGATTGGCGACATGCCGCTCACCATGCAGGCCAAGCTGCTGCGGGTGCTGGAGCTGCGGGAGGTGACTCCCATCGGGGCCAGCCGACCGGTACCGGTGGATATTCGCATCATCGCCGCCACTCACCAGCATCTCGATCAATACATCGCCGAAGGGAAGTTTCGTGAAGATCTCTACTATCGCATCAACGTCATCCCCCTCAACCTGCCGCCGCTGCGGGAGCGGGAAGGGGACGTGGAGCTGCTGACCCACTACTTCCTCAGCCTGCACACCAGCCGCATTGGCATTGTCTATCCCGGTCTGGCACCCGAGGTGATGGCGCTGCTCAAGGGGTATCGCTGGCCGGGCAACGTGCGCGAGCTCAGCAACCTCATCGAATATCTGGTCAACGTCAGCCAGGCGGGCGAGGTGATTGACGCCAGCCTGCTGCCCCCCAACATCATCCGCAATCAGGAGCCCCATCACGTCTCCGCCCAGTCGATCCCGGTGACCAATCTGGATGCGGCGTTCAATGTGCCTGCCACAGCGCCCCTCGCCGCCACGCCGGAGAAACTGCCTGAACCCGTCCCTGGTGAGAGCGGCCTTGAGAGCATGGAGAAACAGATGATAGAAGAGACCCTGCAGCGGCTCGGCAACAAGAAACTGGCCGCACAGGCGCTGGGGATTGGGATTGCTACCCTCTATCGCAAGATAAAGAAGTACGAGATTGCCGTGCAGAGCTGAGGCGCTGGCGACATCTATCCGGCCCGTGTCGTTTATCAGACGACACGGGTTTTTTATGGCTCTGTCCCAATTACGTGTTGAAAGGCTAATCTTGAAGTAGGCCATCACCTTGAGGTCTACCATCATGGATACCCCAGCCTTTCAACACCTGTTGTCCCTTTTTCCCCAGTTAACCCTGCGCCAGCGCCGTGTTGCTCAGCAGGAGCTCACTGCACCCCACACCATTACCTCGCTCA
>NZ_JAAKTY010000039.1:0-10526 GCF_049174875.1 Aeromonas sp. 600948
GCGGAATTGGTAGACGCGCTAGCTTCAGGTGTTAGTGTCCCACGGATGTGAGGGTTCGAGTCCCTCTCTTCGCACCATTCATTACGCAAAAGGCCCATCACGAAAGTGATGGGCCTTTTGTTTTTACTCCTTGTTATGGCTATGCTTTTGACGACTGCCCGCTCATCGTCATGCCAAGGAACGCATATGATACTGGATACCGACATTCACAACTTTTACGAACATCTGGTGCTCAAGGAGATTGAGAAACAGGGGCTGCAGCAAAAACTCAACAGCGATCAGATGGCCGACCTCTGCTGCCTCACCCTCAACCAGCTTCCGGCCCACTATATTCGACACAATGTCGACATGATCTACTTCCTGACCGACGCCAAGCGCACCGAAATGGAAAAGCTGGTGGTCGAATCGCTCAAGGTGGCACAGCAGAAGATCAAGCAGGCTCCCGTCAAAAGCTCATAACCAGGGCTGCTGCCAGAGCAGGGTAACGATACCGGTCAACCCGGCCACTGGCAGCAAGATCAAGGCGGGCCGCAATCCGGGCTCCAGCATCACCCAGGCAGCCAGCAGAAAACCGGCACTCCAGGTGCCGTACTCTTTATCCTGACCCCATGCGAGTACGGCCACCGCCACCAGCAACATCATACCCCGCAATATCCAGCGCATTGTTTTCTCCCCAATCAACAATTGATAATAATTATCATCTTCATCTGCTGGGGATGCAAGTGGCGTCACAAGCGGGATTCATATGTAACCCCTTGTGTCAACAGGCCGCTCAAAAACGGGTTATGAGATCAACTAATTTGTGATTTTTTCAATCAAATGTGCATTTTTGCCAATTTGATGGGGCTTTAACCCGCCGGGTTTGTGGTAGATTGCGGCCTCTTTTTGGGTTGCCTCCTCGGGATCGATGTATCCACAGGACGAGAGGGAGTGACCTTGGCGAGCAAGAGTTTAGGAAGTATCTATGCAAAACCAACAAAACCACATCCGACTACCGGGCATGGCACAGGTGTTTGCCTGTCTGGCCATTTTCCTGGCCCTGGCATTCTCGTTCACCAGCGTGCTCGATCTGCCGATCCAGTTGGCGTTGTTCATCGCCTGGTTCGTCATCATGGGGCTTGGCATCAAACTCGGCCACGATTACAAATCCCTGGAACAGGCAGCCGTTGACGGCGTTGCCAAGGGAATGGGGGCCATCCTGATCCTGGTCTCCGTCGGTGCTCTGGTCGGCACCTGGATTGCCGGTGGCATAGTCCCCAGCATCATCTACTTCGGCCTCAAGGTGATTCACCCGTCCATCTTCCTGCTGGCGACCCTGATCATCTGCTCCCTGACCTCGCTGGCCACCGGCACCTCCTGGGGCTCTGCCGCCACCGCCGGTATCGCCATGATGGGGATCGGCCACAGCCTCGGCGTGCCTGCGCCGCTGGTAGCCGGTGCCGTGCTCTCCGGCGTCTATTTTGGTGACAAGCTCTCTCCGCTCTCCGACTCAGTAGTGCTGGCTTCGACCATGTCCAACGTCGACGTGGTGGAGCATATCAAGGGGATGCTGCCTATCAGCCTGCTCTCCTATGTCATCACCGCCGTGCTGTTCACCGTGGTGGGCATGCAGTATTCGGGTAATGTCAGCCTGGAGCAGGTCAATCTGGTGATGGAGGCTCTCGACAACCAGTTCAACATCACCCCGCTGGCCATAGTCCCCGTGGTGCTGGTGCTGGGTCTGCTGGCCAACCGCAAGCCCGCCTTCCCGGTGATCAGCTTCGGCGCCCTGCTGGGCCTGATCTGGGCCATCGCCTTCCAGGGCATGGATCCGGTCAAAGCGATGCACTCAGCTTATAGTCCGTTTGCCATCACCTCCGGCATCGATTTTATCGACAACATTCTCGGTCGCGGCGGCATGGAGTCCATGCTGGGCTCGGTCGCGGTCATCATCTTCGGTCTCGGGTTTGGCGGCCTGCTGGAGAAGGTCGGCATTCTGGAAGTGATCGCCAGCGCCTTCGAGAAGCGCATCAATAGCGTCGGCAGCCTGACCAGCCACACCATCGGCACCGCGTTTCTGGCCAACGTGTTCGGCTCAGCCATGTATGTGTCGCTGATCCTGACTCCCAAGATCATGGCCAAGAACTACGACCGACTGGGACTGGCGCGCAAGAACCTCTCTCGCAACGCCGAGTTTGGCGGCACCCTCACCTGCGGCATGGTGCCCTGGAGCGACAACGGCATCTTCATGGCAGGGGTTTTAGGAGTCGCAACCCTCGACTACCTGCCCTACATGTGGCTGAGCTTCACCTGCATCATTGTGACCATCACCCTCGCCTACATGGGCAAGGCAGTGAACCGGACCCCGCTGGTCGCGGCGGCAAGCTCCCGCTAAGCCATCCTGAAACAACAAAGGCGCCACCAAGGCGCCTTTGTTGTTTCAGGGGGGATGCTGTTTTACCGTCATCCCAGAGCCCACAAACAAAAACAGCCCTCGTTGCCGAGAGCCGTGTCATCAGACCGATAATGCCGATCAGATGGAGAAGCTGGAGCCACAGCCACAGGTCGTGGTGGCATTGGGGTTGGTCACGGTGAAGCGCGAACCTTCCAGACCCTCGGTGTAATCCACACTGCCGCCTACCAGATATTGCAGACTCATGGGATCGATCACCATGGTGACGCCATTCTTCTCGACTACGGTGTCTCCGTCGTTGATCTTCTCATCAAAGGTAAAGCCATACTGGAAACCGGAGCAGCCCCCACCCGTGATGTATACCCGCAGCTTCAGCTCGGGATTCTCTTCCTCGGTGATCAGGTTCTTCACCTTGTTGGCCGCCGCATCCGTCATCTGGATGGGCAGCGGGGCTTCTGCTACTGCACTCATTACTGACCTCACAACCATTAGATCCACAAACATGGAAACCGCGAAATTATCCAATACCCGACCATTCAGTTCAAGTATTCACCACGTTTAACCGGCAGCGGGAACCGGAGCAGGCGGTGCGGCGACCAGCGGCTTGATCACCTCGCCCCACTCAACCAGCAGCTCTTGCGCCGGTTGCCTGCCATCCTTGTTGATGGTGACACGGATCCGATCCGGCACAAAGCCTTCCGGCAACTGCCAATTCCCTTCCAGCAGCTGGAAATAACGCAGGGCATAACGCCACTCGCTCACCTTCATCCCGAGATCGCGGCCGGTTAGCGTCTTCGGCTTGTCAGCCAGACTCCCCTCGACCCGGATCTGCACCTGACCACGGAACAGCTCCCGCTTTTTGGCGGGCTGGGTCAGGGCGAGACGGTAGTGGTAACGACCGGGAATGCTGGTCTCCTGCAGGGTCAGGTTGTCGATCACCACCCCCACCTGTTCGCCGGTGGGGCGCATGATCCGCTCGAAAAAGGCCAACTGGCGTTTGAGCTCCTGCACCTGCGCCTCCTGACTCTTCAGGGTGGTCTGCAACTGCTCGAAGGCCGCTTTCTGGGTCGCCAGCTGGGTATCTTTCACCCCCAATTCGGTCTTGAGCTGGCCGATAGCCTTGCCCTGACGATCCAGCGTCTCCTGCTGTACCACCAACAGACTGCTCTGGGCCAGCTCCTGACGGTTACCGACAAAGTAACCAATGAGCCCGCCAACGGCTAACACGACCAATAACTTCAATAGATTGGACATAGCCCCTCATCCCGTTATCACGCCATTTACGGCAGCGCCTCTCCCTTCACTATACCGCCCTGACCGGGGCCAAAGGCGATAAAGGGAAAAATTAACTGGCCGTGGCACTGCCATCACCCCGCTTTTGACGCGCGGCGAGCCGTAAAGTTCGCTCCAGGATCTGGGAATAGATGGGCCGGCCACCCAGCCACTGGGCAACCAGAGTCGCCCCGACTGTGGTAATCATCATCGGCAGGATCAGCTGATAGTTGTCGGTCATCTCGGTGACCAGCACGATACCCGTGATGGGGGCGCGCACGGTGGCAGCAAAGAGAGCCCCCATTCCGGCGATGGCAAAGGCGCCGGGCTCGATGCCAAGCTCCGGAAACGCCGCATGAAACAGATGGCCAAACACCACGCCAAACAAGGTGCCCAACGCCAGGGTCGGCGCAAACACCCCGCCCGGGGCACCGGAGCAGAAGCAGATAAGGGTCGCGACCAGCCGCACCGAAAAGATGAGGAACAGGGTCGCCATCGCATACTCATCCCCCATCAGATGGGGAATAAGCTCTGTGCCGCCCCCCGTCACAGCGGGAGCAAACAGCGACAGCACACCAAACGTTCCGGCGACCAGCATGCCGATGGCCACGAAACGGTGGCGCTTGTTCTGATGCAGCGCCAGATAACCATCCTGACAGGCAAGCACCAGCTTGTTGAAGACAAAACCCAGCACCCCGAAGGTGGCCCCCATAAAGAGGAACAGCCAGAGCGCCTTGAGGGCTGGCGCATCGTAGTGAGGCAAGGTGATCACCGCCCCCTGACCTTTCATGTTCTGCAGCATCAGGGTCGCCATGATGGCGGAGATCCCCACCGCCTTGATGGCCAGAAAGGAGTAGCGAAACTGCGGTCGCATCTCCTCCATCACGAACAGGATGCCCGCCAGCGGCGCATTGAAGGCCGCTGCCAGACCTCCCGCCGCACCGGCGGCCAACAGGGCATGGCCATGCTCCTTGGGCAGCCGGAAGATATCCGCCACCATCTTGCCGAGGTTGCCGCCGATCTGTACCGAAGGTCCCTCCCGCCCCAGCACCATGCCGGAGCTCAGGGTACAGATGCCGCCGAAGAATTTGACCGGCAACACTCGCCACCACCGCACCGGGCGCAGATCGTCCATCGCCCCCTCGATCTCGGGAATCCCGGAACCACCCGCTTCCGGGGCAAAGGTATGAGTGAGGAAGTAGCCGACAAATCCCAACAAGGCGCTGAAGCCAAAGCCGAGCAGACCGAGCTGCCACCAGGGGCGGTCGGCCAGCAAGGCGATGCGTTGTTCTGCCAGCCAGTGGACACCAGATTCGAACAGACCGCACACCAGTCCGGCCAGGGTACCGACCAGCGCCGCCAGCAGCAGCACCAGCAAGGGCATCTTGTCTTGCCGGATAATGCGGGAAAGCGGCCCCCGCGAAGAGGTATCGGCTTCAGAGGAGAGAGCTTGTTGCGCCATCTTGTTACACCAACTTGGAAAAACCATATCGTCAGCTAGCTGAGATCAGGATCACCCGGCGCGTTGCTCGGCTGCCCAGGGCTGGGGCTTTCTGCTATAGTCGGCCCGTTAAATTTTTGTCACGGGAGCAGACCGAGAGTCCGGGTGGCGAGAGCGCAAAGCATACTCCTGATGCTCCGGCCTGCCGAGTCTCAATCGGCTGCTTTCCCCTGTGTGACGACCAAAATCCCATTAAGGATGATCCATGTCAAAATCAGATCAGCTGTTTGAACAGGCCCGCCAGACCATTCCGGGTGGCGTCAACTCACCGGTCCGCGCCTTCAATGGGGTCGGCGGCACGCCCCGCTTCATCGATCACGCCGATGGCGCCTATCTCTATGATGTGGATGGTCAGGCCTACGTGGATTACATCGGCTCCTGGGGCCCCATGCTGCTGGGTCACAACCACCCGGCCATCAAAGCCGCCGTCATCAAGGCCGTTGAGAAGGGACTGAGCTACGGTGCGCCGACCGAGATCGAAGTGCTGATGGCAGAGAAAGTGCGCCAGATCGTCCCCTCCATGGAGCAGGTGCGAATGGTGAATTCCGGCACCGAAGCCACCATGAGCGCCATCCGGCTGGCCCGTGGCTACACCGGCCGCGACAAGATCGTCAAATTCGAGGGCTGCTACCACGGCCACGCCGACTCCCTGCTGGTCAAGGCCGGTTCCGGCGCCCTGACCCTGGGTCAACCGAACAGCCCGGGCGTTCCGGCCGATTTCGCCAAGCACACCCTGACCTGCGTCTTCAACGATCTGGATTCGGTGCGTGAAGCCTTCACCCAGTACGGCAGCGAAATTGCCTGTATCATCGTCGAGCCGGTCGCAGGCAACATGAACTGCATCCCGCCGGTCCCCGGTTTCCTGGAAGAGCTGCGCGCCATCTGTGACGAGTTCGGTGCCCTGCTGATCCTGGACGAGGTGATGACTGGCTTCCGCGTCTCCCTGCGCGGTGCTCAGGGTCACTACAACATCGACCCGGATCTCACCACCCTTGGCAAGATCATCGGTGCCGGCATGCCTGTTGGCGCCTTCGGCGGCAAGAAGAAGGTGATGCAGCACATCGCCCCGACCGGCCCTGTCTATCAGGCGGGAACTCTCTCCGGTAACCCGGTAGCCATGGCTGCCGGTCTGACCATGCTGGATCTGCTGCTGGAGCCGGGTCTCTATGAGCAGCTGAGCGCCAAGACGGCTCGTGTTGCCGAGGGACTGAAGGCGGCCGCCGCCAAGCACGGCATCCCGCTCGCCATCAACTATGTCGGCGGCATGTTCGGCTTCTTCTTCACCGACGAGCCCGAAATCACCCGCTACGAGCAGGTTACTCGCTGCGATATGGAACGCTTCAAGCGCTTCTACCATCTCATGCTGGAAGAGGGTGTCTATCTGGCGCCGAGCGCCTACGAGGCGGGCTTCCTGTCACTGGCTCACGGCGACAAGGAGATCGAACATACCCTGGATGCCGCCGAACGCAGCTTCGCCAAGCTGGCTGGCTAAATCGCCGTAGGTTGTCGCAAAGGGCCCGTCATGGGCCCTTTTCTATTGCAGTGCCTTCATCACCAGACAGGGCATCGATACGCCCACTTCTGGTGCATTACTCCCTCGTCATCCACCGATTTGTCATCCTCTGGTGCAACTAGCCCTGCCATCCCTGTCATAAAGCAGGCCCACTATTTGCACATTCACCACAAGAGCCCACGTCACCGAGGTCCATATGGCAGAGATGAGCCCCATCGATGTGCTGCGGCGCTATCAGGAGTATCAGGAGGAGTTGACCCCGCTACTGCAGGGGCTGCTCAGCGCCCCCCTTGCCTCGCTCAAGGGGTATCCCTTTGTCATCAGCATTGACCACTATCAGGGGCCGATGTACATCCAGCCTGTGGCACCGGCCGCCCATAACCGGCTGCACCTTATCGTGCAGGGGCGAGGACGGGAGATCACCGTCTGTCTTAATCAGCTGATTGGCTGGTTGATGGGAGACAGGGAGCGCCGCCGCGCCATGCCCTGGTTCAAGGCGGTCTATGTGGTGCTGAGCATGGCGCTGTTTCTCATCGTTGCCACCCTGATCTGGCACGGGCTGGAGCAGCTCTACCAGCTATTGTGCGGCGAGCAGCAGAACCAGCTCGGCGCCTTTAGCGCCATCATCTTCCTGACGCTGGCACTGGCGGTGTTCGATCTGGGCAAGACCATTCTGGAAGAGGAGGTACTGCTGCATAAGGATATCTTCCGCCACAGCGCCATTCGCCGCACCATCACCCGCTTTATCGCCGCCATTCTGATCGCGGTCTCCATCGAGGGGCTGTTGCTGCTGTTCAAAGGCTCGCTCGGCCAGAGCGAGCTGCTCTGGCCAGCGGTCGGAGTGATGGGGTGTGCGGTGGGTTTGCTGCTGGCGCTTGGCCTCTATGTTTTTCTGGGGGCCAAGGCCGAAGCGGCACTGGTACAGGCTAGCCTGCGCTCTCCACCGCCAGTTGCACAGAGGAGCGACGCGC
This sequence comes from Aeromonas sp. 600948, assembly GCF_049174875.1. NCBI lineage: Bacteria > Pseudomonadati > Pseudomonadota > Gammaproteobacteria > Aeromonadales > Aeromonadaceae > Aeromonas > Aeromonas sp. 600948. The sequence continues at coordinate 7,650 of NZ_JAAKTY010000039.1, forward strand.
CGCCCGCCAGGAGGCGTACATGGTCCAGGAGGTATAGATGACGATAAAGGCAACCAGCCACTTCAGCATCTCCATATCCATGGATTTGACCAGCATGGCGGCCAGCACCACACCGATGGGACCGAAGATGGCTACCGCCAGCACCGCCTTGGCATCAAACGCCCCTTTGCGGATAAAGGTGCCTGCGGAGAAGACGCTAAGCACGGCGGTGGAGCCCATCATGATGGGAAACGCCGCCAGCGGGTTCATCCCCAGCAGATAAACCAGCGTCATGCAGGGGGCAAACAAGCCGATACCGACATTCATCAGCACCCCGAAGATGAAATTGCCAAGCAGGGCAATCGCCAACTTGTAGCCGCTGAGCCCCATCGCATCGCCGCCTACAGGGAAAAGCCCCAGCAGACCGACAAAGATAAGCCCTGCGACGACCAGTAAGGAGATAGCCATCACCAGCCGGATGGTCTGCCGATCAAACGAGGCCACATGGCGAGCCCCCCAAGCTGCGCCCGCTGCGGCGGCCATCATCATGCTGATCAGCGTCAGCGGATCCACCGCGACTGCACCGACGAAGATCAGCGACTGAGTCACGGTCGGCAGCACGCACTGCCCATTGAGGGTACCCGGCAGCACCCGATCATCGATCAGCTTGAACTGCTTGTAGCAGGCGGTCTTTACCGCAAAGCTGCCCACCCCCAGGGTATCGAGGAAGTTGGCAACCCCACCGATCAACGCCACCGGCCAGAAGGGGGTCGCCTCAAAGGATCCACTCTGCTTCTTCCGCCAGCAGGCTTGCACCAGCATAAAGATGAATACGAGGCCTCCGGCTATAAAAACCAGCCGTAAAATATCAACTAACATAGGGGTTTCTCCTGCAACGGGCGGCGATTCTAAGGCAAGCAGCAGAAAAAATCTTGACCGGAATTAAGCAATGCTCACGACACGCCTCTGCAAGGTGAAATATTTATCAATAGACTCCGAACGACTCTGCTAATACTTGTTACTGAGGCCAACAGGCCGGGTCCTGAGCACGTTGTTATGGTCCTTTCGCGACGACCACTTGTGCCAAAGGACATAATAAAAAAGAGGGCCGGTAGTGATACCGACCCTCTTTCTGTATCTGGCCGGGGTGCAGGGGCCTCGACCAGGACAACTGCCTATTGAATGCTCTTGCCGGCACGCACGTCCTTGATAAACCCCATCAGGCTGGCCAGATCACGGGGGGCACCGCGCAGGATCTGATCACCAATGATGAAGGCCGGGGTACCGGAGATACCGAGCGCTTCAGCCAGCGCACGGTTGGTACCGAGGTTCTGGTCAATGCTGCCATCCTTGATCTTGGCTTCCACCTTGCTCCAGTCCACACCGGCCGCCACTGCCAACTGCTTGACCTGTGCTTCATCTGCGAGCGGGCCCTGATGGCTATAGAGCTTCTCGTGGAACGCCTGGTACTTGTCAGGCTGACCCAACTGGACCGCCAGCGCAGCACGGGCGGCGAAGTAGGAGGACTCGCTCAGAATGGGGAACTGCTTGTAGATGTAACGGATATCTTTATCTTCCGCCATCAGCTGCTTGACCAGCGGATGGGCCCGCTTGCAGTAACCGCAGTTGTAATCGAAAAACTCTACAATGGTCAGCGATGCCTTCGGATTCCCCATCTCGGGATCCTGATTGGCATAAAGCTGCTTGGAGTGAGCCTTGATCAGCGCCTTGTCACTCTCGGCCTGCTGGCTCTCCTGCTTGGCACGCAGGGCATTGGACATCTCGACCAGGATCTCGGGGTTCTTGACCAGATAGTCGCGAACGATTTGCTCGACATCGCTTTTGGTCAGCTCGCTTGCATGTACTGGCGTCGCCAGCAGGGTCACGCCAGCCAGCGCGCAAAACAGGGCATTTTTAATAGTCATAACGTTATCTTGCAGAGGATATGATAGAGGCCACTATAGTGGTTGAGTCTGTTTTCAAGTCAAGCTATCTGGCCAAAAAAGCGCTTTATGCGCCCTGATTGCCACTTTTTCATGTCATTTCGCGCAATTAACCAGCAATCAAACCGGACAGGGATTTACAAGCCGGATCAGCATGGTAATATTCGCCGCACTGCTGCGGAGGGGTGGCAGAGCGGCTGAATGCACCGGTCTTGAAAACCGGCGATGGGCGACCATCCGTGGGTTCAAATCCCACCTCCTCCGCCATTTATACCGAGCCCATGCAACCATGTTGCGTGGGCTTTTTATTTGCCTGCGATTTGCCACTCCTCATAGAGCTCAACACATTAGCCTTCCCCATTAATTTTCCCACCTGCAGGCTCAAAAGCCACCACAAGATCCCCTATCAACATCGAACCTCTACGCTCCAGCGCGTATCCCTTCCCATTTCCTTATTACCCCAAACAACAAGGACCAACGCAGCGACCACAACTCCTGCATGTTGGTACCACCAATAACCCCTCTTCGGAATAAAGTCAGGGCCGATTAATACAGTCATAGAAAAGCAGGGACGATGGGGTTGCGGCTTAAAAAGAGGGAGCAGCTAACTCAGGAAGCAGAGCTCCCAAGCAAGAGATCACGACGTATAGGCGATCATGGGATTCACGGGCTATGGCGATGCCAGCCCTGCCATACAGAGTAACTGCTTTACATGAAGAAAGCGTAAAAGCGTAACATCAGGCTATTCGTTGAACCGAAAGACAACAGCGAGTAACAATAAAAACAGAAGAAAGGAATAAGTCAGGTCAAATATCAGACGATTCAATAAATTGCAGGCAATAAAAAACCCCGCTCGATGAGCGGGGTTCTTAAATTGAGTGCCTGGCAGTGTCCTACTCTCGCATGGCGAATGCCACACTACCATCGGCGCTACCGCGTTTCACTTCTGAGTTCG
>NZ_JAAKTY010000040.1:0-5996 GCF_049174875.1 Aeromonas sp. 600948
AAATATCAAAGTGTGTTTGTATGAGGCCCTGGGGCGCCCCATGCAACACGTAATTGGGACATAGCCTTTTTTATGGGAACAAGGTTCTGCGCCATTGCCGAATTGTGCTGAACGGATTGGCGGGGCAGGGGAGTGGCGGCATGGCAGAATGCAAAAAGCCCGCTCGATTAGCGGGCTTTTTTAATCTGGTGCGTCCTAGTGGATTCGAACCACCGACCCCCACCATGTCAAGGTGATGCTCTAACCAGCTGAGCTAAGGACGCAGGGTGCGCAATGCGACTTTTATTTCTTTATGCAGAAGTGGTGGGTTTAATTGGATTCGAACCAACGACCCCTACCATGTCAAGGTAGTGCTCTAACCAACTGAGCTATAAACCCACATCTGCATTTCTTTCAAACTGAATGGTGCGTCCTAGTGGATTCGAACCACCGACCCCCACCATGTCAAGGTGATGCTCTAACCAGCTGAGCTAAGGACGCATAACAGCAATCTGTGATGGTGCGTCCTAGTGGATTCGAACCACCGACCCCCACCATGTCAAGGTGGTGCTCTAACCAGCTGAGCTAAGGACGCATCACAGAAAAAGTGGTGGGTTTAATTGGATTCGAACCAACGACCCCTACCATGTCAAGGTAGTGCTCTAACCAACTGAGCTATAAACCCACTTTCTCTTACTTCACTACGCCAGCGCTGCTGACGTGGTCGGCATACTACCCATGCCCCCCAAGGCTGTCAACAGGCCATATGCACAAAGGAGACTGTTTGCCCAGTTCTTGCGCAGCCTGTTGATTTTGCAGGCGAGTTGTCGCTCGCCAAGCCCTGTTACTGAGATCGCGACAGGGTAGTGCAGGCTTCCGGAGTGGCAAAACGGCCATAGATGTAGCGCAATCTCGCCCCCAGCATCAGGGCCGCACTGGTGAGGCCGACGATAAAGCCGATCCAGAAGCCCTGCGGCCCCATCCGCGGCACCAGCCAGTCGGTCAGACCCAGGATCATGCCGGTGGGCAGCCCCAGTCCCCAGTAGGCGACGATGGTGACGTAGAAAATCGCCTGGGTATCCTTGTAACCGCGTAGTGCGGCGGCCGCGACCACCTGCACCGAGTCGGAGATTTGATAAATGGCGGCGAAGAACAGCAAAATGGCCGCCAGGACGATCACCTGCTGATCATCGGTATAGATCGAGGCGATCTGCTCGCGCAGTAGCACCGTCATGGCGGCAGTGGCCGCGGCAATGGCCATCCCCAGCATCAAGCCGGTGCGAGCCGCTACCCGAGCGTGATGGGGCTGCCCTTCACCTATGCTGTGGCCAACCCGGATGGTGACACCCACCCCGATGGAGAGGGGTAGCATAAAGACCAGGCTGGAGAAGTTGAGCGCAATCTGGTGGCTCGCCACCGTCTCGGCACCGAAAGGAGCCAGCATCAGGGCTACCACGGTAAACAGGGTCACTTCGCAGAAGATCGCCATGGCGATGGGGAAGCCCAAGCGAAACAGTCGCCAGATCCGGCTGCCGTTGGGGCGAGCCAGCTGGGAGAAAAGCCGGATCTCGGTGAAGTGACGGGAGAGCTTCACATAGAGGATCATCGCCAGCAGCATGGCCCACAGCACGATGGCAGTAGCCACGCCACAACCCACACCGCCCAGTTTCGGCATGCCGAAGTGGCCGTGAATGAAGATGTAGTTGGCGGGAATATTGACCGCCAGCCCGACAAAGCCGATCACCATGGTAGGCATGGTGTGGGAGAGCCCCTCACTGAAGTTGCGCAGCACCTGGAACATCACGAAGGCAGGCAGGCCCCACAGGATGGCGTGCAGATAACCAGTGGTCTTGGCAGCCATCACCGATTCCACATCCATAAACTGCAACGCCAGCGGGCTGTAATAGAGGGCGATCATCGCCAGCGGGGTGACGATCAGTGCCAGCCAGAAACCCTGATGGACGGCCGGGCGAATGGCTTCGCGTTTACGGGCGCCATTGAGCTGGGAGACGATGGGGGTGAGCGCCATGATGATCCCCTGCACCAGCAGGATCACCGGTAGCCAGAAGCTGGACGCCACCGACACGGCTGCCAGATCGACTGCACTCACCTGACCCGCCATCACGGTATCGACGAAGTTCATGGCGACCTGGGCCACCTGGGCGACCAGAATGGGGCTGGCTAGACGGACGAGCTGCTTCGCCTCGGACCAATAACGTTGCACTGACACCTCCGAGTGGATCAGATAAGAGTAAAAAAGAGCGGAAATCGGGAAGAGCCTTTGCACTTTCGGACGAAAGTGCAAAGGGTGGGGGAGGCATTCTAGCCTGAAATTCAGCCAGGACGAAATAGTTGCCACCCCGGGGGGCAGGATCAGGCGTCTTCGTGATCGCTGATCAGCAGGTTGGCAGCGGCATAGGCAGCCTGCTCGCGCAGTTCGGCGGGTACCCGCTCATCGGCGGCGACCGCGTTGAGGGCTCGGATGGTGGCGGCGATGGCGTTTGGCACATAGCCCTGCTCGCCGGAGCCAATCTGGTTATAGGCGATACGGATCGCTTCACAACATTGATATACCTGCATTTCTTTTTCCTTGTTTACCCGGATGTGAACGGCGTCACTATAGCGATCGGGCGCAAGCTTGTCAGCCTGTACCCTTGTCTCACCCTCTGCCCGAGGTTAACCTGCCCTTTTTGCAGTAGCAGGAGACGAGAGATGTTCACTGGCATAGTGCAGGGGACCGCCGAACTGGTGGCCATCGAAGAGCAACCCAACTTCCGTACCCATGTGATCCGCATGCCCAGCCGGGAGTGGGGGGAAGGGTTGGCCCTCGGTGCCTCGGTCGCCCACAACGGCTGCTGTTTGACCGTCACCCGGGTCGAGGGTGAGCTCGTCAGCTTTGATCTGATGCAGGAGACCCTGCGTCTCACCAATCTCGGCTTGTTGCAGGTGGGGGACAAGGTCAATGTGGAGCGGGCCGCCCGCTTTGGTGACGAGATCGGCGGTCATGTCATGTCTGGCCATATCATCGGCATGGCAGAGGTTACCTCGGTGATCGACACACCCAACAACCGTCAGGTGTGGTATCGCCTTGCTCCCGAGCTGATGAAATATGTGCTGACCAAGGGATACATCGGCATCGACGGCATCAGCCTGACCATAGGTGAGGTGCGCGAGCGGGAGTTTTGCGTTCACCTGGTCCCCGAGACCCTGGCCCGCACCAATCTGGGTTGGGTCAAGGCTGGCTGGCAGACCAATATCGAGATCGATCCCCAGACCCAGGCCATCGTCGATACGGTGGAGCGGGTACTGGCGGCGCGCGCGGGTAACTGAAGGCACTGTCCCAGTTATATGTTGAAAGGGAGCATTGTTGCCCAAATTGATGCAGCTTGAATGAAACTAACTGAGGACTCGGTGATCTGATCACCACTACCCTCTGTCAAGTCTGCATCATGGGAGCGTCCCTGCCCCCCCATCACCAACGGGTTTGTAGTGGTCTAATCATCTTGGCCACCATCGTAGGGGGAGCAGTTATCACCATGGTCTGCTTAATGACCTGATGAGATCAGGTCGCTATCTCTATAACCTCCATCTACATAATTTCGATTCTATTAATGAAGCTGCTTTAATTTTCCATATTTTATTATTTTTATAATCAGAAATTTATTATTTGATTGTGCTAGTGGGGTCTCTTTTTTATATACTTCCATATGGTGCTGGTGTAATCGTTTACATCGATGTGTGTTACGTCACAATATCCATCGTAATTAGTTCGTAATCTTGTCATGAGGCGAGGGCAGTCTGAGGACATTCTCTCAAGTCAATGGTTTATTATGGACAATGGATGGATATTTGATGAGTATAGAAAGATTGTTTGGATTGAATAGGAATATGGTAATGTTCGGTGCCATATTTTTTCTTTACTTTTTTATAATGGGAGCTTATTTTCCATTTTTCCCGATTTGGCTGCATGATGTCAATGATATCAGCAAGGCTGAAACTGGAATTGTCTTCGGCACTATTTCTTTATTTGCACTTCTATTTCAGCCAGTATTTGGGCTGATTTCTGACAAGTTAGGGCTGAAAAAGCATTTGCTCTGGATAATCATTGGACTACTGGTATTCTTCGCGCCCTTCTTTCTTTATGTATTGGCACCATTGCTGAAATTGAACATCTATCTCGGTTCTATCGTAGGGGGCATGTACATCGGTTTTGTATTTGCAGGCGGGGCTCCAGCCATAGAGGCTTATGTTGAGAAGGTGAGTCGCTCCAGTCAGTTCGAGTTTGGCCGAGCAAGGATGTTTGGCGCAATAGGCTGGGCCCTTTGTGCCTCTATTGTAGGGATCATGTTTACCATCAACAATGAGTTCGTGTTCTGGATGGGGTCTGCTTTTGCTGTTGTAATGGCGGTTTTATTCTATTTTATCAACCCTGGTCGTGGTAGCACCAGTGAAGTGCTAGATAGTATTGGCGCCAATCAGAAAGGGTTTAGCGTAAAACTGGCAATGGGATTGTTAAAACAACCAAAATTCTGGTTCTTCACCCTCTATGTCGTCGGGGTGGCATGTACCTATGACGTATTTGATCAGCAATTCGCGAATTTTTTTACCGCATTCTTTGATACAAAAGAAGAAGGTACTCGTTACTTTGGTTATGTCACTACGATGGGGGAGTTACTGAGCGCCAGCATCATGTTTTTTGCCCCACTGATTGTGAATCGAATTGGCGGAAAAAATGCCCTGCTAATCGCTGGGACCATCATGTCTATTCGAATCATCGGCTCCTCATTCGCCGAGACAGTTAGCCATGTCATTTTGCTGAAAACTCTACATATGTTGGAAGTTCCATTCCTGTTGGTCGGTACATTCAAGTACATCACTAGTGAATTTGATGTTCGCTTTAGTGCGACTATCTGGTTGATTGGCTATCAGTTCTTCAAGCAGCTAGCAACCATGTTTATGTCTGTGTGGGCTGGATCTATGTATGAGGTGATGGGCTTTCGTGAAACCTACTTGGTATTGGGCATTATTGCCGCAACTTTCACCTTTATTTCTGTCTTTACCCTCTCGGGAATGGGACCACTTGGGCTGTTAAAGGGTAGAACGATGGTTTTAAAAAAAGCCGCTAGTTACTAACCGACCATTTTGTAATCAGAGATTTGAAAAAGGTTATAAAAGATGAATAACAGTATGGCGTTACACCAAATCATTTGTCGTGCCGATTGGCAAACACAGGCTGTGACCAGTGTTAATCGTTTACCCACCCATACCCCCATGTTCAGCTGGCGCAGCGAAGCGGATGCCAGGGGTGATCTGGCCTCTTCCTCCCGTCTCTTGCTCGATGGCGAGTGGCGCTTCTCCTTCTTTGCCGCTCCCGAATTGGTGCCCGAGAGCTGGCTGTCGCAGGATCTGGTGGATGCTTGCCCCATTACAGTGCCGGGCAACTGGCAGCTGGATGCCGCCTATCCAGCTGCGCGGCCGCTCACCGATGGCCCCATCTACACCAATATCAAGTACCCCTTTCCCTGCGATCCGCCCCGAGTGCCAGCAGAGAATCCTACTGGCTGCTACTCCCGCGAGTTCGAACTGCCCGCCAACTGGCTGGCAAGCGGACAGAGCCGGATCATCTTCGACGGGGTGAGCAGTGCCTTCCACCTCTTCTGCAACGGTCGCTGGGTCGGTTATTCCCAGGACAGCCGCCTGCCCGCCGAATTCGATCTGACCCCATATCTGCAGAGCGGTCGCAACCGGCTGGCGGTGCTGGTGCTGCGCTGGTCCGACGGATCCTATCTGGAAGATCAGGATATGTGGTGGCTGTCGGGGATCTTCCGCTCCGTCAGCCTGTTGCACAAACCGTCCCGCCATCTGATGGATATGCGGGTGACGCCTGAACTGGATGCCTGCTATCGGGATGGTCGTCTCAAGATTGCACTGCAAGTGGCTAATGGGGCCGGTCTGTCGGTGGAGGCCAATCTTTATGACGGCAGCGAGCGGGTCGCGGCCCTGCACCAGCCGATCGG
>NZ_JAAKTY010000041.1:0-4231 GCF_049174875.1 Aeromonas sp. 600948
TTAGAATACCGGCCTGTCACGCCGGGGGTCGCGGGTTCGAGTCCCGTCCGCTCCGCCACTAATTTGAAGGCCTTCCCGATTGGGAAGGCCTTTTTGCTATGGGCGGTTTTACCCACTGACTCCGATGGTTGCACACCAGAATGAACGTCAAAGCCCAGTCTCACGACCGGGCTTTGGTGTTTTTAGCGTGTTAAACAGCCAGTGTTAGCATTTATCTGAAGGAAGAGAACTAAAACCCTGTTATCTCCTCCATTTTCTATCTATATCAAGCTCTTATCTGATGGATTACTGGCCATTTTAACTGGTTTACTTTTGGCCAAACTCTGTTCATGGCGCGCGATTAGGGTTGTATCTCGTTTATAACTCGGTAGAGTAAGGGCATCTTGAGTTTGCCTGTCCCGCGCTGAGTGTGTCGGGCTCCAGGTGTAACTTGGCCAGTTTTTATCAACCTTAAGTCAGTGGTATCGATATGGAACAAGTAAATAAGTCCACCTTCAGCGATGTACTGGAATATGTGCGTATGTCCCGTCGCCAGAACAAACTCAAGCGTGAAATTGCGGATAACGAGAAGAAGATCCGTGACAACCAGAAGCGCGTGCTGCTGCTCGACAACCTGAGCGACTATATCAAGCCGGGCATGAGCATTGATGATGTGCAGGCGATCATCGCCAACATGCGTGCCGACTATGAAGAGCGCGTGGATGACCACATCATCAAGAACGCCGAGCTCTCCAAAGAGCGTAAAGAGCTGAGCACCAAGCTGAAGGGCATGAGCTCTCACAAATAAGCGTTGCGCTTTCGCTTAAGAAACACCGGCCACTGGCCGGTGTTTTGTTATCAGCTCGGATCTCTGCCACTCCTGCAACAATCGGCTCCCCTTTTTAGAATTGCCCTGTTACCATCACTACAAAGCGGTCAATAGTTTCAAGCCATTGACTTGAAAAGACTAAGCTTGAGTGAAACACAATAAATTGCGCAACCATGGTGGGGCTGATATGGGCGCATCAGAACAGACGGATTTGACACAAGTGGCATCTCAAGATTCATCTGTCCAGACCTCGGACGGGAACCCAAAGCGCAAGCGTCGTCCCTGGTGGCGTTGGCTGTTCTGTTTTCTCTTTTTATTGTGCTTGGGGGCGGTGATCGCTCTGGTTGGCTATGAGATGAAAACCTCGAAGCTGCAATCTCAGGAGATCTCCCGCTATGCCGCCAAGCTCACCTATCAGGTCGAGCCAGGCCAGAGCAAGCAGATCGCTTTCCCTGAGGATGGCCCGTTCGACAAGCGGCTCGGCTATGTGCAACTGCCGATGATGCAGGAGCGTTTGCTTCAGCGGGGCTATGAAGTCAGCAAGCAGGTGCATTTCTCCGACGCGCTCTATGACTACGCCAGTCGTGGCTTCTTCGTGCCCTATACCGAGAAGGTGCAGGCTGGCCTGACGTTGCACGATTGCCGCGCAGAACCTTTCTATCAATTCAAGTATCCGACCCATCACTATCCGGATTTTGACTCCATTCCGCCTCTTGTCATCCAGTCGCTGCTGTTTATCGAGAACCGCGACTTGCTGAGCAACGAAGAGCCGTTGGCCAACCCGGCGGTCGACTGGCCCCGTTTTGCCAAGGCCGCGCTCTCTCAAGTGGGCAAGGCGCTCGATATGCAGGATCAATCTGCCGGTGGCAGTACCCTGGCGACCCAGGTGGAGAAGTATCGCCACTCGCCGGATGGCCTGACCCTGTCGCCGACCGAGAAGATCCGTCAGATGGCCTCTGCCAGCGTGCGGGCTTATCGTCTCGGGCCGGACACCCTCGAAGCGCGCAAACTGGTCGCCTGGGCCTACCTCAACTCGGTACCGCTCTCGGCTGCGCCGGGATATGGTGAAGTGCATGGTCTGGGAGATGGTCTCTGGGTCTGGTTTGGTGCCAATGTTGATGACGTGAACCGTCTGCTGGACCCCGCCCGCAACCAGAACACACCGCTGGCCGAACAGGGGCTTGCCCTGCGTCAGGTCGTCTCGCTGATGATTGCGCACCGCCGTCCCTCTTACTATCTGGCTCAAGGGCGAGAGGCATTGGCTACCCTGACCGACAGCTACCTGCGCCTGTTTGTGCAGGAGGGAATGATCACGCCACCTCTGATGGAGGCGGCGCTCAAGGCCAAGATTACGTTTCGTGACTTCCTGCAGTCCCCGGCTATCACCCGGGTGAACAACAACAAGGGGTTGCAGGTTGCCCGTACTCGCCTGAGCCGTCAGCTCGGAGTACAGCTCTATGACCTCGACCGGATGGATCTGACCGCCGATACCAGCCTCAACATGCCGTTGCAGAACGAAATCTCCCGTTATCTGCAACAGCTGGCCGACCCGACGTTTGCCGCTCAGGTAGGGCTGTTTGGTGAGCGCCTGCTCTCGCCGGAGAAGACCGGCGATGTGCGCTACAGCTTCACCCTGTTCGAGAAGTCGCCGGAAGGGTTCAAGGTGCGGGTGCAGACCGACAACACCGATCAGCCGTTCGATATCAACGAAGGTTCAAAGCTGGAGTTGGGCTCAACCGCCAAGTTGCGGGTGCTGACCACCTATCTGGAGATCGTGGCCGAGCTGCACGACAACTATGCCGGGATGCCGGTCGAGAATCTGCGCAAGCTGGCTGCCGTCTCTCAGGACAACCTCAGCCGTTGGGCCATCTCCTATCTGATGACGGCTCAGGACAAGAGCCTGCCTGTGATGCTGGAAGCGGCGCTGGATCGCAAATACTCCGCCAGCCCCAACGAAGGGTTCTTTACCGGTGGCGGCATGCACACCTTCAACAACTTCCGCCGCGAGGATAACAATCGTATTCCGACGTTGCGTGACTCTTTGCGTGAGTCGATTAACTTGCCCTTTGTGCGGCTGATGCGCGATATCGTGCGCTACAGCCTCTACAAGGAGGGCAACCGTGCCCAGTTGCTGAAGGATGACAAGGATCCCCGTCGTCAGGAGTATCTGGCCAAATTTGCTGACAAAGAGGGCCAGACCTATCTGCTGCGCTTCTGGCGCAAATATCGCGGCAAGACTCCCGAGGAGCAGCTCGATACCTTCCTTGACGGTCTCAAGCCGAGTGCGGTACGTCTGGCGGCGGTTCACCGCTACCTGATGCCGGAAGCCAGCGAAGCCGCATTTGCTGCCTTCCTGGCGGAGCGGTTGCCGCGGGAGAAGTTGAGCGCCAAGCGGGTCAATCAGCTCTATGTGAGCTATGGCCCGGGCAAGTATTCACTGCCGGATCAGGGCTACATCGCCCGGGTTCACCCGCTGGAGCTGTGGTTGCTGGCCTATCTCAAGGAGTTCGACAAGGCGACCTTTGCCGACGCGGTGGCGGCCAGTCGTGACGAGCGACAAGAGGTCTACAGCTGGCTGTTCAAGACCCGTCATCGCAGTGCCCGTGACAGCCGGATCCGCACCATGCTGGAGGTTGAAGCCTTCCTCGATATCCATCAGCGCTGGGCCAAGCTCGGTTACCCGTTCGACCATCTGGTGCCTTCGCTGGCGACCGCGTTGGGTAGCTCCGGCGATCGCCCGGCTGCACTGGCCGAGCTGATGGGGATTATCCAGAATGGCGGTGTCCGCTCGCCAACCCTGCGTATCGAGCACCTCTCGTTCGCCAAGGGGACGCCCTTCGAGACCGAGTTTGAGCCGCAGCACACCGAGGGTACCCGGGTGATGCCGGCAGAGGTGGCGGCCGCCCTGCGCAGTGCGCTTTCCAAGGTGGTTGAAGGGGGCACGGCAAGACGTATCGCCGGTGCCTTTACCCTGCCGGATGGCACTGTGCTGCAGATGGGGGGCAAGACCGGGACCGGGGATAACCGGATTGAAACCGTGGGTCGTTATGGCAACGTGACCAGCTCGCTGGCGCGCAACCGCACCGCGACCTTCGTTTTCTATCTGGGTGAGGATCACTTCGGTACCCTGACCGCCTATGTACCGGGTAGCCAGTCTGACAAGTTCCGCTTCACCTCGGCGCTGCCGGTGCAGGTGCTCAAGGGGATGGCTCCCCTGCTGACGCCTTACCTGCAACCGGGCTCCCATACCCAGTGTCTGGCGAACCAGTGATGTGAGCGAATTACCGCTCATCACGCAGATAACTGACCAGAAAAAACGGGGAGGCTGACAGCCTCCCCGTTTTTATTTGGCTCTGTCCCAATTACGTGTTGAAAGGCTAATCTTGAAGTAGGCCATCACCTTGAGGTCTACCATCATGGATA
>NZ_JAAKTY010000042.1:0-3162 GCF_049174875.1 Aeromonas sp. 600948
CAGAAGTGAAACGCGGTAGCGCCGATGGTAGTGTGGCATTCGCCATGCGAGAGTAGGACACTGCCAGGCACCCAATTAAACGGTGATGTGAAGAATGACGTCACTGGCTGCGAGGATGACAGTTCACTGACGCGGCAAACAATTTAGCGAAAGCTAACCGAATGCGGAGCGGTAGTTCAGTCGGTTAGAATACCGGCCTGTCACGCCGGGGGTCGCGGGTTCGAGTCCCGTCCGCTCCGCCACTAATTTGAAGGCCTTCCCAGATGGGAAGGCCTTTTTGCTATGGGTGGTTTTGTCCAGTGGCCACAGATTTGTACGCAAGAATCAACACAAAGCCCGGTTTCATAACCGGGCTTTGGTGTTTTTAGCGCCTTAAACCACCAATATCTGGCTTTTCTCTGCCAAGTAAGAGTGCCAGATAGCCGGTTATTCCCGCCATTTTCGGGCTATATCCGGGCCTTATCAGCCATTTGAACGAGTCTACAAGGGGTCAAATCAGGCTTCTGCCGCTTGCTGACTAAAGGGCAGTCCCATATTTACCACCTCCGCTTCCATCTGCACATCGATCTTGAAGCCAAGCCGTTTGGCTAGGTTGGGAATACCGAGATTGCCGGATTCATCAGGTACAGTTCAAGCAAAGAGACCTTCCCGACGGGAAGGCCTCTTTGCTTTATCTATCAACTGATTACCATCACTCGGTTGATTTATCAGGGCTTCTCTTTGTTGCCAATGCTCAGGCCGAGCTTGATGGAGAGGGCCGCCAGTAACAGCAGCATCATGATCAGGGAAAAGAAGTTGCTGCCAAGCTCCGGGTATTGCACCTTGAGCAGCGCGGAGTGACCGAAGACACCGATAAAGAAGCAGAGCAGGGTACAGATGGGGGTGTTGCCCACCATGGGTTCATGGCGATAGTGCTGGAACAGCTGATAGGCCGCCAGCCAGAGGGCAATCAGCGGGAAGAAGGAGAAAGGCACGACCGAGTTGGTCAGCACGGCCAGAGAGGCATCGCCACAGATACCAATCAGCATGGCCATGGCAAGCGGTTTTTTCGGGATCATAAGCTGTTCAGGCATGTCGTTCTCCATCCTGTGGTCATGGGTGAGGTTCACGGCGCTTCTGGTTTTGTACCTCGGCGCCCATGGCGATCATCCGCAGTTGGCGAATTGTTCGGTCGGAGAGTGCACGGCACTCTTCGCTGGTCATGTCGAGTGCATCGGCACCGGCACTGAAGACGATGGTGACCATGGCTTCTGCCTGGATGTAGGCATCTTCCCGTGGTGCTTCTGTGGTGGCTTCCAGATAATCGGTCAGCTCTGCGATAAAGTGCTGGATTTCGCGAGCTACCGCCTGGCGAAAGGCGGCCGAGGTGCCGGAGCGTTCCCGCAGCAGCAGCCGAAAGATGTTGGGGTTGTTCTCGACAAACTCCATAAAGGTCTGCACCGAGGTGCTGATGACACTGCCACCACCGGCAATGCGCTGGCGTGCCTGGCGCATCAGTTGGCGCAGGGTGAGACCTCCTTCGTCAACCAAGGTCAGGCCCAGTTCCTCCATATCGCGAAAGTGGCGATAGAAAGAGGTGGGCGCGATACCCGCTTCGCGAGCGACTTCCCGCAGGCTGAGATTGGAGAAACTTCGGTTGGCGCACAGTTGGCTGAATGCAGCATCAATCAATGTACGCCGTGTTTTTTCTTTTTGTTGAGCGCGAATACCCACGAAATCAGTCACCTTCAGCTTAACGAGGCCAAATGATAACCCGAAGGCGCCTTCGGATCAGGTTTGTATCCTACTTTTTTACCATTGACCATGGCGAAGTTGCCATGGAAAATGGCTAACAGCTGTTCGCTGAAAGGATGCAAGAAGATGGCTAAACCCCCGATTATTATCACCAATACCCTGTTGTTCTCCCTCTCCGGACTGGTCGCTCTGGTTGCCGTGCCTTGGTATGGCATGAGCCACGGTTACGATTTCTGGCAGTGGGCCAGTTTCCTGTTGTTGTTCTGCCTGAGTGGTCTCTCCATCACCGCAGGCTATCACCGGCTCTGGTCGCACAAGGCCTACAAGGCGCGCCCCGCTTTGCAGTGGTTGTTTGCCATCGGCGGTGCGTTGGCGCTTCAGAATTCGGCCCTGCACTGGTCGGCCGATCACCGCCGTCATCATCGTCATGTGGATGACAACGACAAAGACCCCTACAGCGCGGGGCACGGCTTCTGGTATTCCCACATCGGCTGGATGCTGCGTGAGCATCAGGGAGATCGCTATGGCGATTACAGCAATGTGCGAGACCTGCAGAACAACCCGGTGATCGCGTTTCAGCACCGTCACTATCTGACGCTAGCGCTGGCGGCCAATCTGGGGCTGCCGCTGCTGCTCGGCCTGTGGCACGGGGACTTGCTCGGCATGCTGCTGTTGGCGGGTGTGCTGAGAATGGTGATGACTCACCACACCACCTTCTTCATCAACTCGCTGGCCCATATCTGGGGCAGTCAGCCCTATACCGACCGCAATACCGCTCGCGATAACGGCATCCTGGCCTTTTTCACCTTTGGCGAGGGGTATCACAACTTTCACCACCTGTTCGAGAATGACTACCGCAACGGCATTCACTGGTGGCAGTTCGATCCGACCAAGTGGTTGATCCGGCTCGCCTCCTGGTGTGGTCTGGCGGGGGATCTCAGATCCTCGCCGGAGGAGCGTATCGAACAAGCTCGACTGCAGATGCAGCTGAAACGGGCACAAGCCAAGTTGCGCAAGCAGGAAGATCGCGAGCTGTGGCAGGCGCTGCTGCAGGAGGAGTACGACAAGCTGAGTCAGCAGCTTCAACACTATTACGCCAGTCGCAAGCGGCTGCTGGAGCTGCGCAAGCGCAAGGCGCTGGCGCGCTATGACCGTCTCAAGCTGCAACTGGAGTACCGGGCCGTGCGTGACGGCTTCATCGCTGGTAAACGCAACTGGAGTCGTTTGCTGGCAGGTATTGCATGATGCCGTCCGGTTATCACAGAGACTAAAAGAGAAGACCGCCTGCTGGCGGTCTTCTCTTTTATGATTCAACTCAAGCTAGTTGGCTTGGCTCTGCTGTTGCTGCAACTGATCCAGTGCCTGTTGCTCCTGCTGGCTGAGACCCAGTTGTTCGCAGGCCTGCTCAAAGCTGATCCCCAGATGGCA
>NZ_JAAKTY010000043.1:0-1746 GCF_049174875.1 Aeromonas sp. 600948
TCTTGTCATTGAACACCTCAGGTCATGGTGGCGACTGTACCACCTAAAATGGTGTCCGGGATGATTAGACCACTACACCCTTATGCGCTCGATACTCCCACTATTCCTACTATGAAGCCGTGAAAGATGAAGTAATCCGGTGATAGAGAAGAGGTACTTTACCCCTCACGCCTCTCAAGACATGCAGCCCCCATCTGATTACTATCCCCTATAGCCAGTATGCTCATGGGGTTGTATTGACTCTTGCAGAGGGGGCCATTTGTCATATTTTCTGTGAGATTTTTTCAAGCCTCATTGCATATATAAGAAGACCTCCCTTACCCCCTGCTCCCCTCCATGCAATTTTCCCCCATAATCGAACAGACCTATCCTATCCCCCCTCGATTCTTTTATTTTCCTCTGGTGTTCTCTCTTGCGTACAAGACAAGTTAGCCGCCCGTCATGGGCAGCCTATACACTGTGAAGTGTTGGGCATGGTGTTGGGCAAATGCGCTAAAGAGCTAGCTTTACCAAGAAGCCAACCCTTTGTTTTATATGGTGCCGATAAGGGGAATCGAACTCCTGACCTTCGCATTACGAATGCGCTGCTCTACCAACTGAGCTATACCGGCTTGTTGCTCTCCACATTCATAAAAAATGACCGGCAAGTCAATTGAGCCAACTCGATTTTATGAGTTGGCTCATGGTGTTAGAGCCCGATTTACAGATCGGCAAACTCGGGGATATGGGCACGGCCGCGGCTTTCGAGAAATTCGAGCAGGGCGCGGGGGGAGCGCACCAGGATCCGCTCTTGCGGGAAGCCCGCTTCGGTCACCAGACGGTGGCAATGGTCAAAATCGCCGAGGCTGAAAGCGACATGGGAATCGGAGCCGAAGGTGAGGTAGGCCCCCAGATCTCGCGCGGCTTCAACGATTGCGCGGCAGTTGCCTTCGCTCCCCGGGCGCGAGTGAATGAAGGAGGAGTTGTTGATCTCCAGCGCCACCCGATAGTCCGCAGCCGCCTTGACCACCGCCTGAATGTCGATGGGAAATGCGGGGTTGCCCGGGTGGCTGATCATATCGACTCGGCCGCTCTTGATGGCGTTGATCATCGCCTGGGTGTGGGTTGCCTGATCGCAGGGAGGGAATACCTGCTCATGAAAACCCGCCATGATCATGTCGAGACGCGACTCATAGCGCTCTGGGAAATCGATCTCCCCGTCGAGGTTTTTGATGTTGGCCTCGATACCCCGCAAGATCCCTACCCCTTCCACCACTCTTGGCAAGATCGGCAAGTTGGCAAAATGCCAGACATGAGGGGCATCGGCCATCTCGGGGCCATGATCCGTGGTGGCGAACAGCTTGATCCCTTTGGCTCTGGCGATGGGCAGATAGTCGTGGATGGTGCTGTAGGCATGGGTGCTGGCAATGGTGTGAGTGTGGGTATCGACCGGGTACTTCATCTTCTCTCCCCTCATATTTTGAAAGGGCAGCATAGCAAAGAGCCGCAGCTTGGGCCACGCCAGTGCTTGCCACACTTTGTCACAAAATACCGCGAAGCTGACATAGTCTGAGGGGCTCTGGCTGGCATACTGCCCCCGTCGATACATGCCTGAACTCGCATCGACAGTTTGCCGTCAGGATGACGCGAACTCACTTTCCCCACCGTCGCGCCCTGCGGCGGTTTTTTTTGGCTCTGTCCCAATTACGTGTTGAAAGGCTAATCTTGAAGTAGGCCATCACCTTGAGGTCTACCATCATGGATACC
>NZ_JAAKTY010000044.1:0-1423 GCF_049174875.1 Aeromonas sp. 600948
GTTAGCGAGTGATATGTTGCAGGGGAAAAAGGATTTACAACTATCGGATTTTGATGGTGTGCTTAACAAATGATGTCATTGCCACACTTTTCAACACTAGGGAAGGTGCGAACAAGTCCCTGATATGAGATCATGTTTGTCATCTGGAGCCATGAAAAAGGGTTCATCATGAGTCATCAGCTCACCTTCGCCGACAGTGAATTCAGCAGTAAGCGCCGTCAGACCAGAAAAGAGATTTTCTTGTCCCGCATGGAGCAGATTCTGCCATGGCAAAACATGGTGGAAGTCATCGAGCCGTTTTATCCCAAGGCTGGTAATGGCCGGCGACCTTATCCGCTGGAAACCATGCTACGCATTCACTGCATGCAGCATTGGTACAACCTGAGCGATGGCGCGATGGAAGATGCTCTGTACGAAATCGCCTCCATCCGTCTGTTTGCCCGGTTATCCCTGGATAGCGCCTTGCCGGACCGCACCACCATCATGAATTTCCGCCACCTGCTGGAGCAGCATCAACTGGCCCGCCAATTGTTCAAGACCATCAATCGCTGGCTGGCCGAAGCAGGCGTCATGATGACTCAAGGCACCTTGGTCGATGCCACCATCATTGAGGCTCCCAGCTCGACCAAGAACAAAGAGCAGCAACGCGATCCGCAGATGCATCAGACCAAGAAAGGCAATCAGTGGCACTTTGGCATGAAGGCCCACATTGGTGTCGATGCCAAGAGTGGCCTGACCCACAGCCTAGTCACCACCGCGGCCAACGAGCATGACCTCAATCAGCTGGGTAATCTGCTGCATGGAGAGGAGCAATTTGTCTCAGCCGATGCCGGCTACCAAGGGGCGCCACAGCGCGAGGAGCTGGCCGAGGTGGATGTGGACTGGCTGATCGCCGAGCGCCCCGGCAAGGTAAGAACCTTGAAACAGCATCCACGCAAGAACAAAACGGCCATCAACATCGAATACATGAAAGCCAGCATCCGGGCCAAGGTGGAGCACCCGTTTCGCATCATCAAGCGACAGTTCGGCTTCGTGAAAGCCAGATACAAGGGGTTGCTGAAAAACGATAACCAACTGGCGATGTTATTCACGCTGGCCAACCTGTTTCGGGCGGACCAAATGATACGTCAGTGGGAGAGATCTCACTAAAAACTGGGAATAACGCCTTAAATGGCGAAGAAACGGTCTAAATAGGCTGATTCAAGGCATTTACGGGAGAAAAAATCGGCTCAAACTGAAAAAATGAAATGACTGAGTCAGCCGAGAAGAATTTCCCCGCTTATTCGCACCTTCCCTAAGATTTTCCTGATTACCCATGATTAGCAGTCAGTTACCACGAACTATACTGATCTTACGTACAGTTATCGAGGTGCGAGACACTTCACAGGTGTGATCTCAAAAGCTGCGTCACCAAAGCTGTACC
>NZ_JAAKTY010000045.1:0-1350 GCF_049174875.1 Aeromonas sp. 600948
ACCTTGATGTGAAATCGAGTAGGGCGGGACACGTGACATCCTGTCTGAATATGGGGGGACCATCCTCCAAGGCTAAATACTCCTGACTGACCGATAGTGAACCAGTACCGTGAGGGAAAGGCGAAAAGAACCCCTGTGAGGGGAGTGAAATAGAACCTGAAACCGTGTACGTACAAGCAGTGGGAGCCCTTCGGGGTGACTGCGTACCTTTTGTATAATGGGTCAGCGACTTACATTTTGTAGCGAGGTTAACCGTATAGGGGAGCCGTAGGGAAACCGAGTCTTAACTGGGCGTCTAGTTGCAAGGTGTAGACCCGAAACCGGGTGATCTAGCCATGGGCAGGTTGAAGGTTGAGTAACATCAACTGGAGGACCGAACCCACTAACGTTGCAAAGTTAGGGGATGACCTGTGGCTGGGGGTGAAAGGCCAATCAAACTCGGAGATAGCTGGTTCTCCCCGAAAGCTATTTAGGTAGCGCCTCGGACGAATACTACTGGGGGTAGAGCACTGTTTGGGCTAGGGGGTCATCCCGACTTACCAACCCCATGCAAACTCCGAATACCAGTAAGTAATATCCGGGAGACACACGGCGGGTGCTAACGTCCGTCGTGAAGAGGGAAACAACCCAGACCGCCGGCTAAGGTCCCAAAGTTCTGGTTAAGTGGGAAACGATGTGGGAAGGCTCAGACAGCTAGGATGTTGGCTTAGAAGCAGCCATCATTTAAAGAAAGCGTAATAGCTCACTAGTCGAGTCGGCCTGCGCGGAAGATGTAACGGGGCTCAAACCAGGCACCGAAGCCGCGGATTTGCACTTAGTGCAAGTGGTAGGGGAGCGTTCTGTAAGTCTGCGAAGGTGTATCGAGAGGTATGCTGGAGATATCAGAAGTGCGAATGCTGACGTAAGTAACGATAAAGGGGGTGAAAAGCCTCCTCGCCGGAAGACCAAGGGTTCCTGTCCAACGTTAATCGGGGCAGGGTGAGTCGACCCCTAAGGCGAGGCCGAAAGGCGTAGTCGATGGGAAGCAGGTTAATATTCCTGCACGACTTGTAATTGCGATGGGGGGACGGAGAAGGCTAGGTGGGCCAGGCGACGGTTGTCCTGGTGAAAGTGCGTAGGTGGTGTTTCTAGGCAAATCCGGAGACACAACACTGAGACACGAGACGAACGCACTACGGTGCGGAAGCCATTGATGCCCTGCTTCCAGGAAAAGCCTCTAAGCTTCAGATTACAAGTCATCGTACCCCAAACCGACACAGGTGGTCGGGTAGAGAATACCAAGGCGCTTGAGAGAACTCGGGTGAAGGAACTAGGCAAAATAGAACCGTAACTTCGGGAGAAGGTTCGCTC
>NZ_JAAKTY010000047.1:0-1130 GCF_049174875.1 Aeromonas sp. 600948
GGTACCATCGAACTGCCGGAAGGCGTAGAGATGGTAATGCCGGGCGACAACATCAAGATGGTTGTTACCCTGATTGCGCCGATCGCGATGGATGACGGCCTGCGTTTCGCTATCCGTGAAGGTGGCCGTACCGTAGGTGCTGGTGTTGTAGCTAAAGTTATCGCTTAATCGATACTTTAAATGCACACATGAAAGGGGTGGCTTCGGCCGCCCCTTTTGTTTTTGGGCTTTATCTGCCCTGTGAGATACTGGGCAAAACCATTGATTGAGGTAGTTTCCGTGAGCAAACCCGCCATTTTTCTGGATCGTGACGGTGTCATCAATGAAGACACTGGCTATGTCAGCCAGGTCGATGACTTCCATTTTCTGCCCGGAGTCATAGACGCCCTGCAGCTCCTCAAAAAGAAAGGCTATCTGCTGGTCGTTGTGACCAACCAGTCCGGAATCGCCCGCGGCTACTTCAGTGAAGATGACTTCATGAATCTGACCGAGTGGATGGATTGGTCACTGGCGGATCGGGATGTGGACCTCGATGGCATCTATTTCTGCCCCCATCATCCGGATCACGGCGCCCCCTGTGATTGCCGCAAACCGGAGCCAGGCATGCTGCTGTTGG
This sequence comes from Aeromonas sp. 600948, assembly GCF_049174875.1. Lineage (NCBI taxonomy): Bacteria > Pseudomonadati > Pseudomonadota > Gammaproteobacteria > Aeromonadales > Aeromonadaceae > Aeromonas > Aeromonas sp. 600948. Next base: position 617 of record NZ_JAAKTY010000047.1, read on the forward strand.
CGCAACAGGAATTGGGGATCGACATGAGCCGTTCCTATATGGTGGGTGACAAGCCTTCCGATCTGAAAGCAGCGAGCAATGCCGGGGTCGGTCACAAGATCATGGTCAGAACCGGTAAGCCGGTTACCGAAACGGGTAGCGCACTGGCAGATGCCATCTATGACAACCTGCACGATTTTGCCATCGCGGTGCCTGCAGCAAGCTGATTTCGCCGGTTTAATATGCCAATTGGTGGCTTTGTGAGCGAACGAACAGCGAAAGCCATCTTTTTGCAATTATCCCCTTGCCAGAACGAATTCACTCCCTATAATGCGCCTCCATCGACAGGGCAAGCGGCAACGCAAACAACCTCGTAGATAACCTCGAAAAGCCTTTGCAAATAAGGCTTGACTCGAGAAGGCGGTTGAGTAGAATGCCACTCCCGCAGCAGCAAAAGCTGCGTCGCTCTTTAACAATTTGAATCAAGCAATCTGTGTGGGCACTCACAGCATCGAACATCAAAAACAATTTTTGA
>NZ_JAAKTY010000049.1:0-1032 GCF_049174875.1 Aeromonas sp. 600948
TGTGATTCATGACTGGGGTGAAGTCGTAACAAGGTAACCCTAGGGGAACCTGGGGTTGGATCACCTCCTTACCTTAAGATGTCGAAGTTGTTGAGTGTTCACACAGATTGCCTTGATTCAAAGTAGTTAGAGCAAAGACCTGATGCGCAAGCGTCAGTGCTTATCTGGCTTCGGTCAGATGAGAGAAGCCCTATCATTGGGTTTTGGGATGTGAATAATGGCGCTCGGCCTCGCAGGCTCGGCACTTGCCATTACCCAAAATATGCACTGCTGACGCAGCGCAAAGATGATTTTGGGTCCCCTTCGTCTAGAGGCCTAGGACACCGCCCTTTCACGGCGGTAACAGGGGTTCGAATCCCCTAGGGGACGCCACTTCTCTTCGCATCTTAAGAATGCAGAGTTAAGAAGTTAATTCTTAACTCTGTTTTCTTCGGCCTTGCGCCGTTGCAGACATGCTCTTTAACAATCTGGAAAGCTGATTTAAAAAGTAGTTCTCAAACATTTGTTACAAGTGCTTTGGAAACTTCTTGGCGAAAACCAAATTTTATTTGGTCCTTGTTGTACGACAACAAGCTGTGCCGGTTTCACCGACACTTCTTGGGGTTGTATGGTTAAGTGACTAAGCGTACATGGTGGATGCCTTGGCAGTCAGAGGCGATGAAGGACGTACTAACCTGCGATAAGCTGTGAGAAGTCGGTAAGAGACGCTATTACTCACAGATTTCCGAATGGGGAAACCCACCCAAGATAACTTGGGTATCGTTACATGAATACATAGTGTAACGAGGCGAACCGGGAGAACTGAAACATCTAAGTACCCCGAGGAAAAGAAATCAACCGAGATTCCCTCAGTAGCGGCGAGCGAACGGGGATTAGCCCTTAAGCATCTTGGAAGTTAGTGGAACGGTCCTGGAAAGGCCGGCGATACAGGGTGATAGCCCCGTACACGAAAACAACCTTGATGTGAAATCGAGTAGGGCGGGACACGTGACATCCTGTCTGAATATGGGGGGACCATCCTCCAAGGCTAAA
>NZ_JAAKTY010000050.1:0-930 GCF_049174875.1 Aeromonas sp. 600948
TTTTCCCCAGTTAACCCTGCGCCAGCGCCGTGTTGCTCAGCAGGAGCTCACTGCACCCCACACCATTACCTCGCTCAATACTCAGTTACCGGCATGCAGTGGCTGCCCCCATTGTCAGGCCGATGTTACCCAGCTGGCGCCTTGGGGATGGAGTCGGGGACTGCGCCGCTACCGTTGCAAACTGTGTCTGCGCACCAGCACCGGTCTGACCAAGACGCCCTTGGCCAGATTGCGTAAAGCACAGTGCTGGGAAGACTACGCGCAAGCCCTCATCGAAGGACTGACTGTCCGCCAGGCTGCGCGGCGCTGTGGGGTCAGCAAGAACACCGCGTTCCTCTGGCGTCACCGCTTCTTGCGCGCGATGGCAACCCATCAGGCCACCCGGGAAGAGGGCATCGTTGAGGTTGATGAGACCTTCTTCCTTGAATCGTTCAAGGGGCAGCGGGGACTGCCGCGTCCACCACGTCATCGCGGTGGTAAAGGTCGAACTCGTGGAACCGGGCCAGATTACATCCCGGTGATGGTGGTACAAGACCGTGCAGGCCACCATGCGGATTTCCAGTTGGAGAAAATAGATGCCGAGACGGTCATCGCGGTGTTGAAGCCGTTGGTGTCACCGGATGCGGTGCTGTGTAGCGATGGGGCGGGTGTGTATGCCTGTTTCAGCAAGGAACAGGGTATAACCCATCAGGTGGTGCGCAATCGTCAAGGCGAACGGGTAGTCGGTGCGTATCACATCCAGCATGTGAACGGATATCACCATCGGTTGAAAGAGTGGATGGAGCGATTTCATGGAGTGGCGACGCACTACCTGAAGAACTACCTGGGTTGGCGCAGGATGTTGGAGCGTTACGGAAAAGGCGTAAATATCAAAGTGTGTTTGTATGAGGCCCTGGGGCGCCCCATGCAACACGTAATTGGGACATAGCC
>NZ_JAAKTY010000051.1:0-543 GCF_049174875.1 Aeromonas sp. 600948
CAACTGCCTCAACTGCCTCAACTGCCTCAACTGCCTCAACTGCCTCAACTGCCTCAACTGCCTCAACTGCCTCAACTCATCATTCACCTATATGTTCTTCTATAGAAGTAAGCGCTGTTCCCAAACCACTGCTGAGTGGTGAATGGTTAATGGTTGGATCACTTGGCGTGAACATCGTCAGCCAGCTGATATCGCCCTACATATACCCATTTGCCCAATTGCGGGCGTTTTCCCTTGTAGGGTCTCAGTCGCAAGTCCATCTTGGCCTCCTTGTTTTCGGCCATTCTAGCAATCTGCAGGCTGCTTCTGTGGATAAGTTTGTATAAAAGCTGTGATTGGAGATGAATAACTAAAAAAGTGCCCTTTTTTGCAATTTTATTGCCGATAAGGGGTTGTCAGAAAGAATCTGTTCCCTATAATGCGCCTCCATCGACAGGGCAAGCGGCAACGCAAACAACCTCGTCGGTAACCTCGAAAAGCCTTTGAAAATAAGGCTTGACTCGAGAAGGCGGTTGAGTAGAATTCCACTCCCGCAGCAACACA
>NZ_JAAKTY010000052.1:0-512 GCF_049174875.1 Aeromonas sp. 600948
CCGGTGTCTTGTTTACGCTACTTTAGAGCGCACTTCCTTCGGTATCAATTTCAGACCCTTCTTGAACATGCTGTAGGGCGTCAGTCCCTCCATCATCCTGCCCTGATGCGGCCGCTGGGTGTTGTAGTGCGCCAGGTAGCTACCCAGGTCTGTCTGCATCTGCTCTACCGACTCATACCAGGTCGTCCTCCCCTTGATACGGAAGTGTTCATCCAGCAGTGTGCGATGCAGCCGTTCGATAAAGCCGTTGCTCTGCGGCCTGCGTACCTTGGTTGTCCGGTGCTCAATCCCCTCCAGTTGCAGGAACAGCTCGTAGGGATGATGGTCTGGGCGCCCACAGAACTCGCGCCCGTTATCCGACAGGATGGTATAGACCCGTGCCTCGTGGGCCTCGAAAAACGACTGTACCGTTTCATTGAGCACATAGACCGAGGTCACCGGCAGCTTGCTGGTGTAGAGCCGTCCCCAGGCGTGGCGGCTGTAGCAGTCCAGCACGGTTTGCAGATACACCT